>HF993278.1:0-33598 GCA_000436795.1 Bacteroides sp. CAG:1076
GTCTACGTTTATAATCTATTTATCTAATAATAATTTCAGTTGCGCTACTGATTCGCCAATTTGTTCATGGCTTTCCAGCCGTTCAGCATTAAACTTATATTTAGCTTGTTTATAGAAGCACATACGTTTCTGCAAAGCTGTATTTATGACATCCATCAATTCTCCATCTGTTTTATCAGCCAACAACGGCCGCTTTGCCTTAGCTATTTTCAGACGGCGGAATAATACTTCAGGACAAACATCCAGAAAGACAGTATCACCTGCACGATTCATATAATCCATATTATCGAAAAAGCACGGTGTACCCCCTCCGGCTGCAATCACAACATTTTCAAACTCTCCAGCTTCATGCAGCATATTCCTTTCCACCTCACGGAAACCACTTTCCCCCCGCTCGGCAAACAAGTCCTGCACTGTCTTATGAAAACGTTCCTCGATATACCAGTCCAGATCAATAAACTGGAGTTGCATGGCCCGGGCAAACGCTTTTCCCAATGTCGTCTTACCCGATCCCATATAACCAATCAAAAAGATTCTCTTCATTATTTCTTTTTTACACCGCCACGCACCTTGCGAACCTCAGCTTTTTCCTTCTGCAATTCAATTACCTTGAAACAAGCATCCAGTGTCAAATCGGCCGCCTCTACATTCTCAGGAATCTTATAATTCTTTTTCTGATATGCGATATACGGTCCATAACGTCCATTCAAAATCTGCATATCCGGATCGGCATCAAAAGTCTTGATAACTTTCTTGGCAGCTGCATCCTGTTTCTCACGAATCAACTTCTCTGCATCATCCAGTGTAACAGCCATCGGATCCATATTCTTAGGAATGGAAACGAATGTATTATTATAACGTATATACGGTCCGAAGCGTCCTGTACCAACGGTAACAACAGCTCCTTCCAACTCACCCAGTGTACGAGGAAGTTTAAACAAATCGAGAGCTTCCTCCAATGTTATAGTTTCCAGTGAATATTCTTTCTTCAACTGAGCAAAACGAGGCTTCTCCTCATCATCGGCAGTACCAATCTGAACAACCGGTCCATAACGTCCGATTTTCACCGAAACAGGTTTTCCGCTTACCGGGTCTACCCCCAGCATACGTTCACCCACCTTATGTTCCGACTTGGCAGCCATTGTATCTTCTACCAACGGGTGGAAACCATCATAGAAATGTTCCATCACATCCGTCCATTTCTTATCTCCTTCCGCAATCTCATCGAATTCCTTTTCCACGCTTGCCGTGAAATTATAATCCATAATTTGCGGGAAATATTCTTTCAGGAAGTCATTGACTACAATACCCACATCCGTAGGAATCAGCTTAGCCTTTTCGCTTCCCGTTATTTCAGTCTTGGTACTTTCTGTAATTTTATCATCCTTCAGCCGCAAAATTTCATAGCTGCGTTCCACTCCTTCACGATTACCCTTCTCAACATAACCTCGCTGCTGAATAGTAGAAATAGTAGGAGCATAGGTAGAAGGACGACCGATACCAAGTTCCTCCAACTTACGCACCAAGCTAGCTTCCGTATAGCGCGGAGGAGCCTGTGTAAAACGTTCCATAGCGATAATCTCCTTGCAATCGAGTGACTGTCCTACCTCCAAAGCCGGAAGCAGACGACTTTCATCCTCCTGTTCCATATCTTCATCGAACGACTCCTTATATACACGCAAGAAACCGTCGAAAGTCACAACTTCTCCCACGGCTATAAACTTATCTTCATGTCCGCTTATCGCAATGGTGGCAGTCGTCTTTTCAAGTTCAGCATCAGCCATCTGTGAAGCCAATGTACGTTTCCAGATCAAATCATACAAACGCTTTTCCTGAGAAGTTCCTTCTATTGTTTCGTTCGACATATACGTAGGACGAATAGCCTCGTGAGCTTCCTGCGCCCCCTTGGTTTTAGTCGTAAAATGACGTGTATGTACATACTTTTCCCCCATCAGTGAAAGAATTGTATCATGGCTCGTGCTTAAAGCCAGATCCGATAAATTCACAGAGTCAGTACGCATATAAGTAATCTGTCCGTTTTCGTACAACCGCTGTGCCAACATCATAGTTTGTGCTACCGTATAGCCCAACTTACGTGCAGCCTCTTGCTGCAAGGTAGAAGTGGTAAACGGAGCAGCAGGCGATTTCTTTATCGGACGAGTAGTAATATCTTCTATTTTAAATCCGGCATTTTTACAACTTTCCAAAAATACCTTTGCTTCTTCCTTAGTTTTAAAACGCTTTCCTAAATCAGCCTTAATTTCAGCTCCCTTGTCATCGGTAAAAATAGCGGTAACTTTATAAGAAGCTTCACTTACAAACGCATGTACATCACGCTCACGTTCCACAATCAGACGTACAGCGACCGACTGTACACGTCCAGCCGACAAAGAAGGCTTGATTTTCTTCCACAATACCGGGGAGAGTTCAAAACCTACAATACGGTCAAGGACACGACGAGCCTGTTGTGCATTAACCAAATCAACATTAATGTCACGCGGATGCTCAATGGCTTTCAGAATAGCAGTCTTGGTAATTTCATGGAACACGATACGCTTTGTCTTTGCCGGATCCAGTTCCAGCACCTCAAACAAATGCCATGATATAGCTTCTCCCTCACGGTCCTCATCGGATGCGAGCCATACCATATCGGCTTTCTTCGCTTCCTTCTTCAATTCCGTAACCAGTTTCTTTTTATCTTCCGGCACTTCGTATATCGGAGCGAAGTGGTTCTTTATATCGATGCTGAACGCCTTCTGTTTCAAATCGCGAATATGTCCGTAACTTGAAAGTACTTTATATCCCTCTCCCAAGAACTTTTCAATAGTTTTTGCCTTAGCAGGGGACTCAACTATTACCAGATTATTTTGCATAACTTCTGTAATCCATTTAGTGATTTTGGGACAAATGTATGAAAAAACCTGAAGTACACCATATAATAAGGTGTGTTTTTCTAAAATTCTTCCTTTTTTAGATCATGAGGCCCATTAAATACGAAAAGGAGAATACATTTTACTCCAAACAATTTTTACAGCCTATCATAAAAAAAGCCTGTAACGGAAATAGGTCCGCTACAGGCTTTACTCTGAGTATACTGTTATCAGAACCGGAAACTTATACCAGCCAAAGCATTAAATCCTTGAGAAAGATAACCTGACTGAGTAATATAATCGCGATTCAATACATTGTCGAAACGGGCAAAAACATTCAGACAATTGAAAAATTCATAACCTGCCGAAAGTGACAGATTATTCATTGCATCAGCTCTCTCCAAATTACTTACTTTGACACGGCCCTCATAACGATAATCTGCCGAGATCCAAAATTCATTATACACTTTCGCACGTGCCGAAGCTTCCAGTACAAACTGAGGCTTCAGATAGAGAAGCGCCTCCGCCTCATCTTTTACATTCCAGCCATAATAAGTTCCGTTGACTGAAAAGTCGAAAATATCCTTATAGCCATAAGCTACTTTCGCACCTCCATAGCCAACCTTTGCCTTTTCCTGCAACAACAGAGAATAGCAATACGGAAAATGTTCCTCCAGAGCTCCTGGAATCAGAAAGATTTCATCCTTTGTAACACGATACCCTCCAAACAGTTGGAAGCCAAGTCCCGGTATTGGAGAAGCCTTGAATCCCGCCTGAATATCAGCCGGAGTATACGATGTGCGCATCTGGCTAATTTGTCCCCAATAAGGAGAAATCTCATTCAGTTGACGAAAATCGTTCAACTGAGTACCTCCTGTAGCATGCAAATAAACCACATATGTATCAGAAAAAGTATAATCAACCTTTACATCCGGAGCAGCCTTTATGCCACTGCCATTAGCCGACTGCCAGTCGACATGCGCTCCCACGCGCAAGCGTACATCATCATTTTCCAACGTATAATAAGGATTCAGCTTCAGCAATGTATAGTCAGTTTGTTCCACATCGTGAATCAAATTATCCATACCCAATGCTATACCTACCCGCTGCTCCTCGTTCAAAGCTCCGGCAATAAATCCAACCGTATGGAATATATTTTCCGATCCATGTCGCATGTAAGGAATATCATACTTACGGCTAAAGCTACGCAAGCCTGTCTGTATAGAAAACTCTACAGGAAGCTGGCCCTCTACAGAAGACACCCCTACATATCCTTCACCTAATGTATAATGCTGTCGGGTAGTTTCATACATATTCTGAATTTCTTTTGCTTTCCCCGGCATATAGTTGAATACCTGTGAAGTAAAAGCCCCTCCCAATGTAAGTGAAACCTTCTGGAAATCATGTTTGTAATCCAGTGCTACATCCGTACGGTAAAAGCGAGATTTCCAATCCCCCTCCTCGGGCAGTAAAGAAGAAATACTACCATACATACCATATAAGGAACCCATGAACTGCAAACGGTCACGACGGGAAATATCCCACAAATACGATGCTTTCAGGTCGGCATTGTTCCGGCTACCATAAGCTCCTCTGATATATCCTCGAGGAGCATCCGGCTGTTTCTGTTCACTGGTAATCGGAGCCATCGGCGAAAAATTCCATGTTGTGAGCGGACGCACCGAAGTTGCATAGTCAATATGCTGTTTTGCCACAGCAGGCTCCTCCACTTTTGGCAACACATTTACCTTAAAGGCATCCATCACTTCGGGATTATATTGATTCTCCACCACTACGGTACGGTTCAATGTAGAATCTTTTGCCTGCTCCTGTGCATAACCTTTTACTACAGGCAGCAGTGCAACTCCCATTATAATAGCAGATATATGTTTCATTGTTTACTTCCCTTATTTAGTTTAGCCAATCGAGTTTCTATCATGCCAGCAATGTCATCGTCTGCCTGATAGTTCTGCTGTAACGACAGCAGGTATTGTCTGGCATCCAAGTCACGTCCAAGTTTCATGTATACGTCCGACAACAACACGAAACTTCTTGCCAGCCAATAAGCATGCGGCGTACTGACTTCAATATAATCGAGTACTTCCTTTTCAGCCTTATCAGTCTGTCCGGCATTGAAATATAGCTGTGCAAGCAAATATTTAGCCTCCGCTCCATAGACATTACGAGTATCCTTCGACAAGAAGCTCAGGTCACTCATCGCTTCCTTCGACTGTCCTTCGGCAAGCAAAGCCTTTGCCCGATAATAGTAAGCTTCATTTTTCAGTTCCGGAGTCAGCTTACTTTCAGCAATCAAGCCCGAAGCCATAGCCACAATTTCCTGATAATCCTTTATCATCCAGGCACTGCGCATTGCCCCCGTACGAGCCTGTACACGTTCTTCCTGCGAAACAGCCCGGTCTGCCATACGCTTATAAAGTCCTAAAGCCTTTTCATACTCTTTTCCTTTGTAAGCCATATCGGCACATATAGCCATTGCTTCGCCCGAGAATTTATTGTCAGGATATGCAACCACTTTATCCAAATGCGAAGCTGCACCTGTATAATTTTTCTCATTATAATCTATCAATCCTAAATAATAATGTGAATTTACGCTGAATGCTCCCTGCGGGAACGATTGCAGGTAACGAACAAAACTGGCCTTGGCCTCAGCAATATTGCCACGCATGTATACACGTTCGGCAGCCACATAGGTCAATGAATCACGTTCATTCACATCGAAATTAGCTCCACCCGGAATAGTAGAGGCAAATGCCATATAATCATCTACTCTGTTCAGGTCGATGTAGATTGACTTCAAGTCACGCTGGGCCAAACGAGCTTCTTCACTACCTGGATAAGTAGAGATTACTTTCTTATAAGCAGCTATCGCCTCATTATATTTATCATCCTGATAATACAACAAACCGATTTCATTGGCTGCGCGACGCGACAGCGGACTTTCCGGATAGCGCTGTACCAACAAAGAATAACGTTTGATAGCATTGGCATTATCTTCCATCTGTACAAAAGCACGTCCCTGTTCATAGAGTGCATCATCTATGTATTGAGATTCAGGGAATCCGGCAATCAGACGGTTCAGCAAATCAATCTTCTTTCCATATTCGCGCTGTAAGCCCTTAATGATACTTTGCTGGAACAGCGAATAGTCCGACAACGACATGGAATAACCGGATGCCTGAGCATACTGCGCATCGGCCGCATCAAACCGTCGTGCATAGAAATTGCAGTCACCCATTCGGTTATAGACATCAGCCACAACATCATTCTCCAGACGGATACCCGACTCGGCACAGCGTGTAAACCAAGTCAATGCCTTGTCATACTGCTTTTGCTTGAATGCGGTATAACCTAAGTTATACAAAGCCAGTCCATACTCCGTACTACGCCGGTCGGGAGCAAATTCCAAGAATTGACGATAGTCGGATGCCGCAGCATTATATTGCTCCAAACGATATTTCGATTCACCTCTCCAATAATAAGCATCTGCCTGAGTCTGCTGATTATAGCGTCCTAATTGAAGGGACTGGGAAAAATAGTCAATGGCATTTTCAAAAGCAGCCTGTGCAAAAGCTTGTGTTCCCAGACGGAACAATAATTTCTGCTTAGCTTCCAAAATACGATTTCCCGGATGACTGATCTTAGCTATTGAATTCAGTGCAGCCGTATAACTGCGTGTATTCATATAAACCTCAATCAAGTAGTCGTTGACCTTTTCTGTATATGCCGAATTAGGAAACTCATTCAAGAAACGTTCGAACACAGTGACCGACTCGGCAAAAGGAGAATAAGACGTTTCGTGTATGCACAGAGCATAATTATAAAAAGCCTGTTCCTTAATACCCCGATCGTAGTTCATGGCCGAAGCCTGCTCGAAAGCCATACGTGCACGGTTTCTCTCCTTCAACTGCAAATAAGCGAGTCCCATATGTAAATACGCATTCTGGCTCAATGCATCTTGCCGTGTAGTAGCCTCTCCCAGCATAGCAGCAGCTTCCGAATACACTCCGGTATTAAAATAACTCATACCCAGCTTATACAATGCATTACGATCTGCACTGGTTTCGGTTTCATTACGATAAGCCGACAGGTAACTGATAGCGCCAGCATATTGTTTCAATCCGTAACATGCCTCGCCGCAAATACGTTTCATCTCTACCGCCTTCTCCTGACGAGGATATGCTTCCAGATAAGTAGAAGCAATCTGCCGTGCTTGCTGATAATTGCCCCCAATCAAATAAATGTCGGCAATATAATAAGGTGCCAGTGCTGCATACTTTGGAGTAGCCCCTGCTTCACGAAATCCCTGCAAAGCCTTATTGTACTGTTTCTGTACATAGTCGATATATGCAAGATAATAAACAGCATCTATGCGATATTCGCTACTGACTTCTTTCAGAATATTAAGCCATACAGAAGCCTCGTCCAAGTTTCCCATTTTCAAGTAAGCCGTTCCCATACGCAAAGTACAGGCATCACGCTCCTCGTCAGCAAGCAAGTCGAACAGACAAGCCTTAAATGTAGCAATCGCTTCCGGATATTTTCCCTGAAAGAAATAAGCTGAAGCAATGAGCGACTGTACCCGGTTCGTATAACGCGAATCAGGATATTGCTCCAGATAACGCTCCAACTGCTGAATACAGTCGGGAGATTTCAGCTCATACGACGTACATGCAAGCATATAAGCGGCATCATCGGCCAGTGAAGCTTGCGGTTTCTGTTGTACATAGCGAGACAACGTTTGCCACGCCGCCGCATAGTCACGACGAAGAAATAACTCCTTGCCGTCGTCAAACAGGCGGCGAGAGTCTGTCAGTGGCTCAACCTGCTGTGCCATCGCCATGAACGGCAACACACACATGGCTCCTGCCACCCATACATGTTTCTTGTTCTTCATATCTATATCTTGATAGAATATTATTGTTCTTATTTATTTTTATGCTCTTTCAGGAAACGAGCAACGCCCTTACGTACGGAATCAAGTCCGAATTCTTCCGGATTTATCTGATCCAAAGGCATCCAGAACGAGTCGGCCACATCATCCATTGCCATCAACCGGCTGTCGTCTGCTACCCGGCAAAGGAAAAACAAATCGAGGGTATGTACTAAAAATCCCGAATACAAATAAGTATTGGGAAGAGAAAACAGGTAAGTAGCCTGTACCACTTGTAGTCCAGTTTCCTCACGTACTTCACGAGCAACTCCTTCCTCTCCGGTTTCTGCCATGTCAATAAAACCACCTGAAAGGTCGAGTGTTCCCTTTGCAGGATCCTTGCCTCGACGGCAGACCAAAAGTTCATTTTTACCATTCAAAATAAAAGCTACTGTAGCAGCACTCGAATTAAAATAATAAGTAAAGCCGCAGTCAGCACACTTTTTTGCTTTCTCGTTCCGTATTTCGAAATGAGAAGATCCGCACTTGGGACAATATTTAAACAAATCCAGCGGGTGCATGTTTTAAAAGATTTATAAAATTTAACTCCACAAAGATAGAAGAAATGAGAACATGACGGGGAAAGTTAACACAAAAAAACACGACTACAAGGCTCATTTCGAGAAGGATTTCCAAACATTGCCCCAAAGAAGAACGTCCGTCCGGAAAAACTATCTATCTTTGCCCTGCCAATTACGATATAAAAATAGAGCAGGATATGTTAGAACGAGATTACATTATGCGATTAATCAGACAGTTTTTCGAAGCATTGGAGAAACTGAAAGAAGAGAAAGCCACCAAGCCGGTAGAAACATTACAGATAGATATCCACAGTATGTATCGTGCCTATTTCCGTCAACCTGAAAGTTTCTTCTACGAACAAGATGCTGAATACATACTTTCTTATCTACAAACAGAATTTCCGGAGAAAGAATTCCTGCATCGCATAGAAATGCTTTCCGACTTGCTATGTTACGACGCCTCTATCCAGCAGTCGCCCCAAGAAAGAAAAATCTTATACCAGAAAGCATTGTTTCTGATGAACTATCTGGACTCACACAGTGATACATTTTCCTTCGAAAGAAGACGAAAAATAGCAGAAATTGAAGAACTTATATACCAATAGCTACTATTTTTTGTTCTTTTTAGTAAAAAAATTATGTTTTTCGTCGGTTTCTATAAGACTTATAAAAAAGTTTTTCTATATTTGCTTACAAAATGATAATATAGATTGCTTATTATGGAAAAAATTGATAACCTAGACAAACAGATTCTGGAAATTATTTCTCAGAATGCTCGTATTCCGTTTAAAGACGTTGCCGCCGATTGCGGAGTTTCGCGCGCAGCCATCCACCAACGTGTACAGCGACTGATAGACTTAGGGGTCATTATAGGCTCAGGCTACCATGTAAATCCCAAGAGCTTAGGATACAGCACTTGCACCTATGTGGGAATTAAACTGGAAAAAGGTTCTATGTACAAAAGTGTAGTAGCAGAGCTGGAAAAGATTCCTGAAATCGTAGAATGCCACTTTACAACAGGACCGTACACAATGTTGACTAAACTATATTCTACAGACAACGAGCACCTGATGGAATTACTGAACTCAAAAATACAGGAAATACCGGGTGTAACTGCAACGGAAACATTGATTTCACTGGAGCAGAGTATCAAAAAAGAAATTCCTATCCGCAAATAATTAAGAGATGGAATGGCTTTCAACTCTCCACTTTGAAGGAATCGTGATAGGTATATGCACATTCCTGATTATAGGATTATTTCATCCGGTTGTGGTTAAAGCCGAATATTATTGGGGAACGCGTTGCTGGTGGTGGTTTCTGCTACTGGGCATTGCGGGAATCATTGGTTCACTGCTCGTCAGCAACCTGTTGATTTCTACTCTATTGGGCGTATTCTCCTTTTCTTCTTTTTGGACAATTAAAGAAGTATTCGAACAACGTGAGCGGGTTCTGAAAGGATGGTTCCCAATGAATCCTAAGCGCAAACACGAATACGAATCTTGACGGGAGAGCAATCCCTCAACGATAGCAGTCCCTTCACACCGCTTCCATCGGCCTGACCTGATATTTTAATCAGTCAAGACCGGTGGAAGCGGTGTTTTCTATAAACTTTCAGGGATTATACTCCTGCAATGGCAACTCTCCTCTCAAGGCTCCCAGCGCATTCATGGCAAGTGCTCCCATTTCATCCTCTCCCGGAATGACAACAATACGCGCGATACCTTCCAGCCACTCGCGCAGCAAGGACACACAATACTTATTATTGGCAATTCCCCCCGTCAGAATGACGGCATCTGTCTGCCCGTGTAAAGCGACATGCATGGCTCCTACCTGCTTGGCAACCGTATAAATCATGGCTTCCAGCACCAGTTTATGTTTCTTATCGCCTGCGTGTGCCCACCGGACAATAGTTGGAACATCCGTTGTACCTAAATGGGCCAGTAAACCTCCCCTGCCATTCAGCATCTTACGTATCTCCTGATAAGTATATTTTCCGCTGAAGCACAAATCGACGAGCTGCCGTGCCGGAATAGTACCCGCACGTTCCGGACTGAACGGTCCCTCACCGTTCAATGCATTGTTCACGTCGATAACCTTACCATGATGATGCGCACTGACCGAAATGCCCCCACCCAAATGAACGACAATCAGGTCGAGTTCTTCATATTTCCGGCCTATCCGTGCCGCATAATTACGGGAAACTGCCCTGCTGTTCAGCGCATGGAAGATAGAGATACGAGGAATCTCCGGAATACCGGTCAGACGTGCCACGTCACAAAGCTCGTCGGTGACAACCGGATCGGCAATGAAAGCCGGACATCCAGCCGAAGCAGCCAGTTCGTCGGCTATCAAGGCAGCCAGGTTCGACGCATGTTCCATATCCGCATGCCACAAATCATGCTTGATGCGTTCATTGATCCGATATACTCCTCCCGGTGTAGGTTTGAGCAGCCCGCCACGTGCAATGATGGCATCGAAGCATAAGGGAATTCCCGCCTTCTGTAAAGCCTCCGTCACATGCCGGCGACGATATTCATACTGTTCATTGATATGATGAAACTCCGACAAATCTTTAGCAGAGTGAAACACACTTTCTCTCCACACCTGCTTGTCATCTTCGTACACGGCCAGCTTGGTAGAGGTTGAGCCGGGATTTATAACAAGTATTTTCATATAAGGTCAATATTAATCGTTTTGAGAACCAGCCAGACACGCCAGTGCAAGGCTATAAAACTTAGAGTTTCCCGAATCGCTGCGCGAAGGAACGACCACCGGGGCAACGGTACCTGTAAGCATGCCGGCCATGTTCGCATCACCAAACAGCGAAAGGGTTTTATAAAATGTATTGCCAGATTCAATATTCGGGAAAATCATGATATCCGCATTTCCGATAACCGGCGAACTCAGTCCCTTTATCTCCCCGCTATGGCGGTCGCAGGCTGTCTTGGCATCCATGGGGCCGTCGATGAAAGCAGTACCAAATTTCCCAAGTCTGGCCTCTTCTTTCAGTTGTACATAATCCAGCGTATGAGGAAACTTTTCGTTTACTTTTTCCGAACAATGTATCAGCGCCACCCGAGGCTCTTCGTTGCCCAACTTACGGCACAAGGCGATATCATTGGCTATCATCGCCCGAAACTGCGCCAAACCGGGACGAGGAATGACGGCAGCATCCGAAAACAACAGCAGTTTATGATAAAGAGGTATCTGTGCTATAGCTACATGACTTAAAATACCTCCTGGAGGCAACAGACCTTTTTCTTTTTTCAGCACAGCACGCAACAGGTTGTCGGTATTAATAAGCCCCTTCATCAGGATGTCGGCCTCACCGGTTCGCACCAGTTCCACAGCAAGAGCAGCCGCTTCATCGGGGGTGGAAGTAATATATATACGGACAAAATCGGGAGAAGCTGCATGCAGGCTATGTGCCACTTCAGCATGCGCCTCATCGGTGACCAGAAGATATTCTGCTATTTCTTCACGCAGACTACGAATGATAACGTATTCCGTATGGGGGTCATTGGGACATACTACTGCAACTCGCCGGCGGATGCCAAGCGAACGCAAATTATTCACCAACTGGGTAAGGGTTCGAATCAATTCCATACCATTAGATTTTTAGCAAATATGAAAAATAAATCTGAATTTATCTCTATATTTGTTCGGTTTCTACGAAATATTAACTTATGAAAACGTTTCAAACATTTGACATCGAAGCGGACTACAAGGTACTCCACAGTCGATTTCCAAATCATAAAGATGCACCGGTCATCGGAATTACCGGTAATTTCAGTGACGGAAACTTAACGCTTGCCCCTGGATATTATACTTCCATTCTGAAAGCAGGAGGTGTTCCGTTCATCATTCCTCCTTTCGAAAATACTGACATTCTGATAAGCTTACTCGACAGTCTCGACGGACTTCTTCTGACAGGAGGAGGAGATATAAATCCGCTGTTCTTGCACGAAGAGCCGGTAAAAGAATTACACAGCATAAACCCTTACCGCGACCGTCAGGAACTACTTCTTACCCGACTTGCAGCCAACCGCCAGATTCCGATATTAGGTATTTGCCGGGGTATGCAGATCATGAACGTAGCACTTGGGGGAAGCATCTATCAGGATATTCACGTACAAATGGAAGGTACGCGCATCAAGCACAGTCAGGATATGGACCGTGCCTTCGCATCCCACACCATACAGATAGAAGACGACAGCCTGCTGGCACGAATCATGAAGACAACCTCTCTGCCAGTCAATTCGTTCCACCATCAGGCAGTAAACGAAGCGGCTCCGGGATTCCGTATTTCGGCCCGCGCCACCGACAACGTGGCAGAGGCAATAGAAAGTACAGAATATAAGTCGATGCTGGGTGTACAATGGCATCCCGAATGCTTTATCCTGAACGATGATGAATACATGATGCCGCTCTTCGAATGGCTGTTGCAGGAGGCTACTTCTTTCCGCCAGGCAAAACGGATGCACCACCGCATACTTACGCTGGACACGCACTGCGACACACCGATGTTTTTCGGGCAAAACATCAACTTTGCCACACGCGACCCTAAGATAAAGGTCGACTTACACAAGATGACCGAAGGACGTCAGGACGCAACCATCATGGTGGCTTATCTGGCACAAAAGGAACGTACCGACGAAGCCTTACTGGCTGCGACAGCCAAAGCCGACCAGTTGCTGAATGAAATAGAGCGTATGGTTGCCATGAACTGCACGGCGGTAGATATTGCTTACACACCCGCCGACCTCTATCGCTTGAAACGGGAAGGTAAAAAAGCTATCATGCTGGGAATAGAAAACGGATATGCCATCGGAAAAGATTTGACGAATGTAGAGCGTTTCCGCAAGCGTGGAGTGGTTTATATGACACTTTGCCACAACGGCAACAATGATATCTGTGGATCGGCACGATACAATGACGAACATATCGGTGTAACGCCTTTCGGCGAACAGGTTATCCGTGAAATGAACCGTACCGGTATGATGGTCGACTTGTCGCATGCAGGCGAACAGACCTTCTACGATACGCTGGAGATAAGCAGCCAGCCGGTTGTCTGCTCCCATTCTTCCTGCCGCGCACTGTGCGACCATCCGCGCAACCTGACCGACGACCAACTGAAAGCCATCGCCCGCAAGGGAGGAGTCGTACAGGTTTGTCTGTACGGCGGTTTTCTCCGTTCGGACGCACCAGCAACTATCTGCGATGCCATCGAACACCTGCATCACATGGTCAACATCATGGGAATAGAACATGTGGGTATCGGAACCGATTTCGACGGCGACGGAGGTATCATCGGCTGCAACGATTCTTCGGAACTGATCAATCTGACACGCCGGTTACTTTATGAACGGTACAGCGAAGCCGACCTCCGCCTGATATGGGGAGGAAATTTCCTGAGAGTAATGGAAGAGGTACAAAAATAGCTACATCTTACGTTTATAGAGATGTCCCGACGTTTTCGGATACTCCAAACTTTCTTTCCGAAAAAACGTCGGGACATTTTTTTATTTTTTGTACAAAAACTTCGAAAATTTGTACAAATTTTAGTTCTCTTCCAGCGAAGAAAAATCTCCATCCTCCCGAAAAAAAAAATTCATCATACGGTACATTTTTTCATCAACTTGCGTTAGTAAAGAGAAAAAGCAATAAGCTATCTATGGAAACGATGAAAAACATCTTTTTTACTACCTGCCTGTTTCTGCTTTGTGCCTGTGGAGAATACCAGTTGGAACAAGAAGAAAACGGAACAACCGGAGAAACCGAAAGCGAAGTTACGTACACCTTGCAATTGAATATCGGCAGTCAAGACAACGCTAAAATAAATTATCCGCTGTCGATCTATATGTTCGATGACAAAAACAACTGCATTTCGCAGGAAAGTATCTCCGAAGAAACCAGTGAATACAGCGCGTCGATGCCGAAAGGAAAATACACACTTGTATTATTGTCGGGACTGACGGACGACAACTATTCCTATCCCCTCGAAATCATTCCCGACAGTTACATCACGCTGAACAATAATAACCGGTCGGATAAACCGTTACAAATGGGAAAGGCCAGTATCAATCTGACTCAATCTACCCGAATTTCTGTAACTTTGTCGTATGTGGTAGCTTCGCTTACGTTTACACTTTACGGAATCCCCGACAATGCCATCACGACAGAGGTCAATGTATCTCCGGTCAGTTCAGGCATCTCATTCAATGGAGATAACAAGAACGACAAACGCCAATGTACCGTTTCATGCCGGAAAGAAGGCAACCGCTGGATAAGCGATGCGGTATATATCTTCCCGAACGAGAGTTCACAGACGCACCTCTCGATAAACATAGAGCTGCCCGACAACAATGAAACTTACGGCTATACGTATCAAGCCAATCTGAAAGCAGGATATCCCTATCATTTTACCGGATATTATAAAGGAGGCGTATCGCTCGACGGAGAATTTCAGGCTGAAGGCTGGCAACCGGAAGTAGATTGTGAATTCGGATTTGATGAAATTCTTCCCGACGAAGGCGGAGATGATCATACAGACGGTGGAACAGGAGGCAACGGTTCGGGCAATACCGACGATACGGAAACACCAGATGATACAGAAGAAACCGATACATTCATCGTCCCAGAGCTACCAGATGCCGATACGATATGGGGGTATTTTTATGTCTGGCAGGTCACATCACTGTCGGCTACCGAAAGCAAGGCTATCCTTATTGCACCCGACCAATGGTATACACTGGCAGCAGATGCTCCCGGACTGCTGGAGGCCTATGAAAAAGACGATATCAGTGGATGGAGAATGTTTACAACAGAGGAGGCGACAGCTTTCCGAACTCAATTTCAAGGGACGGTAAATGAACTGAATAAATTCATCTCCGAATACGGATTCGACTGGTTTAAATATACCGACGGAGCGCGTTACCTCTGCAACGACGGACAATCGACTTTCAGTCTGGCAAACAACCGCATTCTCGATGCCGGGAAGACTGTCGATTATTACTTGCGTCCTATAAAAACCGTACGGTTCAAATTAAAATAAGGCAACCTTTTCTTATATAAAAAAGGTGCAGAGTAAAACAAGGCATTCCTGCCTCTGCTCTCTCTGCACCAACTTGCTATCTACTAAATAATATGTTGCTTTTCCAATTCTTCCGCTACGTTTTCCAGCTCGGCATACCATGCTTCGCCAAATTTACGTATCAAAGGCTCCTTCAAGAACTTGTAAACAGGGACATTCTCTTTCTTGCCTAACAAAACGGCTGCCTTACAAACATCCCACCGATGGTAGTTTACTGCCTTATAAGGCCCGTAGTCGCCTACACGTATAGGATATAAATGGCACGATATCGGCTTATAGAAATTACAACGTCCTTCCCGGTAGGCTTTTTCGATTGCGCAGTAACAATATCCCTTTTCATCGTAACACGTAAATACGCAGTCCTTTCCGTTTACGATAGAAGTAACCAGATCACCATCCGAATCGGTATAAACCACTCCTTGTTTATCGATAATCTCACGCGCCTCGGGTGAGAGATCGTCCCATACTACGGGCAATACCTCTTCCAGTTTCTCTACTTCTTCCAATTCTACCGGTGCACCTGCATCACCTTCTATGCAACATTCCCCTTTACAGGCATCGAGGTTACACAGAAATTTCTCGCGGAAAACATCCAGGCTGACTATCACATCGTCTATCTGTACCATTTCGTTATAGTATACCTTTTTATATTATACCGCAAAAATACAAAAAAGTATGGCACAGCAGCCACACAATATACCTAAAAGTAGGTATTACCTGCATAATAAGAGCGTAGTACTTTGTGCTGTAATAGAAAGTGAAGGAATGCAAACTTGCCATTTACCCGATTTTATATCGGACTCACATTTTTTGTCACTTTAGGTTTTGATTGCTTCCTATGACCGGCTATTACCTATCAGATACTCATAGACATCGTTTGCCTCTTTTTCTTTCAAACTTCTTACCACAAAGGAAGTTCCATTAGTAGAAACAATCAAATTCACACGATGAAAGAAAGGAGTAAACAGAGTTTGTCTTAGGCAGGCCACTTCCACATTGGCGTATTTAATGTAGTTCCTGACATCGGCCAACTTACCGTTATGTATTTCAACATAATCATCTTTCAATGTGATACTACTCCGGCGAGCTGCCCAAACTCCCTTTACCAAAGATATAAGCATATACGCAACAGGTATTGCCAGCCACGGATATAATTTGCAATAACACAGTACGGCACAAACAATCAGTGAAACAGGAATATCAAACCGCACGGTATAACCAATCACTCCTTTCCCTGATTTCGCCGACAGAATCGTTTGCGAAGAAGCATAATCCTTACCCAGCCACCAGTTCAGGAAATGCCCGGAGAAATTCGAGCCGTATATCTTTACATCGCTCTCATCCTTTTTTTCAGTAGCATTGAATGCCTGTTTCAACATGACAGTACAGCATCCCAGATATTTCTCTATAATATTTTGTTTTACATAAACCGTGCACACCTTATCGTACGAAAAGCGACTGCTGAACCGTGTAAACAAGCCACTCTCGAAAAAGAGCTGGGCCTTATCCATATGTATCTCCATGTTATAATACCGCATAAATACTTTCACGATCCATAATACCATTACAATAACATACAATATAAGAAGAAGCATAACAAACACCGTGACCGAGAGGGAAGTATAATCGGCATGTTCACTGACATAATCGATGAAGAGATTCAAGATTCTATCGCTTGCCGAGAGTATTTTATCGTAGAAAGTAAACAGAATACCCAACAGCACAACCATTCCCTTAAAATGGTTCTGACAAAAGGCTCCTTTTATCAGATTCAGATTACTCAGTTTCAGAATACATTTATCATTGACAGACTTCGATTCCTTGGTCATCACATTCTCTTCTACCGATTGCTTATCTTCCTCCGGCACCTGTTCCTGTTGCTCAATCTTTTCGAGCAACATATTCCAGTCTTTATAATCCAGAATCAGTTCTACTTCCGCTGTTTTCGAAGCAAGCGTATCGAATGAAACTCCTTTCATATCAAACAACCGATACATAAAGCCCCGTCGGGTTCTCAACGACTGTACCTTATGCAAGGGTATGGTTGTTTCATTTTTAAATAATCCATAGATAAAAATCAGATTTCCGTTCTTAATATAATATTTCTTGTAATAATAACTGATAAAAGCCACGACTGCTGCAAGCAGCAGATACCCAACAGATACATACAACAGTGCTTCCATTGTTTCCATGAAGGAACGATGTTTTTCAGGATCGAACACATAAAGAAGCATCAGAATAAGAAACAGACTGATATAACGGCGCAACTCCTTTACAAAAAATATGGCATAGGCGCTCTTGCTCATTCTGCGTGGCGCAGAGAAATCACCGGATCTTTCCATGTTGTATGTACTCCATTATAATTGTTTTCATTTCGTTTGCTCTTGCTTCTGTCAGTCCCGGAATAACCGTTTCTGCCTTAAACTGTGCGCCGTTTACGATAGCAATCGAATACAAACCGAATAGCTTACTGACAGGATTCTGCCGTATACTCACTTGTTGTACCTTACCCAAAGGAATCGTTACGACAGAAGGGAAAAAGAGTCCGGATCGGTAGGTGATGTCATGCTCACGAAAAGCAAATCCTTTATAGGCATACGCTTTAGGAAGAAGCATCAAATTGATAACAGCAGCACAAAGCAACAGACATTCCACACCCCCAACAATGAAAATGCGATAAGGAAGTTCTTCCGCAAAAAGGAAGAACAGGGAAAAAAGCATAAGGCATATATAAGTCAATACAGTTCCTACAACCTGTACTCTAATGTATTTCTTTTCCAAAGGTTCGTATATGAGATTTTCCACTCTATGGATATGCTCAAAATCCAATTGCCGGTTCGTCATAAGTATATTTCATAAGTCCGATTCAAGATGAGTCAACCGACTGCCAACTACAGCTGTCAAGGTAGCCAATTAATAACACCAGACATAACAAGTAAAAGGACAGTCATTACCCTCAGAGCCTAAAATTACAGAATTTTATCATATAACAAAAAATTATTGCAAGGAGTTTACCTATACACAGAGAAGCAATAATACGAAGAAATGTCCGAGAGTCCGATTCGGAGAAAACGGGAAGCAAGCTGTTTCAATCAAAAAAGGGGAATAGCCCGACAGGCTATTCCCCTTTTGATATAAAGAATATAAAGAAACTTATCAATTACTTAATCAAGTCTTTACCGGTCATTTCAGCAGGCTGAGCCATACCCATGATGTGCAAGATAGAAGGAGCAACATCGGCCAATACACCGTTTTCCACCTTTGCGTTCTTGTTTGCTGTTACATAAACAAACGGAACCGGATTCAAAGAGTGAGCTGTATTCGGAGTGCCGTCCTCATTCAATGCATGATCTGCATTACCATGATCGGCAATGATGATGACTTCATAGTCATTAGCCTTGGCAGCTTCTACAGTATCTCTTACACAGTCGTCGATAGCCTTCACAGCTTTTTCGATAGCTTCGTAGATTCCAGTATGTCCAACCATATCACCGTTAGCATAATTTACTACAATGAAATCGTATTTCTTGGTATTGATAGCCTCAACCAGTTTATCTTTTACTTCGTAAGCACTCATTTCAGGCTTCAAGTCGTAAGTAGCAACTTTCGGACTCGGAACCAGGATACGATCTTCGTTATCGTACGGAGTTTCACGACCACCATTGAAGAAGAAAGTAACGTGAGCATATTTTTCAGTTTCAGCGATATGCAACTGAGTCTTTCCGTTGGCAGCCAAGTATTCGCCCAATGTATTCTGTACATTTTCCTTGTCGAACAAGATGTGAACGCCCTTGAATGAAGCATCGTACGGAGTCATACAGTAATACTGCAATCCCGGAATAGTCTTCATGCCTTCTTCCGGCATATCCTGCTGAGTCAGCACGATAGTCAATTCCTTAGCACGGTCGTTACGGTAGTTGAAGAAGATAACTACATCACCTTCCTTGATAGTACCATCGAAGTTAGCGTTTACGATAGGTTTGATAAATTCATCGGTTACACCTTCATCGTAAGATTCCTGCATAGCCTGAACCATATCGGTAGCCTTCTTACCCACACCGTTTACCAGCAAATCGTAAGCTTCTTTTACACGAGCCCAACGTTTGTCACGGTCCATTGCGTAGAAACGTCCGATGATAGAAGCAATCTTACCTTCAGACTGTGCACAGTGAGCAGTAAGCTGTTCGATAAAGCCCTTGCCACTCTTCGGGTCTGTATCACGACCATCCATGAAACAGTGAATAAATGTATTTTCCAGTCCGTATTCTTTAGCGATGTCGCACAACTTGAACAGGTGATCCAGTGAAGAGTGTACGCCACCGTTTGAAGTCAATCCCATGAAATGGATATTCTTTCCATGTTCCTTAGCGTAAGAGAAAGCAGAAACGATTTCTTTATTCTGCATGATGCTACCGTCGGCACAAGCACGGTTGATCTTCACCAAGTCCTGATAAACGATACGTCCGGCACCGATATTCAGGTGACCTACTTCAGAGTTACCCATCTGACCGTTAGGCAAACCTACGTTTTCGCCGCTGGCCTGCAGCTGTGAGTGCGGATATTCTGCCAGCAAACTGTCCCAGTACGGAGTAGGAGTATTAAAGATCACATCATCTTTCTTGTGGTCGCCACATCCCCAACCATCAAGAATCATTAAAAGAGCTTTCTTAGCCATAATATTATTTTGTTTAAAAGTTGATATATCGAGTGCATGCTTTACAACATGCAAAAGTACAAAATATCCCTCGTATTAAGAATAAGTTTTCACTCTTTTTATGTATCGCAGCAACCGGATAATGAACTCTTACAGACAGGACTGCCGGGAAAAACAATCCCCCTTTCTATCTTCACGCAGACTGAAAGGGGGAATAATCAAAATAAAAAACAGGTATTTCTACAATTCTACTTCCTGTGTAAAAATTTCGCCAAACCTATTCTTAACCTCAACCCTTATTTTCTTTGCCTGTTTGGAAGGGCATGCACGGAACAAATGGCGGGTATGATAACCGGTACGCTTACCATTTTCCATGTTCAGATAATCCTGATCTTCATCATCGAACTGTTGCATGGCACCTTTCAGCACACCGTCTTCGTACCAGTTTACAGTGTATGCTATATCCCAATCCCAGATATTGGCTACAACATATTGTTTCTGAGTTTCAAATTCCCCCGGTTTGTAAAGACGGAACTGATAATCTGCCGGACGCCCTGTTGCCTTATAGCGCCATTTTACATCATCCCCTTTTACGGTTACTACCAAGTATCCGTTAGGAGCACCGCAACGGTTTACGTCACCTGCCCACCAGGCTCCGCAAGCTGCTCCTATATTATGCTCATATATGGCTGCTGCGGGTAGCGTATTTTCATAGAAATGTGTATGGCCGGAGAATATATGAACCTTATAAGGTCGTAAGATACGGAACAAAGCATTGGCATTGCGTACATTATCTCCACCTTCGACTGTCGTATTCGCCACCGGAGCATGAAGATTCAAAAAGACAGTAGTTCCTTCGGGCACATAACTTAAATCTTTTTTCAACCATTCAAGTTGTTCTTCAGTAAAGCGTTCTGTGTACTTCTTACCACCTTCATAATCGATATCTTTCATAGCAATAACATGCACCTTTCCTACATTGAAAGAGTAGTCCGTAGGACCGAACATTTCATAATAGTTCTTCTCTCCGTATCCTTTCGCAGGTTCTGCCGTACGTTCCATATCGGCATACTGCAAGTTAAAGTCATGGTTTCCCATTACCTGAAACATGGTCAGTCCCAGATTCGAGATGGTAGTCCGATAAGGCTTATATAAATTCATGGCATCCCATACCAAATCCCCCAGTTGCATACCAATCGTTTCGGAAACATTCAGCGAATCAACTGTATGAACCAAATCGGGAACTGTTTCTGTGCGGAAACGTTCCAATTGCTTTTCTGTTTTAGCCTGAGGATCAGATATCGGAATAAAGACAAACTCGTCTGTTTCCTTTTCTCGCTTTTGAAGAATAAAATCGCACTGATTCTCTGTTTTTCCTGCATCCTGATAACGATAGAAGCCATCAGCTATTCCATTCTTTTCAGGAAGTACATAGTCGGCCGGAGTCGAAATATATACCATCGGCTGACGAAGCGGATCGGTATCCAGCAAATACATTCCCAAACTATCGGTTATCGTCATATTCTTTCCATCCGTTACAACGACTCCCTTTATAGGATTGCCCTGCATATCTTTAACTGTTCCTTTTACCACAGCCTGATTTCCGGCGGCCTGTACTGTCATCTGACAAAGCAAAGCAGTCAGGAATAGCCATTGCCTGTACATTTTTCTCATATATATTATATTGGTTTATTTTTTCGGGGCAAAATAACAGAAACAGTTTTAAGAATATGCGACAGAGCCTTTAATATAGAGCGACAATTCTGTTTCAGCTTTATTACATAGCCTTATAAATATGAACAGCCTGTTAATAACTTCGAAGTTATTAACAGGCTGTTCATATTTATGGAGCAAAAACTACAAAATTCTTTTAAAAATCGAATGAAAGTTGTCCGTCTCCCAGTAAATTAAACGACATCCGGTGATAAGGAGTCGTGCCATAATGAGCGATTGCCTCCCGATGCTTCTTGGTCGGATAGCCCTTATTCTTCTGCCAGTCATACTGAGGATATTCTTCGGCAAGCCGGTTCATATAATCATCACGATAAGTTTTGGCCAAAATAGAGGCGGCAGCAATCGACAAATATTTGCCATCTCCTTTTACAACCGTAGTATGCGGAAGATCCTGATACTTGTTGAACCGGTTTCCGTCAATCAACAAATGTTGCGGACGTACCTTCAACTGATCTATTGCACGGTGCATAGCCAGAAAAGAAGCATTCAGAATATTTATTTTGTCGATTTCCTGTGGCGTAACAACCCCTACAGCCCATGCTATTGCATCCCGCTCTATCACTTCACGCAATGCATAACGCTGATGTTCCGTCAACTGTTTAGAATCATTCAACTGCTGGTTTTCATAATCGGAAGGCAAGATTACCGCTGCTGCATATACAGCTCCTGCCAGACAACCTCGTCCAGCTTCATCACATCCGGCTTCAATCAGGTCTTTATGCAAATAAGGCAATAACATATACGTCGTTTTAAATTCGGGGTGCAAAGGTACGGTTTTCTGCAAAAAGCAATATCTATTTATCCCAAAAGTTATCAATCAATTATTTACTATGTTTGTTAATATCCGGTTTCTCGTAGCTTTTTTTCATCATTCTAAGAGTTTTTATAACTTTGCACCAATCAAGAAATGACCATGAAAAACATTAGTTTATATATAACAATAGTAATATTCCTATCTTTTTCCCTCAAATTCATCTATGCAGGCACTCCTCAAAAGACGATAAATGCGCTATTGGAAAAAGCCGAAAAGGAATTATACACTAGCCCCCAGCAGGCAGCTTATTATGCAACAAAAGCCCGAACGGAAACAGATTCTCCACTTTTACGTGCACAATCGCTCTATATTTATGCACAAGCCGAAAAGTTACTGGGCGATTTCGACGGATGCATTCAAGCCTTGTATGAAGCAGATGAGTTACTACCTAAGAACGACAAGAAGTTAAAAGGTCATATTTACAATTTGATGAGCGTAGGATATTGCAATTTAGGGGACTATAGCAAAGCCATTAATCTAAGTGACAAAGCCATCTCATTATTTAAAATGGAATCTGATTCATCAAATCTTGCTTCATGTTATAATAATAGAGGCATCATCCATACATATCTTAATGAATTTCAACAGGCAGAACGCTTCCTGAAGCAAGCATTGGCAATAAATCGTTCCTCAAAAAATCTAAAGAGCATAGCCAGCAATCTGAATAACCTATGTCTTTTCGAAGGGAATATTAACAAGCAACTGGAATGGATTAATGAAGCAATCATTATCAACAAGCACTTAAACGCAATCTGGTCGCTCGGAGAGAATTACAATAACTTGGGCAAACTATATTATTACGCTCATAAATATCCTCAAGCAATAACCGCGCTCGAGAAGGCCTACCAATTGGCACAGAATATAGGAGCCAAAGGTATTATATGCGACAATTATGAGTATTCGGCACTAGTATACAACGCTATTGGCAATTATCAAGCAGCCTATGAAAAACAAACCTCACTGTACGCACTAAGCAAAGAAATACAAAGTGAGAATAAACTGCGTACTGTTGAACAGCGCATAGCACAGGAAAAGCTGTTAGCACAACAACAAAAGGAAGAGTTACAGCAGCAAGAATATAAGATAAGATTGCTGCGCCGTAACATCATCACAATTCTTACTGTTACCATACTCCTTATTACTATAGGGTTCTTACTATTGCAACGTTTCAGACGTAAAAAGAAAATTCAGCTGCTCAACGCTCAATACCAGATTGAACAGTCGGAACACGAAATAGCCAAGCTGAAGATGCAACAGCAAAAAGCAGAATTGGAAAACGTACAACATGCATTAGAAACCAGCAAACAAGAAACCACTAATTTTGCCATTTTCCTTCAAAGTCGAAACGAACTATTGGATAAAATACAAGAACAGGTCCGACAAGGATACCGGATGGAAAAGCAAGAATTAATTCCACACCTGAAAAAAATTAATGCATTTATCAGTCAATATCAGACAACCAACAAAAACAGCAGTATGACATTGCAAACGATAGATGAAAAAATGAAAGAATTTCTTTCGCGCTTAAGCGAACAACATCCCAACCTGACACAAGGTGAAAAACATCTGGCAAGCTTGCTACGTGTAAATCTATCGACCAAAGAAATTGCCATGCTTACTGGTAACACGCCCAAAACAATCAATATGAACCGATATCGCCTACGGAAAGCTTTGGGATTATCACCGGAAGCAGATCTCGTTGCTTACATTCAGTCCATTTAATCTTTATAAATATAAAGGATACCGGTTAAATTGATTTCTACAGTTTTACCGGTATTTTTATTTTCTGAGTATTTTAGAGCGCCAAATACAGCCCACCTTCATTACACTCCATTTGTAGATACAAGTAGACATAAATACCTATTGGTAATCAAACTATTACAAAAATCAAGGTAGACATTATTACATCGTCAAATTCCACCTATGTAGACACTTTGTGACCTTTCCAAAAGAATAATCACCTTCCATTTTGAATACATTTGAGCATCGAAAAAATTCAATGACTAACCTTAATACAAACAAAAAACACAAATGGAAAAAAGAAGTTGTAGCAAAGCATGGCAGCTAATAGTTCTGCTTGCTTTATTGTTTCCAATGTCAGGATTCGCACAAGCAATCCAAGTGAAAGGTACAGTGCTCGACGCATCAGGAATGACTGTTATCGGAGCCAGTGTATTAGAAAAAGGAACCACCAACGGAGTAATTACCGACTTTGATGGAAACTTTGAATTAAGTGTATCACCCAATGGTACACTTGTTATCTCTTATGTAGGCTTCCAAACCCAGGAAATCGCTGTCAACAATCAGCAAAACTTTAAAATCACCCTAAAGGAAGATACCGAAGTGCTGGATGAAGTTGTAGTGGTAGGCTACGGAACGATGAAAAAAAGCGATATGACCGGAGCCATTTCATCAATCAAATCCGAAGATTTGATGAAGCGTGCTACAACCAGTGCCACAGAAGCCCTACAAGGGAAAGTCGCTGGAGTCAGCGTTTTAAAGTCTGGAGGTAATGCTGGAGCAGGTATCTCAGTAAAAATCCGAGGTATCAAAACAATGGGAGACAATGAACCGCTCTATATCATAGACGGATATCCAGGAGATATCAATACCATCAACCCACAAGATATTGAGTCTATGGAAATATTAAAAGATGGAGCAGCTGCAGCCATTTATGGCTCTGTTGCCGCAAATGGAGTAGTCATAGTCAATACAAAGAATGGCAAACAAGGAGAAATAAAAGTGTCATTCAATACATATATGACCTTCAATCAGCCAGCAAAGAAATTCGAAATGCTGGATGCTGACGGATATATGCAGGTCAACAACATGGCTTATGAAAATGCCAATAAAGAAAAGCCCGGCTATCTGACGTTTAAAGATGCAAACGGAAATCTTAAAAACCCGACAGGCTATAATACAAACTGGCAAGATCAAGTATTAGGCAATGGATTTTCACAAAACTATTATGTAAACCTCATAGGAGGTTCCGAACACGCAAAATATTCTTTATCATACGGTCATTCTGATGAAGACGGCATATTAAGAAGTAACTCATACATTCAGGATAATGCACGCATGAAACTGAATATGTCAAAATACATCTTCGACTTCGATGCTACCTTAAACTTTAAGGCAACAAGAAACAAACAACCTCAGTACTCACTGAAGGAAATGTACTCCTTAAGCCCACTGGTCCCTGTTTACGATGAAAGCCAGCCATCCGGTTACGGATTAACTAACATGACCGTTGATGGTGTTCCTATGGAGTTCCCGACCAACCGTAACATCATGGCAGACGATCATTTCAAGCAATCAAGAACAAACGGATATGACATTACAGGCAATATTGGTCTGACTATCCATTTTGCTCCCTGGCTTACCTTCAAAAGTTCATACACTTACGACGGCCTGTATACAACAACCAAGACACACTATGACGCATATACAGCCAGTTCACAGGAGCCCCGCCTATATCCTTACAATTATGAAGCCAATTCATACTTTTATTCGCATACTTTAGAAAACGTACTGACTTTCAATAAAGAATTCGACAAACATTCTGTTACAGTAATGGCTGGTAGTTCCGTTATTGCAAACAGACAAGACGAAAGCAGCATTTCCGTAGAAGGTAAAAAAACAGTCTATAAAGTAGAAAACGGACAACTGATTTCCAACGAAGAGCCCTCAGGCTTTTTCGATCCGACCTCTCCCACTATCAATGCTGGAAACGGAGGTACATTCAATGGTACAGGTACTTTCTACAATTATAATCGTGCATCATTCTTTGGACGTTTGAACTATTCTTTCGCAAGCAGGTATTTATTGCAGGCTACCGTACGCGCCGATGGTTCCTCAAAGTTCGGAAAAAACAACCGATGGGGGGTCTTCCCATCCGTTGCTGTAGGATGGAGAATCAGCGAAGAAGACTTCTTCCCTAAAAATACAATCATAAGCAATTTAAAGTTTCGCGCAAGCTGGGGACAATTAGGAAATGAAAATGCCTTGGGATACTATTATGCGCCAACTATGACAAACGACAATACTCAATGGATGAGTTATATACAAGGCGGAAATCCATGGATAGGTATGTCAAATCTTTATTTAGTAAACGACGATTTACGCTGGGAAACTACCGATTCGAAGAACATTGGCTTCGATTTCGGATTATTCAACAACCATCTAAGTGGTAGTATCAACTATTATTATAACGTAACCCGCGACCTGCTTATCGAGAAGGTCATGGCCCCTTCCGCCGGTATTTATAACCCGACAGTAAATGTTGGTAAAATGCGCAACAGCGGATTTGAGTTTGAACTAAATTACGCCAACAGCATCAGTGGCTTCGATTACAATATTGGCTTCAATCTATCTACTATCAGCAACGAAATGCTGGAAGCAGATCCTAACCAGGTTCTTTACGGCTCAGGCTGGAAAGGCGATGGCCACTTCGTCACACAAACATTAAAGGGATACCCAGTAGCCAGCTTCTTTTTGTATCGTACCGACGGACTATTCCAAAGCGATGCTGAAGCAGCAGCTTATGTAAACAAAGATGGTGAACGTCTGCAACCTGATGCAAAAGCCGGAGATATACGTTTTAAAGACCTCAATGGAGATGGAGTTATCGATGCCAACGATAAAGAATATTGTGGTTCCGGCATACCTAAAGTAGAAGCGAACTTATCATTCAGCGGTGCTTACAAAGGATTCGACCTTTCTTTCCAGTTGGGAAGCGCATGGGGAGCCAAACTATACAATGCAAACCGTCTGTATTATGAAGCAATGGACGCGGGAATTAACCAGTTTACCACGACAAAAGATGCATGGACACCACAAAACACGGATACAGATATGCCAAGAGCCGTATTGGGAGATCCTAACCAGAACACCAGAGAATCCGACCGTTTCCTGGAAAATGGAAATTTTGTCCGTATGCGCCAATTACAGTTGGGATATACTTTACCGTCCGCACTGGCAAAGAAAGCATATCTCGAAAAATGTAGAATCTATATAAGCGGTGAAAATCTGTTTACCATCACCAAGTATTCAGGAATCGATCCGGAATTTTCATCTGACATTTTAGATACCGGCGTCGACTCGTTTGTATATCCATTTACACGTTCATACGTAATTGGTCTGCAAGTTACATTCTAAATTTAACAAATCTATTAAAAGAACAGAATAATGAAAAAGATTATCTATATAGCATCTATTTTCTTCGCAAGTATATTTTCCGGATGCGATGATTTCCTAACAGTAGAATCTCCGGATTTTTCAACGGATAAATATTGGCGTAACAAAGACGACGTAGAAGCTGGACTGTCAGCCGTATATGGTCAGTTAGAGAATCGTACCGATGCATACGCACTCGGCGAAATCAGAGCCGTAGTAGAAACATTCAGAGGAGATGACATCACAACCGGACAGGATGTCAACAACTATCCGGAGTGGGGACAAATGTATAATTTCACTTATACCAATGAAAACTCCCGCATAAAAAGTTACTGGATGAACAACTACAACGGAATAAACTATGCAAACAATGTCATATTTGGAATAGATAAAGTACAAGCTGGCAATAACCCCATGAATCAGGAAGATTATAGCCACACCATGGGAGAAGCCGTTTTCCTTCGTGCCTACTATCATTTCAAGCTCATTATGAACTGGAAAGAAATTATCATTCGCGACGAGTACCTGACCAGTGAAGCACAAACGCACAAAGCCCTGTCTTCGCGTATAGACTGCTGGGATTTTGTCTGCTCTGAACTTTCACGTGCAGGCAGTATGTTACCCGAAACTCGTCCTTCACAAGAAGCCGGACGTGTAACCAAAGGAGCAGCCTACGCTTATCTGGGATGGGCCTATCTGACACGAGCCTATGAAGAACCCGAACAAAAGGAATTCTTCTTGTCGGAAGCCATGAAGGCGCTGAACAATGTTTCCGGTTATGAACTGGTAGACAATTATGAAAGTCTGTTCAACGGTACAAATAAAAACAGCAGTGAAGCAATTTTCGAATTACAATTCACCAATACAACTGCCGACGGGACCTATCACAAACACGTTTTACACTATTGGTTAGCAGCTCCATCAATGGGAGGATGGGATGAAATCAGAATAAGTCCCATGATGTATAATGAATACTTAAAAGAAGGAAGAATTGCAGAAAACAACATGTATGATGCACGTGCATACGGCTCCATGATTTTCGATGACCCGTATTATACCGAGAATCCCAACATCTATGGCATGAAATATGATGAAGTATTCGAAGGTAATCCGGAAGTTTCAAACTGCTTCAAGAAATATTTGCCAGCTTCACTTGAAGAATTCAACCAAAGTGCAGTAGCAACAAACATTCCATTGATGAGATATGCCAATGTCATGTTAATGAAAGCTGAAATATATAATGAACAAAATCTTCAGGATGAAGCAATTCCATTAATAAACAAAATACGTAAGATCCATGGCAGACTTCCCGAAATGACAGGAAAGTCTTATGAAGATGTAAAAGCACAAATAGAACACGAACGGCTCGTTGAGTTTGCATTAGAGAACGTCCGTTTCTATGACTTGCGCCGATGGGGTAAGTTGAAAGAAGCAATGCAAGCTGCCGGCAGAACAAATTTCAACGTTACAGAAGATGAATTCTTACCCATCCCGTTGATGGAAATTCAAAGTAACAATGAAATCAATTAACAAGTCCGGTTCTCTTTATCAAGGCAGACCATATCTCTGCCTTGATAAATAACCACTATCTTTGCTTATAAAAAACAACAAAGAAAGAACATGTTTACAGTTATAGGATTTATGTTAGGAGGTATGGCTATCGGTTTCCTGCTCCGTCGCCAGAATTTTTCGTGGATAAATAAAGTTATAACGTCACTTATCTGGATACTACTTTTCTTGCTCGGCATCGAAGTAGGAGGTAACAAACAGATAATGGAAGGACTTGCCACTCTGGGAGTAGAAGCCTTCGCCATTACGCTTGCATGCGTGCTGGGCAGCTGCATTTTTGCCTGGGGGTTATGGTATATCCTGTATAAGAAGAAAGGAGGGAAAGCATGAAAGGAAGTTTGATTATTGTCGGATTTTTCGTCATCGGAACATTATGCGGATTATTCCATATCATTCCATTCGATTTGACACAAAGCAACATTAGCTTTTATGCCTTATGTGCCCTGATGTTCAGTGTAGGATTAAGTATAGGAAGTGATCCTCAAACGTTGAGAAACTTCCGTTCACTGAATCCCAGGTTAATATTCCTGCCTGTAGCTACCATACTGGGAACCATATCGGCTGCTGCACTGGTCAGCCTCGTATTGCCACACCGAAGTGCAGCCGAGTGCATGGCAATAGGCTCCGGATTCGGCTATTATTCACTTTCCAGCATCTTCATAACACAATATAAAGGGCCGGAATTAGGAACCATAGCCTTACTCTCCAACATATCACGTGAAATTATTACTTTACTGTGTGCTCCTTTACTGGTACGCTGGTTCGGAAATCTTGCACCAATCTCGGCCGGAGGAGCTACTACAATGGATACTACTTTACCTATCATAACCCGCTACGCAGGTCAGCAGTTTGTCGTAGTTTCCATTTTTCACGGTTTCGTCACCGATTTCAGTGTACCATTTCTCGTAACATTCTTTTGCTCCATTTAAAAACAAATCAACCCATTCTATGAAGAAACACTTTTTTTATATTACATATTTACTTGCCTTTACTGCTACATTGCCGGCTCAGGCCGACAATGTGCCCTGGCAAAATCCACAGATAAACGAAATAAACCGTGAACCGATGCACGCCCATTTTCTCCCTTTCATCGATGAAAATGCAGCACTGGCACAACAAGCTCTTCCCGATTTACAACGTTTCGAAATCAATGCCCGTACCGAGCGCCGCATCTCACTGAATGGAACATGGAAATTTCTGTTCTCAAAAAATAATGATGCTTGTCCGGCCGATTTCCACAAGCCAGGATATAGTACACGTAAATGGAAAGACATAAAGGTACCAGGCAGCTGGGAACTTCAGGGATTCGACGCTCCCATCTACACAGATGTGTCTTATCCTTTTCCTTGTAACCCTCCCTACGTTCCTGCCGATTACAATCCGGTAGGAGCATATATCCGTGAGTTTTCCGTACCCGAGAGCTGGAACGGAATGGATATCTTCCTCGATTTTGAAGGAGTAGAATCGGCTTATTATTGCTGGGTAAATGGAGAACTGGCCGGATACAGTGAGGACAGCCGTCTGCCTGCTCACTTCAATGTAACCAAGTTATTAAAAAAAGGAAAGAACAAGCTGGCAGTCAAGGTATTTCGCTACAGCGACGGCTCGTATATGGAAGATCAGGATTATTGGAAATACAGTGGTATCGAACGCGATGTATACTTATATGCCCGTCCGCAAAGCCGTGTAAAAGATTTCAAACTGACCGCAGGACTAATAAACCAATACAAAGATGGGGATTTCGATATAAATATTTTATTGAACCAGCCTCAGCAAGGCCAGCATGTCGAATTTAAAATTCTGGATACTAAAGGAAAGACTATTTATACGCAAGAAAAAGAAATAAAAAGCAGCTCCGATACATTGTTATCGGGAAATAAACTTATTAAAGGTGCCCAAGCATGGAATGCTGAAACGCCTAATCTCTATACGCTGGTAGTCAATACGTTCGACAAGCAAGGAAAACCGATGGAATCGTTTGCACACCCGTTCGGTTTCCGCACCATAGAAATGAAAAACGGGCAGCAGCTTATCAACGGAGTACCCGTATTATTCAAAGGAGTAAACCGACACGAACACGATCCTTATACAGGACGTTCCATCGATGTGGCAAGTATGTTGACAGATATTCGGCTGATGAAGCAATTCAATATCAATGCTGTACGTAATTGTCATTATCCAGATCACTACCAATGGTATGCACTATGCGATAAATATGGATTGTATCTGGTAGGAGAAGCAAACATTGAAAGTCACGGAATGATGAGTCACAAAGACGGTACACTCGCCAACTATCCAGAGTGGGAACCTGCATTCATGCAACGGATGAGCCGCATGGTAACGCGCGACCGTAATTGTACCGCCATTGTTACATGGTCGCTGGGGAACGAATCTGGTTATGGAAAACATTTTGAAACAATATACAACTGGACAAAGGAAACCGATCCTACTCGTCCGGTACAGTACGAAGGAGGAGGTTATGAAGCCAAGTCAGACATTTACTGCCCGATGTATCCCCGTATCTGGTCACTCCGCCGTCACATCAACCAACGAGATGCTCGCCCAATGATTATGTGCGAATACGCCCATGCGATGGGCAACAGTGTCGGGAATCTGCAAGATTACTGGGACTTAATCTATAAATACGATCAGCTACAAGGAGGATTTATCTGGGACTGGGTAGACCAGACTTTTGCCAAGAAAGATGAAAAAGGGAAAAATATCTGGGCCTATGGTGGAGATATGGGTTATGTGGGAGTACATAACGATTCCAACTTCTGTGCCAACGGCCTGGTTGCGGCCGACCGTTCATTGCATCCCCATATCTATGAAGTAAAAAAGGTTTATCAGTATATCCACTTCCGTCCCGTAGCTTTTACAGCCAATCGTATCAATGTAACCAACTGGCACGATTTTATTGACCTCTCCGGCTATCGGTTACGCTGGACGATAGAGGCAGACGGAAAGAATATCCAACAAGGCATCATGGACTTTCCAATGATTGCAGCACGGCAAAGCCGGGAAATTGTAATTCCTATGCACGCCATAACAGCAAGTGAAAAGGAATATTTTCTGAAACTGGAAGCTATCACCCGTCAAGATGCCCCTATGATTCCGGCAGGCCATGTCGCAGCAATGGAACAATGGGAATTGCCTGTAGAACATACGGCTCAGAATATCGAATTTGTCGACGGAACACTGACAGCAGAACGTACACCCGAAAGTATCAATCTAAATGGGACTAATTTCCGTATCTGCTTTTCTACGACCAACGGAGAAATGACGGCTCTCGAATTCAACGGCAAAAATTTGATAAAAGAAGGATTGCAGGCTAACTTCTGGCGTGGACTGACAGATAATGATGTAGCAAATGGCACTCCGGAACGCTGCCGGACTTGGCAAAAAGCCGGTGAAAATGCCAGACTAAAAGACTTAAATCTAAAAGAAAGTACAGATAAGCATCAGGCCATCGTCTGTGCCTTGTATCGCATGGAAGAACAAGATGCCGACTTGAGCATCAACTATATAATCCGACCTGACGGCGTTGTAAAAGTCACAATGTCGTTTGTTCCAGGGCAGAAAGAATTGCCTGAGATGCCTCGTCTGGGAATGCGCATGGTTCTGCCTGCCGAATATGAAATAATGACATGGCTGGGAAGAGGTCCGCACGAGAACTATTCCGACCGAAAGAATAGCGCTGCAATAGGTTTATATACAGCCAATGTTTGGGAACAGTATCATCCTTATGTACGTGCTCAGGAAACAGCCAATAAATGTGATGTCCGCTGGGTAGCCCTACGCAACCAGCAGGGAGAAGGACTGCTGGTTACCGGTGAAGAGCCGTTAAGTGTAAGTGCCTGGAATTTTCCACTCGAAGATATCGGCTACCGCCCGTTTAACATAGAACGCCGGCACGGAGGCAGCATAGAGAAACAAGATCTTGTATGGCTGAACATCGATCACCTGCAAATGGGTGTAGGCGGTGATAATACATGGGGAGCACAAGTACATCCCGAGTACACTATCACACCTCATGCATGGCAGTACAGTTTTACCATACAGCCTCTGAATGCAAAAACAGATGCTGCCCAACAAGCACATAAAAAGTTTTTTAATGACAACATCCAGTAATTAATATTTATTTATAACCCATGAAAAAATATACAGTAAAGGCCTTCATGTTATGGGGAGTGATTGCAGGTATTTCTGCCTGCACG
>HF993278.1:33635-44577 GCA_000436795.1 Bacteroides sp. CAG:1076
CGACGCTCTCCCGACAAGATGCTTCTCAAGGGAAAGACCGATACGATTTCGGCAACATCCTGAATATTGCAATTACACCCGATTCCACTGTCCGCCGTGTCGGATGTTTTACTGACGCCGGTTCATGGATGGGATTTACCATTCCGCAACGAGATAAATGGATAAATGGATTCTGCGGACCGTTCAGCATAGATAACCGAATATGGTTTGCACAGTCGGCCGTCGAAGCGAGTATCACCGGAGCTACTACAACCATGGTTGCCGACTCTACGTCTTATTTTCCAGGAGAAGTTTACATGTCTGCATCATCCGATGCCGGAACAATCTGCCAACGCCTGAATTTTATAAATGCATCAACTGCCTTACTTCAGGTAGAAAGCAATAGTGACAAAGGACTCAGCTTCACAGCCAGACAATGGAACAACAATGTGTATCTGGAAGCCGACCGCAACAAAGTTACGGCACGCCATGCAAATGGAGAAATTATCACAATTACTTTCGATTCTGACGTAACTCTTACTTGCAACGGACAAAACTATATAGCAAAAACAGCACCGGGATGTAAACAAACCGATATTGCCATTTCATTCTTCGCTTCCGAAAAAGAATTGCCGGCAAGTGAACAACGTATACGGGCATTACTGAACAACCCTTCACAAGACCTGAAAGCAAATGCCGAACGATGGAACGGATACTTGAGCAAGATTCTGCGTAACGATATGAAGCCGGAATACGACCGCATTGCTGTAAAATCGGCTGTTACCTTAATTTCCAACTGGCGCACACATCGCGGAGGATTATTGCACGAAGGTGTCATACCAAGTCATGCAGTCAGCTATTTTATCGGGTTCTGGGCATGGGACAGCTGGCGTTTTTCGGCAGCATTAGCAAGCTTCGCTCCCGAACTGGCAAAAAACAATATCCGGGCTATGTTCGACTATCAGTTGCCCGACGGTATGATCATCGACTGCATCTATACCAATTCTGCCGATAATAATACCCGCGACAGCAAACCGCCTTTGGTATGCTGGGCAGTAGACGAGATATTCACTCATACTCAAGATACAACTTTCGTCAAGGAAATGTATCCACAATTGCTTGCCTACTATAAATGGTGGTATAACAAACGTGACCATAACCATAACGGTATCTGTGAATTTGGTTCAACTGACGGTACCTTGGAAGCTGCCGCATGGGAAAGCGGAATGGACAATGCCATCCGCTTCGACAATACAAAAATGCTGAAAAACGCGGATGATGCATGGAGTATGGACCAGGAAAGTGTAGACCTGAACGCATATCTTGCCTATGAATGTAAACTGCTGAAAAAATTTGCGACACTCATCGGTACACACTTCGACGGACCTGATTATAGTGATCAGATTGCCGATTATTTCTTTGACGACAAAATCGGATGGTTCTGCGACCGCCGGCTAAGTGATGGTGGCTTCATCGAAGAACCCGGTTGTGAAGGATATACTCCATTCTGGGTACAGATAGCCGACAAGAAACAAATGGACAAGGCTATAAAACTACTTACCGATACGACCAAGTTCTCAACCTATATACCTTTCCCTACGGCAGCCGCCGACAATCCTAAGTGCGACCCGAACGGTTACTGGAGAGGACCGATATGGCTCGACCAGACATATCAGGCAATCAAAGGGTTACGTAATTACGGTTACGGGGAACTTGCCGACCAGTACACCGAGCAAGTTTTCGAACGCTGTCAAGGACTGACAGGAGATGCCCCGATACACGAAAATTATGGTACACACAACGGAGAACGTCTTCAAGCTCCTCACTTCAGTTGGAGTTCATCACATTTATTGATGATGTACGAAGATTATGGAAAATAGAATAATTTTTTCATATCACACTTTCATAAAGGAAGGGTATCTCTTTAAATCGGATATTCTTCCTTTTTTATGATTCTTATTTGGCTGTTACAAGTTCTTTGTCCACAGTACCTACTTCATTCGAAGGATTTCAATATAATGTCAACAAATGAAGAAGAGGATAACAGGCAGAAGAACTTTGCAAGTAAAAGAAAAGTCCTCGCTGTTTCTATTTATTTTTTGTACAAACGTTTTTATTTTTTGTACAAAAAATAAAAAAACGTCGCGATAAATTTCTGAAAACATGCGGACGTTTACGCCACTTTCCGCCGACGTTTTTTCCGAAACAAGGCGAGAATTTATACACGACAGGAAATAACTGCTGGCACCTGTCCCAAAGCAGCCGACAAACCCACTGATTACGATATAAAAAATCTCCTTGCTCCAACCCTGACATTCTTTGTACAAGGTGGAACAAGGAGATTTCCTTTGTATAAATATTTGATTTATCAAGTGACTTTCACGTTCTCAACTGCATCGCATTATCGGCTTCCGGCATTACGAAACAGTCGAAAAGTCTATCAGAACATCTGACTTACCCGTTCGATACCGGCTGCCAGTGCATCGATTTCTTCTTTGGTGTTGTACAAGCCCAACGAGGCACGTACCGTTCCTTCAATGCCCATCCGGTGCATCAACGGCTCAGCACAATGGTGCCCTGTACGCACGGCTATGCCTAAACGGTCGAGCAACGTGCCCATATCGAAGTGATGGATATTTCCCACCAGGAAAGAAATAACTCCTCCCTTGTGCTCAGCTTCGCCGAAGATACGCATGCCGGGAATCTCCTTCAGGCGGTTCATGGCATATACCGTCAGTTCGTGTTCGTAAGCTGCAATCTTATCCATTCCGATAGCCGAAACATAATCGAGTGCTTTTGCCAGTGCCGTACTGCCAATGTAGTCGGGTGTTCCTGCCTCGAACTTGAAAGGCAGCTCGTTGAACGTAGTATGCTCGAAGCTGACATTCTTGATCATCTCTCCTCCACCCTGATAAGGCGGGAGCTTGTCGAGCCACGCTTCTTTTCCATAAAGCACACCGATACCCGTAGGACCATATACTTTATGTCCGCTGAACACATAGAAATCGGCATCCAGATCCTGCACATCAATCGGCATGTGAGGAATGCTCTGTGCACCGTCTATCAGCACCGGAACCCCGTGTGCATGTGCCGTAGCAATCATTTCCTTTACGGGATTGATGGTTCCCAGCACGTTCGAAACATGAGCCACCGATACCAGTCGGGTACGCGGAGAGAAGAGCTTCTCATATTCGTCGAGCAACAGTTCGCCACGGTCATTCATGGGAATCACTTTCAGTACGATACCCTTACGTGCAGCCTGCAACTGCCACGAAACGATGTTACTGTGATGCTCCATGACCGAAACAATCACTTCATCGCCTTCCTTCATCTGACTGTCGACAAAGGTCGATGCCACAAGATTGATACTTTCGGTTGTACCACGCGTAAAGACAATTTCCGAAGTACTGCGAGCATTGATAAACTTACGTACGGTTTCACGCGAAGCCTCGTGCAAGTTGGTAGCCTGCTGCGAAAGAAAATGTACGCCGCGATGTACGTTGGCGTTGACCGAATAATATTCGTCTGTAATCGACTCTACCACTACACGGGGCTTTTGGGTAGTTGCTCCGTTATCGAGGTAAATCAACGGTTTGTTGTACACCTTTCGCGAAAGTATCGGAAAGTCTTCTCTTATTTTTTGTACATCGTAAAACATTTCACACGATTATTTATTTACAAATAGCACATCCCTGACATTTATTCAGCTCGCCACGGAAACGTTTTTCTACCAGCAAGTGCAAACGGTCTTTCAACGCATCCATCCGGATATTGTCGATAACCTCGTTTACAAAGGCAAACATCAGCAACAAGCGTGCTTCTTTCAGGCTGATACCACGCTGCTGCATGTAGAACAGCGCATTTTCATCGAGTTGTCCGACCGTTGCTCCGTGCGAACATTTCACATCGTCGGCATAAATCTCCAGTTGCGGCTGAGTATACATGCGCGCTTCACGCGTAGCGCAAATATTACGGTTGGTCTGCTGCGATGAAGTACCTTGTGCTCCTTCGCGTACCAATACCTTACCGGCAAAGGCTCCTACTGCCTGATCGTCGAGTACATATTTGAACAACTCATTGCTGGTACAGTTGGGAACCTTATGGTCGATGAACGTATTATTATCTACCTGTTCGTTTTTGTCGGCAATTGCCATACCGCACAAGTTGATTTCCGCTCCTTGTCCGGCAAGCGTTACTTCGGTAGTATTGCGTGTCGTACCGTTGTGAAGCGTCATGCCATTCAGCAATACATTACTGTTTGCCTGCTGGTTGACGAACAGATTGTTGAAGCGAACCGTACTGTTGTGCGTTTCCTCCAGTTCATACAGGTCGAATACGGCATTTTCGCCAACGAATACTTCCACCACCTGCGTAGAAAGGAAATTCACCTCATCCATTGCATGGTCGCAAATCAACAGTTTGGCCTGCGCACCGTCTTCAAGGATTATCAGCATACGACGGTTGACCATCGTATTGACATCGGCACGTAAAATATTAACCAGCTGAATCGGCTTTTCTACTACTACATTCTTTGGAACATACATCAGCACACCATCTTGCGCAAACATGGTATTGAAGGCAACAACCCCGTCTTTCGACGTATCGGCAAGCTTGCCATAATATTTTCTCACCAGTTCAGGATGCTGATCCGCCATATCTTTCAAACTGCCGAATATCACACCTTCGGGCAATTGTGCAGAAGGATGTACATGTTTGTCGAATGCATCGTTTACCACAAAATAGAGTGAAGTACTCATGTTCGGCACATCACACTTGAACACTTCGTACGGATTGACCGGAAACTCCAGACGATTCAGGTTCAGTCCGTAGTCGGGAGCAAAATATTTGCTCACTTCCGTGTATTTATACTTCTCTTGCTTGCGTGTAGGGAAGCCCAGACTTTCGAAGTCGGCAAACGCTTTTGCACGAGGAGCATTCAGCACCTCTGCGCTATGCCGGCAAATCATCGCCTCACACTGCGAGAAAAGGTCAATATATTGTTGTTCTGCTTTCATGCTTATTCTCCTAATTCTTTCTTAATCCAGTCGTAACCTTTTTCTTCGAGTTCGAGTGCCAGTTCCGGTCCGGCAGTCTTTACGATACGTCCCTTGTAAAGTACGTGTACGATATCGGGCTTGATGTAATCCAGCAGACGCTGATAGTGAGTAATCACGATACAGCTCGTTTCAGGAGTCTTCAGTTTGTTCACTCCCTCAGCTACGATACGGAGCGCATCAATATCCAGTCCGGAGTCTGTTTCATCGAGGATGCTCAACTTCGGCTCCAGCATGGCCATCTGGAAGATTTCATTACGTTTCTTTTCGCCACCAGAGAATCCTTCGTTTACGGAACGGTTGGCAAGCTTACTGTCCAGTTCCACAATTTCACGTTTCTGGCGCATCAGCTTCAGAAACTCGCTTGCAGTCAGAGCAGGAAGTCCTTTGTACTTACGCTGTTCGTTTACAGCTGCACGCATGAAGTTTACCATGCTTACTCCGGGAATTTCTACCGGATACTGGAACGAAAGGAACAATCCTTCGTGACTACGGTCTTCCGGACTCATAGCCAGCAAGTCCTTTCCGTCGAAAGTTACCGAGCCTTTTGTTACTTCATAAGCCGGATGACCGACCAGTACGTTACTCAATGTACTCTTACCAGAACCATTCGGTCCCATGATAGCATGTACTTCACCCGACTTTACTGTCAGGTTGATTCCTTTCAATATCTCTTTGCCATTAATTGTGGCATGCAAATCTTTTATTTCTAACATAACGTTCTTTTTTATTTATCCTACACTGCCTTCCAACGAAATAGAGAGCAACTTCTGTGCTTCTACGGCAAACTCCATAGGAAGTTTGTTCAATACTTCTTTCGCATAACCGTTAACAATCAAGCCTACTGCATCTTCGGTTGGAATACCACGCTGGTTGCAATAGAACAACTGGTCTTCCGAAATCTTCGAAGTGGTAGCTTCGTGTTCAACAACTGCCGTTTCATTGTGTATATCCATGTAAGGGAATGTATGTGCACCGCAATGACTTCCCAACAACAAAGAGTCGCACTGACTATAGTTGCGGGCATTGTCTGCACGTTCCGATACACGAACCAGTCCACGATATGAGTTCTGGCTCTTTCCGGCACTGATACCTTTACTTACAATGGTAGAGCGAGTATTCTTTCCCAGATGAATCATCTTGGTACCCGTATCGGCCTGCTGGTAATTGTTGGTTACCGCAACCGAATAAAACTCAGCTGTAGAATTATCTCCACTGAGGATACAGCTTGGATATTTCCATGTGATAGCAGAACCGGTTTCCACCTGTGTCCACGACAGTTTACTGTCTACTCCCTTACAGTTTCCTCGCTTCGTTACAAAGTTGTATACGCCTCCCTTACCTTCAGCATCACCCGGATACCAGTTCTGTACTGTGGAGTATTTTACTTCGGCACGGTCTAATACAACAATTTCTACGATAGCGGCATGCAACTGGTTCTCATCGCGCATCGGCGCCGTACATCCTTCCAGATAAGAAACATAACTATCGTCATCGGCAACAATCAGTGTACGTTCAAACTGTCCGGTATTCGCCGCATTGATACGGAAATAAGTAGAAAGTTCCATCGGGCAACGTACTCCTTTAGGTATATAGACGAATGAACCGTCACTAAATACAGCCGAGTTCAAAGCTGCAAAGAAATTATCGCGATAGCCCACAACAGAGCCCAAATATTTCTTCACCAAATCCGGATGCTCACGTATGGCTTCACTCATGGAACAGAAAATAATTCCTTTTTCCATCAGTGTTTCCTTAAAGGTTGTCTTTACAGAAACAGAGTCCATAACGGCATCTACCGCCATTCCGCTCAGCGCCATCTGCTCTTCCAGCGGAATACCCAGTTTATTAAATGTTTTCACCAGTTCAGGGTCTACCTCGTCCATGCTTTTCGGCCCTTCTTTCTTTTGAGTCGGATCGGCATAATACGAAATAGCCTGATAATCTATTTCAGGAATATCGAGATGAGCCCATGTAGGCATTTCCATTGTCAGCCAGTGACGATAAGCTTTCAGACGGAACTCCAATAACCATTCCGGTTCACCCTTCTTGGCCGAAATTAATCGTACCACATCTTCATTCAATCCCTTTTCAATGATATCTGTATGCACTTCCGTAGTAAAACCATATTTGTATTTTTCCTGCGTAAGCTGCTTTACAAACTCGTTTTTCTGGGATTCTTCCTTTTTATTGAGTTCTTCTTGCATATACTTTTTATATCAGTCTATTAGTTGTTTAGTTACATTCTTTATAGTCGGATAAAAAATACCCGAAAAATCTTCAATCGGATGATATAACACAGAAGCCTGCTTGACGGTTGACTTTATTAAGTTATCTTTAGAATCGACAAACTCAATAAAGTGTATAACAACACCGACAAGTAGCATATACTTCAATACACCCAGACCTGCCCCCAACATACGGTTTACTAAACCCAACTGGACAATATCCATAACCCTTGTCAGAGCTGAAGCCAGCATCAAAAATACGACTGGAACCAGCAGCCATATTAAGATGAAAGCTATAACCTGAGCAAATGTCAGCGGGGTACCTAACTCTTCTGCCAGTTTCTCTCCTACCGAAGCAAACAAAGCACGAGCTATAAGCAGACCTGCTATCAGTCCTACAATAGAGGCGAGTTGTTTAATAAATCCTTTTGTGAATCCCAATACACCTCCTATACCTATCACTATTATAATAATCCAATCGAGGACTGTCATATTCACTTCCATAAAAAAGGAAATGTCATGCTGAACGCAGGGAAGAATCTGTACACATCCGATAGCGTTTACAGATCCTTCGCTATGCTCAGGATGACATCACCTCATTAAAGATATTATAATGTAATTATAAAGTTTGCTTTACTTCTACCTCCTCATAAGTTTCAATCACGTCACCTACTTTCAGGTCATTGCAATTGGTAAGGCTGATACCACATTCAAAGTTTGTACCAACTTCTTTCACATCGTCCTTGAAACGTTTCAATGCATTGATGCTTCCTGTAAAGATTACAATACCATCACGAATCAAACGGGCTTTATCAGAACGTTTTACCTTACCTGTCTTAACCATAGCACCGGCAACCATACCCACCTTACTAATATTGAAGACTTCACGGACTTCGATGGTAGCGGTAACCTGTTCTTTCAATGTAGGAGCAAGCATTCCTTCCATAGCTGCTTTCACTTCCTCTATTGCATCGTAAATGATAGAATACTTACGTATATCCACACCTTCCTGCTCAGCAAGCTTAGCAGCATTACTTGACGGACGAACCTGGAAACCTACAATAATTGCATCCGAAGCAGCGGCCAACGATACATCTGATTCTGAAATCTGACCTACTCCCTTGTGAATAACATTTACCTGAATCTGCTCGGTAGACAATTTTATCAACGAATCGCTTAATGCTTCTACAGAACCATCCACGTCACCTTTCACAATTACATTCAATTCGTGGAAGTCACCCAGTGCCAAACGACGACCAACTTCATCCAAAGTAAGCATCTTCTGTGTACGCAAGCCCTGTTCACGAGCCAATTGTTCACGCTTATTGGCAATTTCACGAGCTTCCTGATCTGTATCGAATACGTGGAATGTATCACCAGCAGCCGGAGCTCCATTCAGACCTAAAATCAATACCGGTTCAGAAGGACCTGCCTCTTTCAGACGCTGATTACGTTCGTTGAACATTGCCTTAACCTTACCATAGTTCGTTCCGGCTAACACGATATCTCCAACATGCAATGTACCATTTGAAATCAATACGGTAGCTACATATCCACGTCCCTTATCCAATGAAGATTCAATGATAGAACCAGTAGCCTTACGGTTCGGGTTAGCTTTCAGGTCAAGCATTTCAGCCTCCAGCAAGACTTTTTCCAACAGCTCTGGAACACCTGTACCTTTCTTTGCTGATATATCTTGTGACTGGTATTTACCTCCCCATTCTTCTACCAGGAAGTTCATTGCAGCCAGTTCTTCTTTAATTCTGTCTGGATTTGCATTGGGCTTATCAATCTTATTAATGGCAAATACGATAGGAACTCCCGCAGCCATTGCATGGTTGATGGCTTCTTTAGTCTGCGGCATCACATTATCATCGGCAGCCACAATGATAATAACTACGTCGGTAACCTTTGCACCACGAGCACGCATAGCTGTAAACGCTTCATGTCCCGGAGTATCGAGGAATGTAATACGACGTCCGTCTTCCAACTTCACATTGTATGCTCCAATATGCTGTGTAATACCTCCAGCCTCACCAGCAATTACATTGGCTTTACGAATATAGTCCAGCAACGAAGTTTTACCATGGTCAACATGACCCATGACAGTAACAATCGGTGCACGCGGTTGTAAATCTTCTTCTGCATCAGCTTCTTCTTCGATAGCCTGAGCAACTTCCGCACTTACATATTCCGTTTTATAACCAAACTCTTCTGCAACCAAATTAATAGTTTCAGCATCCAGACGCTGGTTGATGGAAACCATGATACCCACACTCATACAAGTAGAAATAACCTGAGTAACCGAAATATCCATCATGTTTGCCAACTCATTTGCCGTAACAAATTCTGTCAACTTCAGTACCTTGCTTTCTTCCTGTTCCAGTTCTTCCTGTTCCAGTTGACGGTTCTGTATACTTTCACGCTTTTCCTTACGATACTTGGCAGCCTTATTCTTTCCTTTGTTGGTCAAGCGTGCCAAAGTTTCTTTTACCTGCTTAGCAACATCCTCATCGCTTACTTCCGGCTTAACAACCGGTTTTTTGAAGCGATCTTTATTATGCTTACCGCTACCTTGAGCAGCATTAGAATTGCCCTTGCCAGCTTTATTATCTCCTCCACGAGGTGCAGCCATACTACCTGCTGCATTAATGTCTACACGCTCCTTATTGATGCGATTACGTTTCTTCTTACCCGCAACATCGCCCTGACCGCCTTTATCAACTTTTTCGTCGGTTTTTCTTATCTCCTTAATAATAGCGTCCTTCATCTGTTTACGCTGTTCCAGACGCTGCTTGTCTTTTTCCTCCCGCTCTTTACGTTTTTCTTCTTTAGTTTTCTTCTTCGGACGAGTAGACTGGTTCAGTGCAGCCAGGTCAATCTGACCTACTACATTTATTTTCGACTTAAACTCCGTTGGACGGATTTTAAACACTTCATCTTCCTTGTCCTGCTGAACGGTCTGTGCTTCGGGTGCTTCTTTCTTTTCTTCCATTAAATCCGGTTTCAAATCTTCTGCCTTCTTCTGTTCCGGCTGTTTCTGTTGTTCATTAATCTGAGGTTGCGGCTGTACAACTTCCGACACAGTCTTCTCCTCCACCTGTACCGGTGCAGGCTTTTCCACTGGTTTTACAGCTTCCACCACTTCCTTTTTCTCTTCCTTAGCAGGTTCCACCACAGCCGGCTTCACCTTCTTCTTATTAAGATTGTCCAAATCAATTTTGCCTACAGGCTTAAATTTCGGACGTGCATCTTCGGGCACAACTGTTTCTATCACTTCCGGCTTAGCCTCAGCCTGCAAGTCATCGATAGAAACAGAAGCTTTATTACGTTCCTTATTCTGCCGTTCCTGAAAAATCTTTTCAGACTCTATTTTCAAATCTTTGTCTTTGCTAAACTCTTTCACAAGTGCAGCATATTGTTCATCAGTAATTTTAGTATTCGGATTTGCCTCGATAGTATATCCTTTCTTCTGCAAAAAGTCCACTACCGTAGCAATACCTACATTCAAATCTCTTGTTACTTTGTTCAGTCTTATCGTCATAAATTCTTTTAGTTTTTAATAGAGTTCAGGGAAAAAGGTTTTCAGTCACGGATAGTCTGTTTTATTTATTCCTCGAACTCTGCCCTCAAAATTCTTAACACATCATCCACTGTGTTTTCTTCCAAATCAGCTTTTTC
>HF993279.1:0-20315 GCA_000436795.1 Bacteroides sp. CAG:1076
GATCGTGCATTATACTGGGTAATGGTAGGTGCTCAGCCTACTGACACAGTACGCAACATCTTGTCACGCGAAGGTGTTTACATGAAGAAACACTTGCTGGGTGGCGTTGCTAAAGGTGCATTCGATGAAGCTACTGCTGAAGCTCGCTTCAACGCTTGGAAAGAAAACAAGCAGAATGGTCTGGCTGCTTTGAAGGCTAAAGAAGATGAAGCTAAGAAAGCTGAAGCAAAAGCACGTCTGGAAGCAGAAAAGAAAGTAAACGAAGAAATCGCTAAGAAAGTAGCTGAAAAGAAAGCTGCTGAAGCTGCTGCAAAAGCTGAAGCAGAAGCTGCTGCTAATGCAGAAGAAACACCGGCTGCTGAAGAAGCTCCGGCTGAAGCTTAATTCGTTACTTCAAACGACATTGCAGAAAAAGGCTATCCTTTATGGGGTAGCCTTTTTTTATCTTATAAACGGTTGTAAGCCTCTTCCAGTTGCTTCATTGCCTGTTCAAGAACAGAACGAGTACAGCCCACATTCATTCGCATAAAGCCGATACCTTCCTTGCCGAAAGTCTCACCGTTGTTCAGAGCCAGATGGGCCTTCGATACGAAGAAGTCTTCAAGCTCTTGCTGCGACATACCCAAATCACGGCAGTCCAGCCATACCAGATAAGAAGCCATCGGACGCATAGCCTTGATTTTCGGCATATGTGCTTTCAGATAATCATCCAGATAGTCAATATTTCCTTGTATATAAGCCAGACATTGTTCCAGCCATTCCGTTCCGTTGGAATAAGCAGCCTCTACTGCAGGGAAGGCAAAGACATGCCCACCGCCGAATTCACAACTTTCCATATAAGTAGCAAACCGTTTGTGTAGTCCCTCATTATAAATAATAGCATGCGAAGCTGCCACTCCCGGCATATTGAAAGCCTTGCTGGGAGCCATGAACGTAACGGAATTGTTCTTTGCCCGTTCGGAAATCATGGCAAAAGGTACATGTCGGTGAGGAGGCAACGTCAGGTCGGCATGAATCTCATCCGAAAAGACAATGACATTATCCTCCGCACAGATATCGGCTATAGCTTTCAGCTCCTCGTGCGTCCAGACTACTCCACCCGGATTGTGAGGATTGCACAGAATAAATACGCGCACGCCCTTAATCTCCCTGCGGAACAAATCCAGATCCATCCGGTACTTGCCGTTTTCCAATACCAGCGGACACTCCACCAGACGGCGGTCATTACGGGTTACCAGCCACGAGAATGGAGGATACACCGGAGGCATGATCATAATCTTGTCACCCGGATGAGTGAAAGCATTGATCGCCATTCCCAGTCCCGGTACAATGCCCGGTACGTAAGTAATCTGTTCCTTTTCTACCTTCATGCCATAACGAGCATCCACCCAGTCGATTATCGCCCGATAATAACTGTCAGGCTTGCATGTATAGCCCAGTACAGGATGTTCACAACGTTTTTTCACCGCATCGAGCACAAACGGAGGTGTAGCAAAATCCATATCTGCCACCCACATGGGGATAAGGTCTGTCCGTCCCCAGATATCCTTCATTCCTTCTATTTTTTCCGCATTCGTACCTCGCCGGTCTATCGGTTCATCAAAATTATAATTCATGGTAATAGTGCATTAAATTAATACATTTGTCATAACACAAATGTAATCGAATATGTCGTGGAAAGAAAATATTTAAAGAAAAAGTTCATAAAAGTATTGTTTTTTCAAGAAAAGTATTACATTTGCAACCGTAATGATAACAAAATAACAGAACAAGAATGAAAACTTTTGCGACATACTTCTTCTTTTACTTTTTTTACTTTTACTTTAGCAATGAAGTGAAGCGGGAGTTCGCATATGTATAATAAACCAATGAATAAATAAAAATGATATAACGAAATCCCGCTTTCAACAGAAGCGGGATTTTTTATTTTAAAACAAAAGCAAATGAAAAGAATAGCTATACAAGGTGTACCGGGGTCATATCACGACATTGCAGCCCATAAATACTTCAAGAATGAGGAAATCGAACTGATCTGTTGCAATACATTCGAAGAGGTATTCGAGAACCTGCGCAAGGACAGCAATGTCATCGGGCTCGTTGCCATAGAAAATACGATAGCCGGAAGCCTGCTTCATAACTACGAACTGCTGCGCGAAAGCGGGGCAACCATTATCGGAGAACACAAGCTGCGCATCAGCCACAGCATCATGTGCCTGCCCGACGAAGACTGGAAAGACCTGAAAGAAGTCAATTCTCATCCGGTAGCACTGGCACAGTGCCGCGAATTTCTCCAGCATCATCCGGAACTGAAAGTGGTAGAAACGGATGATACTGCCGGAAGTGCCAAGGACATTCACGACAAACAACTGAAAGGACATGCGGCTATCTGTTCCAAGTATGCAGCCGAGATGTACGACATGAAGATTCTTCAGGAAGGCATCGAAACCAACAAGCACAACTTTACCCGTTTTCTGGTAATATGCGACCCGTGGATTGCCGACGAGCTGAAAGACCGCTCCAAGGTAAACAAGGCGAATATCGTCTTCTCCCTTCCGCACAGCGAAGGAAGTCTGTCGAAAGTTCTTTCCATCTTTTCATTTTACAACATCAACCTGACCAAGATTCAATCATTGCCTATCATCGGACGCGAATGGGAATATATGTTTTACGTAGATGTAATGTTCAATGATTATCTGAGATATAAACAATCCATCGATGCGGTAACCCCGCTCACCAAAGCACTTAAAATATTAGGAGAATATGCAGAAGGAGAATCAACATTATAACATACAGCCTGCCGACAGACTGGCAAGCGTAAGCGAATATTACTTCAGCCGTAAACTGAAGGAAGTGGCAAAAATGAATGCCGAAGGAAAAGACGTCATCAGTCTGGGTATCGGAAGCCCCGACATGCCGCCTTCGGAAGAAACCATCAAGGTGTTGTGCGAAAATGCCAAAAAGCCGGACGCACATGGTTATCAGCCTACGGTAGGTATTCCTGAACTGCGCAAGGCTATGGCCGACTGGTACAAACGCTGGTATAACGTCGACCTTGATCCGGCTACGGAAATTCAGCCGCTCATCGGTTCGAAGGAAGGTATCCTGCACGTCACACTGGCACTGGTCAATCCGGGCGATCAGGTACTGGTACCGAATCCAGGCTATCCTACGTATACATCGCTGAACAAGATTCTGGGAAGTGAGATTGTCAACTACAACCTGCGTGAGGACAATCACTGGCAACCCGATTTCGACGAACTGGAAAAGATGGATCTGAGCCGTGTGAAAATCATGTGGACCAATTATCCCAACATGCCGACAGGTGCGAATGCTACCATGGAACTGTACGAAAAACTGGTCGACTTTGCACGCCGCCATAACATTGTCATCGTAAACGATAATCCGTACAGCTTCATTCTGAACCGCAAACCCATCAGTATCCTCAACGTACCGGGAGCCAAAGAATGCTGTATCGAGTTCAACTCCATGAGCAAGAGCCACAACATGCCGGGCTGGCGTGTAGGTATGCTTGCCACCAATGCTACTTTTGTTCAGTGGATTCTGAAGATAAAGAGTAACATCGACTCGGGAACGTTCCGTCCTATGCAGCTGGCTGCCGCTCAGGCTTACCGCAACAGCGCAGAGTGGCACGAAGAAGCCAATATCAACGTATACAGCCGCCGCCGGAAACTGGCAGAAGAAATCATGACGACGCTGGGATGTACGTTCGATCCCGATCAGGTAGGTATGTTCCTGTGGGGAAGAATTCCCGACTCGTATGCCGATGTGGAAGACCTTACCGAAAAGGTGCTGCACGAAGCACGGGTATTCATCACACCGGGATTCATCTTCGGCAGCAACGGAAAACGGTACATCCGCATCTCGCTCTGTGCCAAGGAAGAGAAGCTGGCAGAAGCCCTGAAACGTATCAAAGCGATATTCTAAAGATAATAAACTAAAAAAAGATAGTATATGGAACTGAATTTACAACCCATCGAACTGGAAGGTGTTTCAAAGGAACGCCCTCTTATCATAGCAGGTCCTTGCAGTGCTGAAACAGAAGAGCAGGTTATGACCACAGCTACCCAACTGGCCAACAAGGGTATTAAAATCTTCCGTGCCGGAATATGGAAACCACGTACCAAACCGGGAGGTTTCGAAGGTATCGGCGTAGACGGACTGGCATGGCTGAAGCGTGTGAAACAGGAAACGGGTATGTATGTCGCTACCGAAGTGGCTACTGCCAAGCATGTATACGAATGTCTGAAAGCCGGCATCGATATTCTGTGGATAGGTGCCCGTACCACTGCCAACCCGTTTGCGGTTCAGGAAATAGCCGACGCACTGAAAGGTGTGGATGTTCCGGTATACGTAAAGAACCCGGTCAACCCCGACCTGGAATTGTGGATCGGTGCACTGGAACGTATCAACAATGCAGGACTGAAACGTCTGGGAGCTATCCACCGCGGATTCTCTTCGTACGACAAGAAGATTTACCGTAACCTGCCGCAGTGGCATATTCCTATCGAACTGCGCCGTCGTATTCCGAACCTGCCTATCTTGTGCGACCCGAGCCATATCGGCGGTAAGCGTGAACTGATTGCACCGCTTTGCCAGCAGGCTATGGACTTGGGACTGGACGGACTGATTGTCGAATCTCACTGTAACCCGGACTGTGCATGGAGTGATGCCGCACAGCAGGTCACTCCCGATGTACTCGATTACATCCTCAACCTGCTGGTTATCCGTAAGGAACACCAGTCGACTGAAAGCCTGCACGAGCTTCGCCAGCAGATAGACAGTTGCGACAACGAACTCATGGAAATCCTTGCCAAACGTATGCGTATCTGCCGTGAGATCGGTACTTTCAAGAAAGAACATAACATGACGGTTCTCCAGACCGGACGTTACAACGAAATTCTCGACAAGCGTGGTGCACAAGGCTCACTCTGCGGAATGGATGCCGACTTCATCAAACAGGTATTCGAGGCTATCCACGAAGAAAGTGTACGCCAGCAACTGGAAATCATCAACAAGTAATTACTACAAGAAAGGAATCAGAAACCACGTACTCCCCTACCACGGCAGCAGCGAGTTTCTGATTCTTCTTTATCACAATTCAACGAACTATGAGAATATTAATTCTGGGAGCAGGAAAAATGGGCTCGTTCTTTACCGATGTATTGAGCTTCGACCACGAAGTTGCGGTATACGATGTCGATCCCAAGCGTCTGCGCTTCATGTACAACTGCCTTCGGTTCACCGATACCAGCGAAATAGAAACATTCAAACCCGAACTGGTCATCAATGCGGCAACCGTCAAATATACACTGAATGCCTTCAATCAGGTTCTTCCCCTTATTCCCAAAGACTGTATCATCAGCGATATAGCTTCTGTCAAGACCGGACTGAAAGAGTTTTATGAAAACTGTGGCTTCCGTTACGTATCTACTCACCCCATGTTTGGTCCTACATTTGCCAACCTCGACAAACTGAGCACGGAGAATGCTATCATTATCAAGGAAGGCGACCATCTGGGCAAGATTTTCTTCAAGGACCTGTATCAACGACTGGGACTGAATATTTTCGAATATACGTTCGAGGAGCACGATGAAACAGTGGCTTACTCTCTGTCTATCCCCTTTGTTTCCACATTTGCCTTTGCAGCGGTCATGAAACATCAGGATGCTCCGGGTACTACCTTCAAGCGCCACATGGCTATCGCCAAGGGAGTGATGAGTGAAGACGATTTTCTGTTGCAGGAAATTCTGTTCAACCCGCGTACTCCGGCACATGTAGAAGGTATCCGTACCGAGCTGAACGAGCTGCTGGACATCATCAACAAGAAGGATGCGACCAGAATGCGTGCCTATCTGGCAAAGATTCGCGAGCACATCAAATAAGAAATAACGATTTCGGAAATCTCTCTGTTGCTGCCTCTGCAAGCGCGTAAAACAACAGAGAGATTTTTTTATGTCCCCCCATTGTACAGGCAGTAATAGGCGATAACTTTTTTTTATGACAGATTCTCGAACGGAAGTCGTACCTTTGCAGTACGAAAACCAATTTAATATTTACAATTATGTATAAATCAATTATTCGTCCCTGGTTATTCCGTATCGATGCAGAGAAAATCCACAACCAGATTATAACCATGCTTCATGTATATCGTCACCTGCCCCCGGTAAAAGGTCTGATCCGTTCGGCTTACCGCCCTAAGGCTGCTCCCTTCCAGTGGCAGAACCTGACATTCGGCAACCGTGTGGGACTGTCTGCCGGTTTCGACAAGGAAGCAAGTTGTTTCGACGAATTAAGTGATTTAGGCTTCGGATTCCTCGAAGTAGGAACGGTTACCCCCGAAAAGGTTGCCGGAAACCCCTCACCGCGCATCTTCCGTCTGCCGCAAGACCATGCCTTAGTATCCCGTACCGGCTTCAATAATCCCGGAAAGGCTGCCGTACTGGAAAACCTGAAACGGAAACGAAACGGAAAATATATACTGGGTGTCAATATCAACAGCAATCATCCGGCCGACGAAGCCCTGGCTGTAGCGGAGGTTACCGACCTGTATGATACGTTCAGCACGTATGCCGATTACTATACCATCAACTGGGGAAGCATCGCTCCCGAGATACTGGGTACCATACTCACTGCCCTGACTGACGAGAAGCAGCATGTACGCAAGCCTGTCCTGCTGAAACTTCCGGCTGATGTTCCTCTCGAAAAGCTGGACGGCATCATCAACTTTGCCTGCCAGCATCACGTCAGCGGATTCATCGCTACCGGACCGACACAAGACCGCTCGCTGCTCATCCACTCCAGTCAGTCGGAAATCACTCAGGTAGGTGCCGGAGGTATCAGCGGACTGCCGGTCATCCACAAGTCGGTAGAAGTTGTCAAATACCTTTCCGCCCATGCCCCCAAAGACATGCTGATTATCGGAGCTGGAGGCGTCATGACACCGCTGGAAGCCCACAACATGCTCAAGGCAGGCGCACATCTGGTACAGATTTATTCAGCCTTCATCTACGAGGGACCGGGCATCGTGAAACGTATAGCGGAAGCGTTACCTTCACAGCAAAAATAAACTTTCCTCTGTTGCCGCATAAAAAAAACTGACCCACCCATCACAGGCGAGTCAGTTTTTATTATAAGAGTGATTAACTAAAAAAAATTACTTGTTTAAGCCAAAATAGCCGTCCCATGCATCGTCAATCTGGAGATAATAGTAATCGTAACCGGTTACATCATCGATATCCAACGGATCATCATCAGGGTCTTCTTCATCATCCGGATCTGGAACATCCGATGTCCTCTTTGTACCGATTGAGTAGAAATGATTGCGGGTAATGGAATAACCGTCACCATTGCCAACATTACTATCTTTAAGTCGAACAGCTTTTATCTCATTTCCTTCTGTATCCCAATACACAATGTTCAGTGCATTCCAGCCATCATGTGAAGTATTCTTTGCAGGGAATGGAAGCAGGAAACAACTGCCAAACAAGGTATTGCTCTTACATTCTATGTTGTCATCCATATATTGTTTCACGTCATCATCCATTTCGTCTGGCAGTAAAAATCTCTTATTGTCGGTTTCTTCTTTCCCATTACTTTTTCTTGAGAAGATATAAGAATCTCCGTTTGATGCTTTTTCAAAATTGCTCGTATTTTCTTTATTAAAAGTAAAAGTCAACAAATCTGTATTAGAGTAGCCGGTAGTCTTACCATATCCATTATATGCTGGATTCAACTCACCATTCTCACCTTTATAAGGGAAATACAGTCCTTCTACATCAATAATGGTAGAAATAGTAATTTTTCCAACTTTTTGGTTCAATACATAAGCAGGTACATTTTCCAGATAAACCAACATACCGGCTACCTGGCGTTCGAGAGTAAGTGTATTTTCTGCTGTAAACAACCCATGTTCATTTACACTTGCCTTAATGGCTCCTGAAAAAATCTCCTCAGGAAACTTTTCTGGATTATCTGTAGTGTTTATTGCACATTTCAAGCCGACAATATCAACCATTGTTGGTTCCTCTTGACCGTCAACCTCGACCGCCTTTTGCTGATTCGTCAAAGTATAGGGAAAAGTTGTTCCACTTGCAGCATTGTATCCATACGCAATAATATTATTTATTCCTGCAGACAATCCCGACAGTTTAATTTTTATCTTATTGCCGCTATAGCTACTTAAATTTCTCTGCAGCACATACTCATTCAAAATATATTCATCAGAGATTTCTCCGTTTTCATTCGTATAAACTTCAGAGTCTACCGCAGTAACTTTTACATTATCATCAAGTTCTCCTGCATTATTATACACCCTAAAGCCAATACAGTTTACATTGTTTCCACCATCCGTAGTAGCAACTGTAGGATTAAAATGATCGATAGGACGTGCCGCACGTGTAGTAGCACTCGACAATGCAATTTCAATGATACCTTCGCCCGGTTTAAGCTGTTCAGTACCATTGTCACTTTCCACATAAACAATCTTTTCATTGGTACATGCCGTAAAAGCCATCATAGCAGCCCCCACAGCCATCATTAAAAATTTTGCTTTCATTCTCACTTATATTTAGGTTAAACATCTATCTTTCCGTCAGTCTATTTCTCCAGATTATGCACTGCATCCCAGCCGTCATCCAGTAAAACATAAATGTTTGTATTACCTGTACTCTCATCATATACATAGCGTAACACGGTTATTTTATTGCGCTCTATTTCTACAGAAACAGTTTCAAGATTGATCACAGGCTCCAGCATTTCCGGCTCATCATACAAATCTGCATCTACCGTACTACCGGACGAAGTGACAGAAGGCGACAAAAACGTACTGCTTACAAACTCCGATGTCCGGTTTTTCCACTCCGTATAGGTTACTACTGTTTCCGGTTCCGAGTAATTCAACTCATAATCTACATTTCCGGTTACTCCACTGACCGTTTTCTTAGACCAACCTATTTCCGGAGGAAAATTTAATGCCTGAATAAGCAGCTTCCCTTTAATCCGCTTCAACTTCACTATATAACTGTAATTCACTTCATCATAGAGTAATTCATCGGCAGTCATATACACATCATATCCTTCTACATGTCCCTGATGCAAATCATAAGTGCCAAAGCGACCATCTGCAACAATACCATCTTCTCTGAGAATATTTCCCCATACCACCAATCCATAACGCCCGAACGGAAGATTTTCCGGCAAGTAGGCAGTAGCCATTGAAGCATCTCCTTCTACATCGTGTAAATGGCGAGTAAAAACAATCTCACCGGTTTCCAGATCATAGAGCGCATAAAACAACTTTTGGATATAACTCCGAAAGCTCATGCTTTCATCCTTACGAAAATCCAACCCGGTCTTTTCTTCGATAAAGTCAATATTGTCATAATTCTTGTCTTCAATATCAATCATCACTTGCAGAGGCGGACAAGGCAATATTTCATCACGGATACATGATGTTAACCCAACCATGTGTATCATCAGTACCCAGCAGACAAGATATAATCTATTCTTTTTCATAACTTCCACTTCTGTTAATGTTTATCATTCTACAATTTTCCGAAAAGCAGCTTCCCCCCGATAATCAATAAAATCAGGTTCTCCGGCAGCCCTGATACGCAATGATTCTTGCTCACAAGCTTTACGTATATGTTTGTAAAAACCAGAATCATTATTCATACGTGCATCAATCAGGGCACGTACATATTCGGCCAGACAACTGTTATCTTCTACACTATCCATAATTTCCTTTGCCTCAGTATTGCGGGCTACACTTAGTGCTACCACTGCAACATTTACGTCACGAAAATCTTTCAGCAGATGATAAGCCTCATTTAATTTACGCTGCCGTGCTTTCAAAAGTCCCAGATTATAACGTGCCTGTGGCAAATCCACTTCCTGCAATAATTCTATAGCCCGTTCATAATCTCCAGCATAAACATATCCTGCGGCAAGCGTATTAATCGCTTCCGGAGAATGACTATCAAGTCTCTCAAGTGTATGCCTTGCCTTTTCTTCCTCTCCGTCACGCAAATAGAGTACTGCCAGGTTGTTGGCAGCTACCTGCGACTGTGGAAAATATGTCATCAGTGTATGATAAACCTCTTTTTTCTTGCTATCTTCTTCCATTAACGAAGCAACGCGCAGTAATTCGTCTTCATTGAAAGCATCTGGACGCTTTGTATACATATCCAGCAGTTCTTTGTCGGTAGTAAAGCTTCGGAGTGTATAACTGTAGATATATTCCACTTTACGGTCTTTCTGAAGATATTTGTTCTTAATGTCATTCCAGCAAGGCAACTTACGGATGTAACGTTCTTGTACATCATCGTTTCCTTCCGTATAACGAGTCAATATTTGTTTTACCGCCAACGAATCCGGATTCCCGTCTGCTACCATCGCTTCGTATACAGGCCACCAGCCCTCGGGTTTGGACCCCACTTTTATAAGTTTCTGTATTTCCGGACGGATATTCAATGTTTCTATAACCCATTCTCTGGCCGATGCCGCACGATTTCGTGCCAGTCTGGTATTGAAGGCATATCCTCCGTCGGCCGAAGCCATCCCATTAATCAGAAAATCACGTAACTGTGCCAGTGTATCTGCAAAGAGCGGACGTAAAGTCTGCGTCATACTTTCCATCTCCTGCCGGTTGTTTCCCAACTCCATATTGATATCGTACCGGTTTATAAGGAACTGAAGGCGTGCCTCTCCTCGTCCCTCACGTATTTTCGGACGGATGACAAACTCCGGTTCTATCCAAACCAGATTCATTCCCTTCTTTACATCGACAAGCGATACCGGATTACTAATCTGAGCTATGTCTATCGTATCAATGCCCGTACATTCACCACAGCCATCCTTACTTATCACTGCACGTACATATCCGGTTTCCATGTCATCGGGAACAACAAAACTGCTCCGGTAAGGAATATCGATTCTTTTTGAAACATCGTCTATCTTCATTCGTGTATCATACCTATCTCGATATCCCTCAATCTTCTGTTTACGAGTTAGCTTCTTATCATAAATAGATGCATCAGCAACAACCGGTGCCAATTCCTCACGCACCTCACCGTTTATCAGTAATTGAGGTACAACAACCAGCCTGTTACGTTTCGACAAATAATGTTCCGGCAATTGGAAAACCATATCCAGATGCACACTCCCCAACGTATCCGGAACCAGTACAGAGGAATCAGGAAGTACTGACAGTCGGTTTTGGAGATGCCGACCAGAAGCACATCCAGCGAGCAAACTGAATAACACTATACCTGATAGTCCACTTAATAAACCACGTCGTTTCTTCATACTCCATTTCTTTTAAAAAACATAGATTAACGAAATAGCAGCTTTAGTTGGACCGAAATAGTTTTTCCGTTCGCTATTCCTGCATTTTTCACAATAAATACGCGGGCTCTTATCAAACCACAAATGAGCATATCCTATTCCTAACGCCATCTCCAGATTCCAATGAGGTGATAAAATCCAGTCATATCCGTAAGATACACCCGCACCTGCTAAATATCCATCATATCGTGTATCATTAAAGCCTCCGAAATATTGCCCTCCATGCAAATGGAAACCGACAAAATGCCCCTCAAACTTTTCACACAACCAATATTTTAATTCCGGTTGCGCCAGCCAAAAGCGCATTTTTTTGTCATTTTGAAATGTCCATGGGTTATAGGCTGCCTGAAAATCTATAGTCAGCTTATTACTAACAGCAATCTCCACTCCTGCATTGACAGTCGTTGTCAGCCAATACAATCCATTGGTCTTAAGAGCAATATCCTGGGCTGATAAACGAACAGTACCTAATATTACAGAAGCCGATACCAGTATATAAAACAAAACAGATTTAGACATACAGAATAAAGAAATTAAATACAATTACAACATTCAAATACTCTTCTCTATCTTATCACGCCATAAAGATATTTAAATATTTTCTACAAAGCAAATTATTTTGTAATAAAAAAATACAATATAAGAAAACGTATTCCAGAACAAAAAACTTCTTATTACTTGTACAAAAAAGTTTTAAACCTATAATATTCGTACGACTCCTGTTCCATAGTCCACCTACACCCTTTTAGCCCAATTCATCTCTATACGTGACTACACGTGGAATACCCCTTAATAATTCTACAATGGAAAACAAAAAAGATGATGCGTCACTGAAACGCATCATCTTTTAATAAATCATATTACATCTAATAAAACTAAATCTTACTTGAATAAATTACTTCTTGATGAAATACACCACCGTAGGCAGATGATCGCTGTAGCCGTTCATCCATCGGCCCCCCGCCTGTGTACGCAGCGGATAACCTTTATATCTGCCATCCGACTGTATCAGGAAATCGCGCTTGAAAATCTCGTGACTGTAATAACTCAGTTTCTTATGGCGTTTGTTCAGGAAATTACCCGTAAATACAATCTGGTCGAACAAATTCCATTTGCCTCTGTACTTCAGCGTACCGTCACCTCCGGCAAGCGTATTCCACCACGGATTGTACAAATCCTTCTTCTCTACGTCCTTGGTTTCACGTTTTGCTCCCAGGGCTTCTGCCATACTCTTGTCCATCGGATCATCGTTCATGTCGCCCATGATAACGATCTTGATCTTCGAGTCCAGACGCTGCAAGGAATCCTTCAAGGCACGCACCTGCACGCCCGCACGTTCACGAGCCGGCGAAGCAGCACCTCTGGACGGCCAGTGGTTCACGATGAATGCTACACGCTCGCCTGCCAATTTGCCGTCGGCTACAAGGAAACCACGAGTCGGACGGTCAGTCGGCTGAGCCAGTACATATGGCACCAGCTTTGTAGCTGTCACCGTATACAGTTTCGGGTTATAGAAAAACGCACAATCCACACCCCGTTCGTCCGGTCCCTCATAATGGATAATTTCGTAACCACGATTTGCCAGAGCCGGCTGTTTCAGCAAGTCCTCCAGCACACGACGGTTTTCCACCTCTGCCATACCGATGACCGCTGCCCCTTCGGGCACCTTATCGGTTGCCAGCGAACCAAGTACCGTCGACATATTCTTCAACTTCGACTGATACTTCTCCTCGTTCCACTTGTTCTTTCCGTCGGGCAAATATTCGTAATCCTTTTTACCCTCATCGTGAGTCGTATCAAACAAATTCTCCAGATTGTAAAAGGCAACTCCGTAAAGCGTACCTTTCTTATCCTGAGCGTAGCCTGATACAACCAGGCACGCCCATATTACTGTCAACAGATATTTCTTCATACGCCTATTCTCCTATTACCACGCCCAGTCGTTCAGGTTGTAAGCAGCCTCTACTTCGTTTTCAATCACGTCGGGCAGGTTACAGAAGAAATCGATACCCGTTTCCTCTTCCAGCTTGTCTACAGAAACCACATATTCTTTCAGTTCGTCAGACGAAGGAGTTCTGTTCAATCCTTCCTTGTGAGGAACCAGGAAAGCAATGGCGTGGAATACATCGTCTTTCTGGCTCAGGATAGCCATGAAATAATATTCCGGACAAGCCAGTCCGTGAATGGTGAATCCGTTGGCATCGGTTGTAGGCGTACCACCCGATACGGCTGTACCCTTGAAGTTCTTCAGCAGTTTGTTCAGTGTACCACCTTTCGTCACATACACCTTGTCGTACGTACCGGTTGTAGTAGAACGTCCCCATGTCTGTACACGAGCCTCCAGTTTAGCCCAGAAACCACCGTTGAAGTCGTTCAACTGCGGCGAAATGTTACTGTAGTAGAAAGTCTGATCATTAGCTTCTTTCAGATAAACACGGTCTTCCGAAGCACACAGGTGTCCCCTATCAAAACCGTCGTTCGTATGATCACTATCCCCAGTCCGCATTTCTGCCGGAAGTTTCGGGTCTTCTGCCCAGGGATCCGTACGCTTCACTACATCGGCCGAAGTTGTTGTATCGAACGTAAAGGCTACCCAGTTGGCATGACGCTTGCTATTATCCCATTCCAGCGCATAGTTCAGAATCTGTACTCCGTCCATGGTTACATAATGATCGGCGTATACATTCTGGTCATTCAGATGAGGAATTTCGTATCCGGTTACCGAAACATTCTCATAACCCACGTTCGCATTGACATTATCATTCGGACGCTCTTCTGTCTGGTCGGTAACTACATATTCAATCGTTACATTGTTGCCACTGATATCGGTTACACGGAATTTCACAAAGCGGTAAACCGAAGACGCAGTATAGCGAGCCCAGTAAGCCGCACCAGCCGTAACGGTAGCATCCGACTGCCATTCTACGTTTGCAGGCACAGTGGTCATCTCATCCAGACGTGCAGCCGCTACCTGTGTAAAGCTGTAAGCACTGCCCGAAAATTTCTTGTCCTGAATATAGAGAGGAGAATCGAATCCTTCCGGCTGGAATACAGAAAAGCCTAATGAAGCATTTCCGTATCCTTTCAGGACAAGCGTAGAGGCTCCTTCCTGAGTCGTTTGTACATAACCATTGGGGATGGTATTCTGGTCATCGCAGCCGACATTGAACAAAGCCAGTGCCAGCCCTAAAATAAATAAATGTTTTTTCATAACTAAACCTGTTAAGATATCGTGAGTAAAGAGAAAAATATCCGCCGGTTCTTCTCCTCGTCAGAAAAAGAACCAGCGGATATACATTATAATATTATTCAGCTTCGTTTACCAAAGCATTCTTGATTTCCCAAGTCGGAGCAGCACTGTCTGTACTCTTGTAAACAAATGCAATGCGGATAACCTGACCTATGTACGCGCTCAAGCTATAAGGACCAACTTTGTAGAAGTCCCAGCTCTGCCCGTCGGACCACTGTGTTTCGTCGATTTCCACGTCGTCCCATGTAGCAGATTCCACATCGTCTACATAGTCGGTAGAAACCTTAATCATCATGAATTCCGAAAGCGGATTGTTGTTCAGGAACTTGTGAGCTTCTTCGAACGACAACTGCGGCGATACAGCTTCCGACAAGTCGATAGCCGGAGTCAGCAGCCAGCTTTCGGTCGGATAGTTGGTATTGTTCATAAATGCCGAAGCCTTCCATCCGTAGCTTGCGTCACTCTTCCATACATAGCTTACACCTGTCAGTGCGATATCCTGTACAGTAAATCCACCGTCACTGCCACCAGTCAGTGCTTCATCCAGATAAACACCAGCCTGTGCGGTATACGTACCGTCGGCAGCCTTTTCGAAGATAGTAGTACGTGTAGAGTAATTAGTAGAAGCAGCCCATGTACCGTTCAGTGTATATTCCTCAACAATCGGGTTGCTGTCGGCTGTTTTCTTGTAAACCACTGCTACCTGTTCGCCCTTCACGGCATACGGGAATTTCTGTGCCAGATAAACCGGGAAGATAACCGATGGTTTAGAAACGTAGTCCGTACCGATTTCAGCGTAGAACTTCGGATCGGCAACCAATACATTTACATCTTCTTTATTATATTCAACCCATGCGCCGTCGCTGTATACATACAGTGCAGAAGAGTTAGCATAAGCACCCGAAGCACGTGTCATGCGCATCATAGCCGCAGCCACTTCGTTTTCAGGAACTTCCTTAAACAGACATACATCCCAATAGCTCTTTTCCTTCACCGAAGAATTTTTCAGTTCCACAGTCGGAGCGCACTTGTCTGTACTCTTATAACCGTATGCAATCACGATTTTCTGTCCCTTAAACTGGCTCAGGTCGATAGACTGATTGGTAAAGGTCCACGAGCTACCCACCTTCGATGCATCGTAAGTCAGGTCTGTCCAGGTAGCGCCTGCCACATCACCCGTATAATTAGAAGAAACTCTTACGGTAAAGAAATCGGTAGCCTTGTTACCATTCAGGAAGTTGATAGCCAAAGTGAAGTTCAATACCGGAGCTGTAGCCTTCGAAAGGTCGATTTCCGAAGAAACCACATAACTTTCAGAAACCAGATTCTTATTGTTTACGAAAGCAGAGCCTTTATAGTAACCATGAGAGTCATCGATTTTCCACACATATGTAGAACCTTCCGGCAGTTTTACATCCTTGATGGTGAACTTGTCGCTCTCCTTGTTCATCGGGTCAGAGAAATAAGTATAGCTTGATTCCGGATAAGCTCCGTAACTGTATTTATCGTTGACATACGTCAGTTTTACAGTCTTGTTCTTTTCTACATTCACCAGTGCAAAGGTACCGTCTCCGTTGCTGTTCACGGTCCATTCACCACCTTCGGTTGGAAGTGAAGAAGAAACGTTGAAGCTGTTGTATGTACCGCTCATGTAAATATACTTCGACCAGCCGTTCAGCAAGGTAAATCCATTGTCGCTCTTACCCAGTGTAACCACCTGTTCCGCACCGTCGGCATTGGCAATCACACCATTCTCGCCCACCGTAATAGGCGACGGGTTCATATAACCATAGTTATAACTTTCCTTGTCCAGTTTTCCGAACGGATAATAGTTACCGTCGTCAGCCTTGGCAGCAATCACATAGTTACCAGCCTCGCCGTCGAACGAAGTCACCTTCTGGTACACCATCGGAACGACAGAACCACCGCCAGCACTCGGCTCAAATTCAGAATATGCATAGTTTACCACCATCATATCTCCCTCGGCAGGATTGCTTACGGCACCCGACAACACTTCAGGAAGTTTCTTCAGGGTAGACGGAGAAAGATAAGTAGCCGAAGCCGTTTCACCCCATACATTGCGGTAATCGGTATTCGAAAGCGTATATTCCTTCAGGTTCTTGAAGTCGGCCAGATAAGTAGACGGTTCCTTATACATGTTGTACGAAACCGAGAAACGAGATCCGGCATCAGCCTGCGGATATTTTTCAGTAATGAAAGCCGGCAGGAACCATTCAGCTTCAGTCTTGCTGGCAAAATATCTGTTTTTTCCGATAGCCTCGAGCGCTGCTACATACGTACCGTTTTCGGGGTCTTTCGACAAAGCGATTTCCTTGTTGGTTGCATTATTGGCAATGGTTGCATAATCTGCTGCCGCCAATTTGATAGCGACTCCCTTCTTTACATCCGAAATCTGAGAGTCGAGGTTAAACTGGTCATTATAATCATCACATGCAGTCAGCGAAGCCAGCAATGCGGTTGATATAAATAATATTTTTTTCATAAATTCTATTCTATTAAACAGGTGATTAGAAGTTTACTTTCAATCTCACACTATACGTACGTCCGAAAGCATAGTAACAGTAAATCGTCTGGTCAGAAACCTCTCCCGATTTAGGATTGAATGCTTTAGAAATGTACTGGTAGTCAAGCAGGTTGTTCACGTTTCCAGACAGAGTAGCATCCAGCTTACCCAGTTTGAAACGATAAGAAGCATTCATATCAATCTGACTTGCAGCAGGTATCTTCCATGGGTCGGCGATGCTGATTTCCTTACCCAGTTTCAGGTCGCTTCCGCTGAAAGAATAGTAAGCATAGTTACGTCCGTAGTAAGTCCAGTCGGCACCCACACGGATAGACTTGTTGATCTTGAAGGTAGCACCCAGAGCAGCAGTAGTCTGAGCAGAACCACCTACACGTACACCCTTCAGGTTGATGGAAGCCGATACATGGTCGGGAGCACCGATACCACTTGCCTGAGTACCGTCTTCTCTCAGCGGCATACCCTTGTCGTCGTAAGCATAACCGGTAGCGTTGCTGTCCCATTTCCAGTCACCCAAAGAGAACATACCGGTAATGTCCAGCCATCTCAGCGGAGTAATCTTCACATCCAGTTCCACACCCTTGTGCAGTGCGTTTACACCGGTCATGTTCATGTAGTATTCCGTACGTTCCTGATTGTCGAGCTGACCAGACTTTGTCATCGCCTTGTCCAGCCATTTGGTCCAGTAAGCATTCACGTTGGCAGTCAGCCAGCTGTTGCGGAAACCGTAACCCAGCTCGAACGACAACACCTTCTCGTTCTTGGCATCCTTGTTGATGGCGTGGCTTGCATTAGCCTGCATGAACGCACCGTAAGAGAACTTCGGCGCACGGCTGATGTAACCCAAGTTGAAGAATACGTTATGATTGTCGGTGATATTGTAGTTGGCACCACCTTTTGCAGTAAATCCGATGAAGCTGACATTATCCGATTTGGCATGAGCCTTGTCGTAGAACAGACGGTCGTAACGCCAGTAAGTAGTGTTCGACAATGAACCTGCCAGGAAAGCCGACAGCTTGTCTTTGTTGAACTCGCCCTGGAAGAAAGCACCTTCCTGCAGCACATGTCCGTCGTAGTCACGGTAAACCACGTCGCCTACACCCAGCTTTTCATACTTCCACATCGGGTCGGCAGCAGCGATATTGTTTTCAGCCAGCACATCGCCACGGGTAGAGTCCATGAAGTACTGACCACCGTACAAGTCTGAAATTTCGTTGGTGTGTGTACCCTTGTAGTAACGGAAATCCACACCTCCGTAGAAGTCGATATACTTGCCGAACTTGGTAGTATAAGTCGACAGCAAACCATACCAGTTGTGATAGTTCTTCGACAAGCTCATGGCAAGCATAGAACCGTATTCACTCTGCGCATTGATGTCTTCGATAGCTCCATAGTCGAACGTACCGTCCGGTTTACGGAATTTAGTCTGAAGCACGCCATAGTTGGCACCCTTCCAGTCCTGATAAGAATAGCCATAATATTCATTACCCTGTCCGGAGTAACCGTAACCACGACCGATAGAAACATAAGCAACCGTACTCAACGATGACTTTTCGTCAATCTGCCACTGATGGTTCAAGCTGATCTGCGGCTTGTGGTACGAGTTATATTCGCTGGTACGGCGACGTCCTTCGTTATCGAAACCATAAGTAGAATTGTATTTGTAATTCTTCACGCCATACACCTCTTCAGTCATCTTCCAGTCGGCGATTGTCAAGGCACCATTACGCTGATAGTGCGTCTGCGGAGCACCGAAAACAGTCAACGACAACTGATGAGCATCATTCAGACGCTTTGAAATATTCAAGAAGTAATTGTATCCTTCGAAGTCGCTACCCTGTACATATCCGTCACCCCAGGTCTTGGCACCCAGCAACGTCATGGCCCATCCCGACTTGGAAAGACCGGTAGACACGCTGAACAGGATTTTGTTCATACCGTCGTTACCCAGCGAATATGCTACTGTACCGCCTTTCTTGCTTTCCAGACTCTGAGTGATGATATTAATCGTACCACCCACAGAAGGAGCAGAAACCTTAGAAGCACCCAGTCCGCGCTGTGTCTGCATCGTACGAGTCACATCGGTCAGTCCGGCCCAGTTCGACCAGTAAACTCCACCCCATTCCATATCGTTCATCGGCACACCGTTCACCATCACGGCGATATTCTCATTACCGAATCCACGCATATAGATTTCAGAGTCACCATATCCACCACCGTCTTTGTTGGCATGTACACCCGGAGTAGATTTCAGGATTTCAGGAAATTCCTGTGTACCCAGCTTTTCTTCGATGAAATCCATGGCTACACTCGATACGGCAACCGGTGTCTTACGGGCTACTGCGATAGACGAAGTAATCACCACATCATTCAGCACATGTGCGTCCGACTCCATAGAAACTGTACCAAGATCAACAACACCCTTCTTGGTTATTTTCATGGTTTTGGTCTTGTATCCCAAATACTTGAATTCGATGGTTACTCCCGACTTCTGTATTTTCAACGAGAACACTCCGTCGATGTCCGTTACAGAACCTTCAGTTGAACCTTGCACGGAAACCGTTGCCCCGATAAGAGGCTCATTATTTTCCGCATCTACAATCTTGCCTTTCAATGTAGCCTGAGCTACAGCAGTGACTGTACTAAATATGACAAGCACCGCAAACAATAGAAAATGCTTCAATTGATTTTTCATACGTTTTCTCAAATTGTTTTTGTGTTATTAATAAATCAAACACAAATATAGCAAAAAAATTTAAAAAATCAGGAGCAAAAGTCAAATTTATCAGGACATTAACTCGATTATGTTAATTAATTTATTATTAAAAATGCAAATAATATGCAATACAAGCCAGCCTACGGATTTTACGCCGACACTATCACACCGAAAGCAAAATTATCCTTTACATTTTCCTCACAAAAACAGAAAATCACATAACATTTTATCAGGAACGCAAAAATTTAACAGAAATGAAACATCCCTGCACGTAGTTGCGATTTAAGCAAGTTCGCACCGGCAGCAGGTCGAAAAAAAGGGAGCCAAACAGCAGGCGGGACACCGACGGCACCACGGGTGTCACCACTTACCACTCTGTTTCACAGGCAATTATCACCCAAAGCGGGACACGGGTGTCACCACCAACGGCACCACTCTTTCCT
>HF993279.1:20345-24311 GCA_000436795.1 Bacteroides sp. CAG:1076
ACCCCTCTTTCCTTTTATATATAATAAACAAAGATATAATCAAAGAAGAGTTTCGGCCGAAACTCCGGGGAGGGCATTGAAAGCAGAAAGGCATTAACTTTTTTTAAGCCTGCGAAAATTCCGGACTTTTCCACAAGACCTTCAGCAGAATTTGTACAAAAGATTTTAGTTTTTGTACAAAAACCGGTAAATCGCCCCGTCATCACCCGGAAAACCCTCCCCCGATTTCCGCCACAAGCCGTCCGAAACCCGAAAGAAAGCCGTCCAAACACGAGGAAAAACGCCCGTTTTTTAGTATCTTTGCAAAGATAAGAACTTAACCCAACCAACGAATCATGGCGAAAGAAAAAACCGTATATGTTTGCACCAACTGCGGACAGGAATCGCCCAAATGGGCAGGCAAGTGTCCGTCGTGCGGGCAGTGGAACACATTTGTGGAAGAGGTGGTGCGCAAGGAAGTGCCCGTAGCCAAGCATGTGGCGCACGGCATCGAGTCGGTACGCTCGAAACCGCAGCGGCTGCACGAAATCACCTCAGGAGAGGAAGAGCGCATCGACATGGGCGACGACGAGCTGAACCGCGTACTGGGCGGCGGACTGGTAGAGGGTTCGCTCACGCTGATAGGCGGGGAACCGGGCATCGGAAAGTCGACACTGGTGCTGCAGACGGTACTCCGGCTCACGGACAAGAAGGTGCTGTACATTTCGGGCGAAGAGAGTGCACGGCAGTTGAAGCTGCGTGCCGACCGCATCCCCCACCCCGAGGCAAGCAACCTGCTCATTGCGTGCGAAACGTCGCTGGAGCAGATTTTCACGAACATCAAGAACACGGCTCCCGACCTGGTGGTCATCGACTCCATACAGACCATTTCGACGGAGAACATCGACTCGTCGCCGGGCAGCATCGTACAGGTGCGCGAGTGTTCGGCTTCCATCCTGAAATTTGCCAAGGAAACGGGTACACCGGTCATCCTCATCGGGCACATCAACAAGGAGGGCAGCATCGCCGGACCGAAGGTGCTGGAGCATATCGTCGATACGGTGCTTCAGTTCGAGGGCGACCAGCACTACATGTACCGCATCCTGCGGAGCATCAAGAACCGTTTCGGAAGTACGGCGGAACTGGGTATCTACGAGATGCGTCAGGACGGGCTGCGGCAGGTGAGCAACCCTTCGGAACTGCTGCTGACGCAAGACCATGAGGGCATGAGCGGCATTGCCATCGCCTGTGCGGTAGAGGGTATCCGTCCGTTTCTCATCGAGGTGCAGGCGCTGGTGAGCACGGCGGCGTACGGTATGCCCCAGCGTTCGGCTACGGGATTCGACCTGCGCCGCATGAACATGCTGCTGGCGGTGCTGGAGAAGCGTGTGGGATTCAAGCTGGCACAGAAGGATGTCTTCCTGAACATCGCGGGGGGACTGAAGGTGAACGATCCGGCTATCGACCTGGCGGTAATCAGTGCCATCCTGTCGAGCAACATGGACACGGAGATTGAAGCGGGCGTATGCATGGCGGGCGAAGTGGGACTGAGCGGCGAAATCCGTCCCGTAAACCGCATCGAGCAGCGCATCAGCGAGGCGGAGAAGCTGGGCTTCACACGGATGCTCGTCCCCAAGCATAACCTGCAGGGACTGGACCGCAAGAAGATCAAGATCGAGCTGGTACCCGTGCGCAAGGTGGAAGAGGCTTTCCGGCAGTTGTTCGGGTAAAAGAGTGCTAACAAGATAATTTATGGCAAAGAAATTCAACATACGAAACAGTACGGCAGAATTTCTCATTTTCCAACTTGAAGGAAAAGAGAACGGTATACAAGTGCTCTATAAAGACGAAACAATCTGGGCTACGCAAAAAGCAATAGCCGAGCTGTTCGACATAGGAGTGCCAGCCATCAGCAAGCATCTGAAAAATATATTCGAAGACGGTGAGCTGAATGAAAATTCAGTTATTTCCAAAATGGAAACAACTGCCTCCGACGGGAAAATGTACAACACCCGGTTTTATAATCTTGATGCCATTATTTCTGTTGGCTACCGGGTGAACTCCGTACGTGCTACCCAGTTTCGCCAGTGGTGTACTTATGTGTTACGCCAATTTGCCATACGTGGCTATGTGATAGACAAGAAGCGTATGGAAAACGGAGCGTTTATCAGTGTTGACTACTTTGAACATCTGCTTGCCGAAATCAGGGAAATACGACTGAGCGAACGTAGGTTTTACCAAAAGCTGACAGATATTTACGCTACGGCCATCGATTACAACAAGGATGCACCTACTACACGCGCGTTTTTCAAAAAAGTACAAAACAAAATGCATTATGCCGTTCACGGGCATACAGCAGCCGAGCTTATAGTGGCACGCGCCAACGCAGAAAAGGAACACATGGGACTTACAACATGGGAAAATGCTCCCGACGGTAAAATCGTAAAACCGGATGTAAGCGTGGCAAAAAATTATTTGAAACAAACGGAACTCGAAGATATGGGACGACTGGTCAATGCGGTTCTCGATATGGCAGAACGTATGGCAAACCGGCATATTCCTATGAGCATGGAGGACTGGGCTAAACGTATCGACATCATTCTCGAAGCTGGAGGTGATGCCGTACTGACAGATGCTGGAAAAATAACAGCCGAATTTGCCAAGTCTTTTGCAGAAACGGAATTTGAGAAATATCGCATCATACAAGACAGGCTCTTCAGCTCAGACTTCGACCGCTTCAATACAGACAGCTTATTATCATTTAAACCTGACTCTGATTCATAGTAAACAAAAACAACCATTTATGATACAAGAATACCAGTTAAGAGTTCTGCCCGAGCAGGCAGCCAGCGAACAGCATATCAAACAATACGTGAGCCGCGAGAAGGGGCTCGACATTCGTACCATCCACGCCGTACGGGTGCTTCGAGCTGGTACCCGTACGCAAGGTGGAAGAGGCTTTCCGGCAGCTGTTCGGGTAAAAGAGTGCAAAAAACAAATGACAAGTCATGATGACGCAGAATAAAGAATTGGACAGGATTTTCTTTGTGACTTTCTGCATGGAACAGTACAGGCATGAGCACAATATGACAGGAAAAGAGGTTGCCGACCTTTTCTCCCAACAAGGAGTATTGACTTATCTGGAAGAAAATTTCGAAATTCTCCACACACAAAGCCGCCAGTGGCTGATGGAGGAAATCGACCACCAAGGAGGTACATCTATGAATCTGGAAGTAACAAACAATAACCTGTATTTGTTTTTACCCGGCAAGATAGCCCGGATGATACAGATTTATGCCCGGCAGCAAGGAATAAGTATCAAGGAAGCACTGCTACGCTTTTACCGCTCTGATACCTACCGCCGACTTACAGACCAGTCGACCCAACTGTGGCATTATGGTCCCGTAGCTCTGTATGAAGAGTTCATGGAAGAAGAAAAAAACGTAAACAAAAACAACCATTTATGATACAAGAATACCAGCTAAGAGTTCTGCCCGAGCAGGCAGCCAGCGAACAGCATATCAAACAATACGTGAGCCGCGAGAAGGGGCTCGACATTCGTACCATCCACGCCGTACGGGTGCTGAAGCGGAGCATCGATGCCCGCCAGCGGACGATTTACGTGAACCTGAAGGTGCAGGTGTTCATCAACGAAACGCCTACCGAGGAGGAGTTCGTACGGACGGAATACCGCAACGTGGAGGGTAAGCCTCAGGTGATTGTGGTGGGTGCCGGACCGGGCGGTCTGTTTGCTGCCCTGCGCCTGATAGAGCTGGGACTGCGTCCGGTAGTGGTGGAGCGCGGAAAGAATGTGCGCGACCGCAAGACGGATCTTGCCCGCATCAGCCGTGAGCACAAAGTGGACCCGGAATCGAACTACAGCTTCGGCGAGGGAGGTGCGGGAGCTTACTCCGACGGCAAGCTGTACACGCGCAGCAAGAAGCGTGGCAGCGTGGACAAGATTCTGAACGTGTTCTGCCAGCACGG
>HF993280.1:0-1927 GCA_000436795.1 Bacteroides sp. CAG:1076
ATGAAGCAGCGCAACTGGCAATGTGACATTGCCCCACTGGAAAAAGAACTTGGCTATCGGGCAGAATACCCGTTGGAGAGAGGAGTAAAAGAGATTATTGCATGGTATAAGAAAGAAAAATGGCTATAAAACTATTTGAGCGTGTAGAAAGTGGAAGGGGACTGTTTGCTGTAGAAACAATCAGTTTGATCTACAATGCTTTAACATCCTTGCTGATATTATTGCTGTTTCCCCGTATGGATCATCCCGGTATGATGCTGCTGGAACGTTTGGGCATTGTTATCTTGACATTTGTTCTGATATTCTTATATCAGGCTTTTCCGTGTCGTCTGACTGCTTTTGTGCGTATGACTGTACAGATGAGCCTGCTTGCCTATTGGTATCCCGATACCTTTGAGTTCAATCGCTTGTTCCCTAATCTGGATTATTTGTTTGCTCATGCCGAACAGATACTGTTCGGTTGTCAGCCGGCAGTCGAGTTTAGCAAGCATTGTCCTTCCATGTGGTTCAGTGAGCCTTTTAATATGGGATATTTCTTTTATTACCCGATGATGCTGGTTGTAGTAGTATATTATTTTCTCAATCGTTTTGAATGGTTTGAGAAAATATGTTTTGTACTGGTTACTTCGTTTTTTATTTATTATTTTGTTTACATAATGTTGCCTGTAGCAGGTCCTCAGTTCTATTTCCCCGCTATTGGTATGGACAAAGTGAATGCTTGTGTTTTCCCCGCTATCGGCGATTATTTCAATACAAACGATTATCTTCTTCCCGGTCCGGGCTTTGAACATGGATTCTTTTACCAGTTAGTAGAAGCTTCTCAGGAAGTAGGGGAGCGTCCCACAGCAGCTTTTCCAAGTTCACATGTCGGAATTTCTACCATTGTGATGATAATGGCATGGCGTGTAAACAAGAAGCTTGCCTATGTACTGGCTCCTTTCTATATCCTTCTTTGCTGTGCTACTGTATATATTCAGGCACACTACCTGATAGATGCTATCGTAGGTTTCGTATCAGCGTTCTTTGTTTACCAGCTCGCTACGCTGATGTATAAAAGATGGTTTATCTCACCAGTCTTTAAGCTGATGGGATAAACACACTTATTCTCCAAACGTTTCTTCTATGTGGTCGAGTATACCGTTCAGGTCGGCCAGTGTTTCTGCACGGAGCATAGCAATACGTGTATCTTTAAAGTTGGGAATGCCTTTAAATAAAGGAGAAGCTGCCAGATGACGGCGGACATGCAAGATACCCCTGCGTTCATCAAGCAGATTAACACTGTCTTGCACTTCACGGCGCAACACATCCATTTTCCACTTGAACGATAAAGGAGGAAGTTCCTCACCGGTTTGCAGGAAGTGTTTTACTTCCTTGAATATCCATGGTCGTCCGAAGCTGGCGCGGCCTATCATGATAGCGTCTACTCCGTAACGGTCGAAACATTCCTTTGCCCGTTGTGGAGTAGTGACATCACCGTTTCCTATAATCGGAATATGCATACGTGGATTATTTTTGACTTCACCTATCAGCGTCCAGTCGGCTTCGCCGGTATACATTTGTGCCCGCGTACGGCCGTGAATAGTCAGTGCTTCAATTCCACAGTCCTGTAGCTGCTCTGCCAGTTCGACGATAATTTTGTGTTCGGCGTCCCAGCCCAGACGAGTTTTTACCGTTACCGGAATTTTTACAGCATCTACAACAGCCTTGGTTATTTCCAGCATTTTCGGAACATTCTGCAACATTCCGGAACCGGCACCTTTACCTGCAACACGTTTTACCGGACAGCCGAAATTCAAGTCCAGAATATCAGGATTGGCCTGTTCTACGATACGTGCGGCTTCTACCATCGTATCAGTATCTTTTCCGTATATCTGGATAGCGACAGGGCGCTCTGCATCGCTGATATTCAGTTTCAGCATCGTTTTTC
>HF993280.1:1990-2527 GCA_000436795.1 Bacteroides sp. CAG:1076
GGCATCGCTCGACCCGAATTCGGTATATACTATATCGGCTCCGAACTCTTTACATAGTAAACGGAATGCAGGATCGGTCACATCCTCCATAGGAGCAAGCAGTACGGGTTTGTCGCCTAAGTCAATGTTTCTTATCTTCATTATAATATAATGTTCTATAGTGTTTTACTGCCAAAAGTAAATGACAGTTTGCATAAAATATTAACAGACTGTTGAAATCGCTGCAAAATTAATAAATAAAAGAAATCCTCCCAAACCGGAAGGATTACCTTTCGTCTGGGAGGATTAAGTATTGTTCGAACTACCACTTATCGGTAGATGCTCAATTTAGGATGATCGTTGTACAGATTTTGATTTTGCAGTTCTTCTTTTTCTGTGATACGGAACAGGTAATATTTGCTGTTCACTTCGAAATCAGAACCGTCAGGGAACTTCAATGTAGAATGTCCGCTGATAAGCATACAATTTTTTTCTTTATACTCGTCACTTGCATCTTCCGGAGCTAATATTACATCACCGTTTTCATCCAGTTTTGGA
>HF993281.1:0-21459 GCA_000436795.1 Bacteroides sp. CAG:1076
CCCTTAATCGTGTATTGGATGATAGTTGCGGATTTTAGGTTTTAAAGATGATTATTCAGTAATAGTTGATAATGGAGATGGTGCCACCCAAATATTCGATAAGAATTCTCTTGGTAAGAAATATTATTTTCAGGTTCCTGAACACCAGAACAGTCTGAATGCTTCTATCAAGGCAACTTCTGTAGAAGGTAATTTTATTGAATTGAAAGCAACTATTCAGAAGCCTTCTGATGCAGAGGGTAGCGAATCTTATTTGGCTGGTGGAGATTCTTTTAATATTCAACTGACAGAAGAAGGTTCTACCGATTCTTATATTTCTATCGGTATTACAGTTGACCTGACATTTACAGAAGTGGGGGAAACAATCGAAATCCCTGTAGGTAATATTATTTATGAAGGTCCGGATACTCCGGGTGAAGGTGGTGAGGAACCGGAAGCTTCCATTACATTCGAAGGATTGCCTGCTACTTATACTTGTACATATGGTGATTTTGAAATTGCAGGTTTACAGAATGTTCGTATCTTAGCTCCTAATGGCATTAAAAATCTGAATGTAACTATTTCGGGTGAGATTGCTGCACTTTTAGGTATGGTACAATTACCTGAAACATTCGATATCTGTAATATGGATGATGATCTGAAGTCAACAATTGTGGGTTTAGGTCTTGTTACTGATGAGGAATATACTCAGTTGCACGCTGGAACTTGTACAGATTTTACCTTTAAGTTAGAAGGGTTATTAGTTCTGATTCCACAGGTTGTTAGTTCAGGAACTAGTACATTTAACTTATCTGTTTCAGATGGTGTAAGTACTAAAGACGGAGATATTACAGTTATCGTAAATCCAAAAGATGGGGAGTAAAAGAATATGAGATTAACAAATATAATGATCGGATTGTTTCTGGGGGCAGGACTATTTACCTCTTGCCAGTCAGAAATGGATGAAGCCAAAGGATATGGCTATCTTCAGTTGTCTTCCATTGATGTCAATAAAGGTGTAGAAACTCGTGCTGACATAACTGAATCGGAAGCGATTGCTGTCGATATATTAGATGAGTCGAATGCTGTAGTACAGCATGCCGACGACTGGAGAAGTTTGGATGATGTATTACTGCGAGTAGCAACTTATACCATCAAGGCATATTCAGCCGACAAGAATATGGAAACTCAGGGCTTTGATGCTCAGCCTTATTATGCAGGACAAAAAGATGTAGTAATCGAAGCCAATAAGGCAAAGAATGTAAACATTACTTGTAAACTGGCACAGACAATGGTTTCTGTAAATTGTTCGGAAACTTTTAAGTCAACTTTTGCTGGCTATACATGTTATATAGAAGGCGCTGATGCGCTGAGCATTCCATTTGTAGAAGATGAAGCACGTGCTGCTTATGTAAAAGCTGGTCAGCCTTTGACTGTAAAAGTTGATTTCGGTAATGGAAAGTCTTTCTCTCAGGAAATCACTTCGAAAGCGGAAGCTGCTTACCACTATAAAGTAAACTTGGATATTACGGAAGGTAATGCCGGATTTGATATCTCTGTGGACCAGACTATCCATCAGTACGACGTAACAGTAAAAGTACCTACCAAGCAGGAAAGTGCTGATATGGTAACCAGCGATATTAAGAACGATGCTTCTAAGGTTTGGGGACAGTTTGCTTATTTGTCGGGTTCTTGTAATTTAGCGGAAATTACTTCTCCGGTACAGTTCCGTTACAAGAAAAAAGCTGATTCCGAATGGACTACTGTAGAAGCTGTTCAGGAAGACGGTACAAAGAACTATTCTGCAAAGGTTGCTCCGCTGGATTTCGGTACGGAGTACGAATATTACATCTTGTGTGGAGATAAGACGGGTGAAACTTGTACGTTTACTACAGAATCATATGTGGAAATTCCGAACTTGAACTTCGATACATGGAGTCAGAATGGAAAGAACTGGTATCCGAATGCTGATGCTTCCAATAGCTATTGGGCTACAGGTAATGAAGGAGTTACTTTGGGTGGAAGTTCTAATAGTACAGGTGTTGAAGATTCTCATTCGGGTTTAGCTGCTCAGCTGCAAACAGTGCAAGTGAAAGTATTGATTGTGAAGGTAACAGCTGCTGGAAATATTTTTATTGGAAACTATAAGACTAATACGTCTAATCCTGCTTCAAGTGTAACATTCGGTAGAGAGTATACGGGAGCTCGTCCGACTAAGTTGTCAGGTTACTTTAAATATCAGCCGGGAGCGGAAATGTCTAGCGGAAGTGTTCCTTCGGAAAAATTGGAAAAAGATGAATGTGATATCTATATTCAGTTGTGGTCGGGAAGTGAAACTATCGGCGAAGGTCATTTCATAACAAATGAAACCGTTTCAGAGTATACTCGTTTTGAAATTCCTGTAGAATATACAGTGACAAACAAACGTCCTGATAAGATTACAATTGTAGCAACTTCCAGTCGTTATGGTGGATATTTTGACGGGATGAATGTCATTGGTCAGCTGGCTATAGGCAGTACCCTTTGGGTAGATGATTTCGAATTGTCATACTATTAATATTTGCATGAAGAAATATTTGATTTTATTATTAACCTTTTTGTGCGTAACTTCGGTCTACGCACGAAAAGGTTATGATCGTAATATAAAACCTACTCTGTTTGTGCCGAAAGGTTCGTGGATGGGAGGAGTTACATTCTCTTATACGGAATTGACAGGCGATAATTACAAATTCCTTATACTGGATGATGTGAACGGTGAAGGTTATACTTTTAAGGTGAGTCCGTATGCCGGATATTTTTTTCGGGATAATATGGCTGCCGGTATACGTTTAAATTATAATCGTACCTATGCGGATATAGGTAGTATTAATTTGGATTTGGGAGATGACCTGACATTCGATATCAGCGATTATAAGTATCTGGAGCATGAATATACTGCTGCCGGATTTTTGCGTACTTATATGGGACTTGGAAACAGTAAAGTTTTTGGCTTTTTCAATGAGCTTCGTCTGACGTATGGATACGGTCAGGGAAAAACTTTGTCTGGGTCGGATGAGAAAGCAACGGGTACTTATCAAACTTCTCATCGTTTGCAGATTGGTGCGGCGCCGGGTTTGACGGCTTTCGTTACGAACAATATGGCAGTCGAGGTGTCGATTAATGTCGTTGGTCTGGACTTCAAGTGGATTGAACAGACTACCAATCAGGTTGAACATGGGTCATACCGTCAGAGTTCCGCTGATTTTAAGATTAATATATTTTCCATCAATATCGGTGTTTGTACTTATTTTTAAATTGACAAATTATGATTATAAAAGCTTTAAAGTTTAGCTTTATATCACTCTTGTTACTGAACATGTCTTCGTGTATAGAGAATGACATTCCTTATCCTTATATCGAGGGGGTTATTCAAGAAATTCAGGTAGACGGAATGCAGGGAGAAGCCGTGTTCAATAATCAGGCTCGTACTATTGAACTTACTATAGGTGAAGATGCTTTTATCGATAGTTTGCCGATTACCAAGTTGGTTGCCAATTCGGAAGCACTGATTTATCCGGATACGGCTGCTTGTATTAAGCCTAACGGTTTTCCAAATTTTAGTTTTGCTTCGTTGAATGAGCTTCCTGCCAATGCAAATACTGCTGTCGATTTTACAAATCCGGTAGGTTTCTTGTTGAAAACTTATCAGGACTACTGGTGGAAGATTACGGTAAAGCAGGAGATAGAACGTACTATTGAGGTGGAAAATCAGTCGGGAACGGCTCCTTCGTTGGACTTGTATAATCATATCGCCATTATTTATGTCACTGAGGATGCCGATTATCGGAATATCAAGATTAAAAAGTTGAACCTGGAAGGTTCTAAAACAGTGCTTGATCCGCCAGCAGAAACAGTAACGGACTTTACCCGTCCGCGTGTGTTTAAGGCTTATCGTAACGGAAGATATATATGCGACTGGACGGTAGATGTACAAAAATCATCGGTAGCCGCTTCTGTAGAAAAGGTGAATGCATGGGCTACTAAGGCTTATATCAGTGGCAGTTTCCGTGCAGGAAATAAGGTTTCGGTGGAATATCGTATAAAGGGCAGTGAAGAATGGACTACTCTCGATGCTTCTGCTGTTACTGAAACAGGAAGTACTTCTTATTCTGCCGAACTTACCGGATTGCAGAGTGGTACGGATTATGAAGTACGTGCTCTTGCCGGAGATAATGAAGGAGAGGCATATTCTTTCCAGACGGAAACGATTGTGACTCTTCCCAACATGAATTTCGATACGTGGACGCAGGATGGTAAGACTTGGTATCCTAATCCGGTTGCCGATAACTATGACGATCCGCAAGCTTATTGGGCAACAGGAAATGAAGGGGTTACTATTTATAAGGAGTCGAGTACGGTACCGGTTACAGGCAGTGATGCTTATAAAGGAAAAGCAGCTAAGATGTATACTTATGGTGATATTGTGTGGGTAGGAGCAGCTGCCGGTAACTTATTTATCGGAACCTATAAAACGAATATAGGAAAGCCTGTAGACAGCCCGTCGTTTGGACGTCCTTATTCTGGAGCTCGCCCCACAAAACTGACTGGGTATTATAAGTATAAGTCGATGCCAATCACATACCCTGGTAGTGTTCCTGGAAATCTGAAAACAGATCAATGCCATATATATGTGATGTTATGGAATGCATCCGGTCAGGAAATTGCTTATGGTGAGTTTGTAGGCACTGAGACTGTTATGGAATATACAAAGTTTGAACTTAATCTGGAATATAGTGATACGCAATCGAAGCCTGCAAAAATCGCTATTGTAGCAACTTCCAGTCGCTATGGTGGTGAATTTGATGATGCTGGTAAAAAAGTTATCGGACAGGTTGGTGATGGTAGTACTTTATGGGTAGATGAATTTGAATTAGGTTATGAATAAATCAGTTATTGAATATATGAAGTGGATAGGCTGCTTGTGCTTGTTGGTACTGTGTGTGGTACTGGGTGGATGTCAGTCGGATGAAGAAACGACTTTATCTGGCAAGACTGGTTTGCTCGTTACATTGACGGACGAAGAAAACAAGGCTTATTCACGTACTGCTCCTTCTGACTTGGACGATCCGTTAACGGAAATGTTTCAGTTGAAGGTGGTATATAGCGGTACGGATAAGTCGGCGTATAAAGGTAGTTGCAAGGAATCTATCCTGTTGTTGGAAGGGCTCTACGACCTGACGGCTACTTATGGCGACAATCCGGTGATTGCTCTGGATGCTCCTTATTATATAGGAACTTTGGAGGGGCAGGAAGTGATAAAGGGGCAGATGACTTCGGCTTCTATCTCTTGCTCGGTTGCTAATTCCTTGCTGTCTGTCCTTTATAATAAGGAGAGTCTGAATAAGCTGTATGAGTCTTATTACGTAACGGTTTCAGTTGGTGGCGAATCAGTCGATTTGGATGCTGATTCAGGCAAAAGTGCTTACTTCCGTGCCGATTCGTCGGTGAAGCTTGTTTTCCATGGACGTTTGTCTGGAACTGGTAAGGAGGTTACTTACGATATTCCAGATCAGGAGAAGTTCTCAAATATTCCGGTGAAGACTCATGTAAAAGTAACGTTGGGACTGGATGAATCTAATATTACTTCAGGTGTGGGTATTTCCATCGAGAAGCTGGAAACAGAAACAGTTTCCATTTCAGAAACAATTCCTGTGGAATATTTGCCGAAGCCGAAGTTGGAATCAGACGATTTTGTAAACAATACATTGTCGTTCGCCGAAACAGAAAAGAAACCGGCTGTTATTCGCCTGAAGCTTTCGTCTGCCTTGCAGGAGCTGAAGCTGAAGTTTAATTCGGCAGATGCTAAGTTTGCCGGACTGGAACAAGGAAGAGAATATTTGTTGTCGAATGCGGAAGATAAGTTGGCTGTAGAAACTGCATTGGGTATTACATTGCCGGAAATCGGAGCAACGGAGGGCAGTCTTGATTTTACTTCCTTGATTCCCCAGTTGATGACGGATAAAGGTGCTACTGTTGCTTCGACGGTAGAAGTGGATGTTGAGGCTAATAATCGTTGGGCAAGTGAGGATGCATCGGCCAACCGGGTTTATACACTCACGTGTAATAAGCCGGAACTATCTCTTGTAACGAATCCGGGAAACTTCTGGAGTAAGGAATTTAGCGTAGACAGTTGTGATATTAGAACAGGTGATGTAGAAACTATTTCTCAAAAACTTCAATATCAGTACCGTAAAAAAGGTGATGAGCAATGGATCGATTGTGATCGGTTGGTTCAGTTCGACGATTATCCGGCAGATAAGCAATACCAGATTCGTGCTGTATATCGGGAGGGTATCGAAACCGAGCCTGTAGATGTTGAACTGGAAACTCCACAGCAGTTGCCGAATTCGGGAATGGAGGAATGGTATATTGAAGAAAAGAAGAAGTCGGGAACGTGGCCTTCTAAGGATAAAACTTATTATACTTTTCATCCTTATGCAGAAGGTAATGCAGGCTCTTCTTGGTGGGATACCAACAACGATAAGGCTCAAGGAGGAACGTATGCTTTTGGCATTTGGTATGAAGGTTGCTTTGCTTCTTGCGTTAGTTATACGGAAGATGTTCATGGAGGTTCAAAAGCGGCGTTGATATATTTGTCAGGATGTGGAGATGGTTATGCCAATACATCAGGAAGTTATGTTGGTGGTGCAATGGTTGGAAGTTTGTTTATTGGATCTTATAATTCAGGTATTGTACAAGGACATTCTTTTAATTCCCGTCCTACGTCAATGTCTTTTTGGTATAAGTATAAGCCTTATAATTCAGACGCTTTCAAGGTTGTTGTATCTTTGAAGAATGGAGATAAGGAAATAGCAACAGGAACATATGAACCTACTGCATATTCTGAAGAGGATAGTGAATATGCTTATGCTACAGTTGATTTTAATTATCTTGAACCTTATGAAAAGGCAACCACTATTTGCGTACAATTTTTGGCTTCAAATAAAACTTCACTTTCAGGTAATGATTTTGCTTGGGGGACAACAATTACTTATCCGGTAATAGGAGATTGGACGGTACATATGGGAAGTGTTTTGAAAATCGACGACATTTCTTTAATCTTTGATAAGTAACATGATGAAAAAAGGTATTCTATATACGATATTATCTGTTTTCCTGCTGGTCAGTTGTCAGCAGGAAAACGATACGGTACTCTCCGGCGAAGGATTCTTGTCGGTTGGAGGGATAGAGATTCAGTCACAGACAAACACAGAAGTTGCTTCACGGGCGACAGACGACATTACCTGGACGGTTGAATTGTGGAAGGGAGAGGAGATGCTCCGTACATTATCGGCCGAAGATATGCAGGATAAGATTGAGCTGGCTGCTGCGGACGATTATATGTTGAAAGTGTACAGTCCGAACTATGGTGCGGAAAAGAACTGGACGAACGACGAAAAAGGTGAGCCCGTGTATTATAAGGAAGAACCTTTTTCTGTAAAGCAGGGCGAAACTACCGGATTGAAGGTTCAGGTTCCCATGATTACTTTTGCTGTAAGCGTGAACCTTTCGGATGTGCTGGGAGATTGGTTGCAGGAATATAGCTTTACGGTTACTTCGGCTGAGCGGACTGTGTCGTTGAAAGATGGAGAAACCGCTTACTTTGCTCATTCGGACGGTGTTTCTTTCAGCTATGAATTGTCTGTTACCAATTCGGATGCGGAAGTGAATGTCCTGAAGGGTGAATGGGGTGTACACGAAGGCGAAACCGTAAATCTCAACACTGTGTATACGGTAGTATATGATTGGAATACTCGGTCTTTGTCTTTGGAAAAATAATCTGAAATACTTTGATAGTTAAGCTCTCCTTGTTTCATGTATGAGTCTGCTCTCGGCATGAAGAAGGAGGGTTTATTTTTTGTAGTTGTACGGATTTCAACAAGGAATATAAAAAACGGATGGAATGTTTGCCGCATTCCACCCGTTTTACTTTTATATGAGGATTACTTAGTCTATCAGACAATACCCTGAGCCATCATGGCTTTGGCTACTTTCATGAAGCCTGCTACGTTTGCACCTTTCACGTAGTTGATGTAGCCGTCCGGTTCTGTACCGTATTGTACACAAGCCTCGTGAATGTTCTTCATGATGCTCTTCAGCTTTTCGTCTACTTCTTCCTGGCTCCAGCTCAGTTTGATAGAGTTCTGAGTCATTTCCAGACCAGATACTGATACACCACCAGCGTTAGCAGCCTTACCCGGAGCGTAAAGAATCTTAGCTTCCTGGAATACGCGGATTGCTTCAGGAGTAGATGGCATGTTAGCTCCTTCGGAAACGGCAATTACACCGTTGGCGATCAAAGCTTTGGCATCGTCGCCGTTGATTTCGTTCTGGGTTGCAGAAGGAAGAGCGATATCAGCCTTTTCGTTCCATGGACGTGCACCTGCTACATATTTGCAGCCGTATTTTTCTGCGTATTCGCGGATACGTCCACGGTACAGGTTCTTCAGTTCCATGATGTAATCCAGTTTTTCACGGTCGATACCGTCCGGATCGTAGATGTAACCGTCAGAATCGGACATGGTTACAACCTTGGCTCCCAGCTGAATCAGTTTCTCTACGGTATATTGAGCTACGTTACCCGAACCGGATACCAGACAAGTCTTGCCTTTCAGTTCGATGTTACGTGTTTTCAGCATTTCCAGCAGGAAGTAGATGTTTCCGTAACCAGTTGCTTCCGGACGGATCAGTGAACCGCCGAATTCGCGTCCTTTTCCGGTCAGTACGCCGGTAAATTCGTGAGCCAGCTTCTTGTACATACCGAACATGTAACCTACTTCACGGCCTCCTACACCGATATCTCCGGCAGGAACGTCTGTTTCAGGGCCGATGTGACGCCACAATTCCAGCATGAATGCCTGGCAGAAACGCATGACTTCAGCGTTTGATTTACCACGTGGAGAGAAGTCGGAACCACCTTTGCCGCCACCCATCGGAAGGGTAGTCAGAGAGTTTTTGAATGTCTGCTCGAAAGCAAGGAATTTCAGGATTCCCAGGTTTACAGAACTGTGGAAACGGATACCGCCTTTGTACGGGCCGATAGCGTTGTTGTGCTGAACGCGGTAACCCATATTGGTCTGGATATTACCTTTATCGTCCATCCAGGTTACACGGAACTGATAAACTCTATCTGGAATACACAAACGCTCTATCAGGTTTACTTTGTCGAATTCGGGGTGTTTGTTGTATTCTTCTTCGATTGTGCCTAACACTTCTTCTACTGCCTGATGATATTCAGGTTCATTCGGAAATCTTCTTTTTAGATCTTCCAGTACTTTAGCTGCATTCATAATTATCTATTTAGTTGTTGGATTATTGATGTCCTCAATTAATTAATTTTGAATGTGACAAAAATATAGAAAAAATTTTATTTACACAACATTTGATAAAGAAAAACGAGAAAAAAATATCAAAATATTTGAAATTGTAATTTAGATATGTGTAAATGGTTATTATTTGTTGTTTCTTAATGATTTGGCGACAGGAATGAATACAAGAGCTCCCGAAATGAGAATCATTATGATAAGGGGGCCGTCAATGTGAGGGGTTGAAGTCAGAATCAGAAAGCAGAGTGCTGCCCAGAACAGTGTCAGGATGACACATTGGGTTTTGGTAAGGGGCTTTTTCATAGGTCGGATGGTATTATGGGGTTATAAAAAGAGAAAGCTGAAAATAAAGGATAAAGTTTCTCTTTTTCGGCGAGGACTTTAAGCTTTATTCTCAGCTTTCCGCTTATTTAGGGTTTAACATTGTTTCTTTTTCTTGTCTACGATGGCATCGATGCAGGCAATGGCCGTAATGTTGACGATGTCACGTACCGAACTTTCAATGTCTGTAAAGTGGATCGGCTTGTTCAGTCCCATCTGGATCGGGCCGATGACTTCTGTTTCACTCATGCTCTGGATGAGCTGGTAAGTAGCGTTGGCAGAACTCAGGTTCGGGAATACCAGGGTATTGACTTCCTTGCCTTTCAGACGGGTAAACGGATATTTCTCGTCACGCAGTTCGTTATTCAAGGCAAATTTCACTTGCATTTCTCCGTCGATGGCCAGTTCCGGATATTCGCGGTGCATGTAGCTGATGGCTTCGTGTACCTTTGCCGGACTTCCTTCCGTATCGGAACCAAAGTTAGAGTATGACAGCATGGCCATAACCGGTTCCTGATTGAAGAAGCGTACTGCTTTCACCGACAGTTTGGCTATATCGATCAATGTATCTGTATCCGGATGACGGTTGATCAGTGTATCGGCGATGAAGTAAGTACCTTTCTTGGAATTAAGGATGTGCATGGTGCCGAAATGATTGTATCCCGGCTGGATGCCGATTACTTCCTTGGCTACTTTGATGGTATTGGAATATTTGGTGTACAGACCGGTTACAAAAGCATCTGCCTCTCCGGTTTCTACCATCATCATACCGAAATAGTTGCGTTCGAACATCTTGTCGTTTGCTTCTGCAAAGTTGGCTCCTTCGCGGGCACGCTTTTCACACAGAATGCGTGCATAGCGTTCACGGCGTTCTGCCTCGCGGTCGTGACGGAGGTTGACGATTTCGATGCCTTCCAGGTTCAGGTCAAGTTCTTTGGCCAGCTTGGCGATACGTTCTTCGTTGCCCAGCAGAATCGGGTTACAGATACCTTCGGCCTTGGCTTCTACAGCCGCCTTCAGCATGTTGGGGTGCGTACCTTCGGCAAATACTACACGCTGCGGGCAGCGGCGGGCTGTTTCGTACAACTGGCGGGTCAGCTTGTTTTCCTGTCCCATCAGTTCGCGCAGGTGATTCTTGTATGCTTCCCAGTCGGTAATCTGCTTGCGTGCTACTCCCGATTCCATTGCGGCTTTAGCCACAGCCATGGAAACTTCTGTAATCAGTCGCGGATCGACCGGTTTCGGAATGAAGTATTCCGGACCGAAGGTCAGGTTGTTTACATGGTATGCCTCGTTCACTACGTCGGGCACCGGCTTCTTGGCAAGTCCGGCGATGGCACGTACGGCAGCCAGCTTCATTTCTTCGTTGATGGCGGTAGCACGTGTATCCAGGGCACCACGGAAGATGTACGGGAATCCGATTACATTATTAATCTGGTTCGGATAGTCGGAACGGCCGGTCGACATCAGTACGTCCGGACGTGATGCCATGGCGTCCTCGTACGAAATTTCCGGAGTCGGATTGGCCAGCGCGAATACAATCGGATGATCGGCCATGCTTCTTACCATATCCTGGGTAAGCACGTTACCTCGTGACAGGCCCAGGAACACATCCGCTCCCTTGATGGCTTCTGCCAGCGTGTGTACGTCCGTACGGTCGGTTGCGAAGAATTTCTTCTGTTCGTTCAGGTCGGTACGCTGTTTGGAGATGACTCCCTTGCTGTCCACCATGATGATGTTTTCCAGACGCGCTCCCAGCGAAATGTACAGCTTGGTACATGATACAGCCGAAGCACCGGCGCCGTTTACAACAATCTTGACATCTTCTATCTTTTTGCCTGCTACTTCCAGTGCGTTCAGCAGTCCGGCACTCGAAATGATGGCTGTACCGTGCTGGTCATCGTGCATCACCGGAATGTCCAGCTCTTCCTTCAGGCGCTGTTCTATCTTGAAACATTCAGGAGCCTTTATATCCTCCAGGTTGATACCGCCGAATGTCGGTGCGATGGCCTTTACGGCTTCTATGAATTTGTCAGGATCTTTCTCGTTGACTTCGATATCGAAAACGTCGATGCCTGCATAGATTTTAAAGAGCAGGCCTTTTCCTTCCATGACCGGCTTTCCGCTCATGGCGCCTATGTCACCCAGTCCCAGTACGGCAGTACCGTTCGATATGACGGCAACCAGGTTTCCTTTTGCGGTATAGTCGTAAGCCGTTTCCGGATTTTTCTGTATTTCAAGACATGGTTCGGCTACTCCGGGCGAGTATGCCAGCGATAAATCTCTTTGTGTTTGGTATGGTTTGGTAGGAACTACCTCTATTTTACCAGGCTTGCCCTGTGAGTGATAGAGCAAGGCGGCTTCTTTTGTTATTTTCACCATGGTTCTATTGATTTAATGTTTTCTCAATTAATGTGTAGCGCAAATGTAGAAATAAAATAACAAATGGAAGATTATTTCTTTTAAAAAACTATAAATTGTAGAATGTGCCGATTTCTTTGGTCGATAATATTTGTCAATTGGTCGGATTAATTTGGCGATATGTAATAACTCTCTTGTTTTATGGTTATTGTTAGTTAAACGATTGTTTTTTTGAGTGATTTTTTCCGTATATTTGCAAGGCTAAAAACTAAACAGGTTGAAAAAGTTTTCTAATTTTTAAAGAAGAGGGTACGAAAAACATTAACTATTATAATATGAATATGAGTGTAAAAAGAAACAGAAGTTTTTCTTCTAGCCGGATTGCCCTTATGGCTTTGGGGGTATCGGTTTTAACTGCTTGTGGCGGAGGTCAGGGCGGTATGAAAATGGGTGACAACGAATTTGCTGTACAAACGGTTACAACAACTTCCAGTAATCAAACCACTCAGTATCCGGCTACAATCAAGGGTTTGCAGGATATTGAGATTCGTCCGCAGGTATCAGGCTTTATCGTGAAGTTATGTGTCGACGAAGGAGCAACCGTTCATAAAGGACAGGCGCTGTTTCAGATTGATCCAACTCAGTATAAAGCAGCTTACGATCAGGCTAAGGCCAGCGTAGAGTCTGCAAAAGCCAATTTGAAGACTGTTGCTGAAACAGAAGCCAACAAGAAGATGCTGCACGAGCAGAAGATTATCAGCGACTTCGAATATCAGACAGCTATAAATAACTTGCTGACAGCCAAGGCTAATGTAGCACAGGCTGAAGCTGCTTATGCCGCCGCAAAACAGAACCTCGGTTTCTGTACGGTAACCAGCCCGTCGGACGGTGTTATCGGTACATTCCCGTATCGTGTAGGTGCTTTGGTCAGCGCTTCGGTTGCCGAGCCGTTGACTACCGTATCTCAGATTGGAGATATGTATGTATACTTCTCCATGACAGAAAAACAGTTGCTGGCTTTGACAAAGGCAGGCGGCACACTGAAAGAACAGTTGGAAAAAATGCCGGCGGTAAAATTGCAGTTGGCCGATGGTACAATGTACGATGCTGAAGGTAAGATTGATGCTGTCAGCGGAGTCATCGACCAGAGTACCGGTTCTGTAAGCATGCGTGCTATCTTCCCCAACAAGCAGAACATCCTGCGTAGTGGTGGTATGGCAAATGTCGTATTCCCATACGCTATGAATAATATTATTTTGCTTCCTCAGACAGCTACACAGGAAATTCAGGATAAGAAGTTTGTGTATGTCTTGCAGGCCGACAGCACACTGAAGCATACCGAAATCCAGGTATCCAATCTGAACGACGGTAAGAATTATATCGTAACCGGCGGATTGAAAGAAGGCGACAAGGTGGTTGTCGAAGGTGTACAGACTTTGCAGGACGGACAGAAAATTGTTCCTATTACTGTAGCTCAGAAAGAAGCCAAGTATCAGAAAGCTCTTCAGGATCAGCGTGACGGAAACATCAAGACTGCTTTCAATTGATTGGTGTGAGGTGAACAAAATCGTATAATATTATTAAGGAATAGAATGAAACTAGATAAATTTATTAACCGTCCGGTACTGTCAACGGTAATCTCTATCTTGATAGTTATCCTGGGTATTATCGGTCTTGCTACGCTGCCGGTAACACAGTATCCGGATATTGCGCCTCCTACCGTATCGGTAAGTGCTACCTATACAGGTGCCAATGCGCAAACTGTATTGAACTCTGTAATCGCTCCGTTGGAGGACCAGATCAATGGTGTAGAAAACATGATGTATATTCAGTCTACTGCATCCAACAATGGTTCTGCAACTATTAATATCTTCTTTAATCAGGGTACCGACCCGGATATGGCTGCGGTCAACGTTCAGAACCGTGTTTCTATGGCACAGGGTCTGTTGCCTGCCGAAGTTACCAAAGTCGGTGTGACTACTCAGAAGAAACAAAATTCAATGTTGTTGATCTTCTCTCTGTACGATGCGGAAGACAAGTATAACATTGAGTTTATGGAAAACTACGCCAAGATCAACCTGATTCCGGAACTTCAGCGTGTAAAAGGTGTGGGTGATGCCAGTGTGATGGGCCAGGACTACTCTATGCGTATCTGGCTGAAGCCGGACATCATGGCTCAGTATAACCTGGTTCCGGCCGATATCTCCAATGCCCTGGCCGAACAGAACATCGAAGCTGCTCCGGGACAGTTTGGTGAACGTGGTAAGCAGACTTTCCAGTATACCATCCGTTACAAAGGACGTTTGCAGCAGACCGAAGAATTCGAAGACATTGTCATCAAGGCACAGCCTAACGGCGAAGTTCTTCGTCTGGGCGATGTAGCCCGCATCGAGCTGGGACGTTTGGCCTATACCTTCAGTAATACGGTAAACGGACATAAGGCGGTAACCTGCGTTATCTATCAGATGGCAGGTACCAACGCTACCGAAACTATCAACAACTTGCTGGATGTAATCCATAAAACAGAAGAGAACCTGCCGGCAGGTTTGAAAATCAACGTGGCTCAGAATGCCAACGACTTCTTGTACGCGTCAATCCACGAAGTTATCAAGACTTTGATCGAGGCGTTTATCCTCGTGTTCATTGTAGTATATGTCTTCTTGCAGGATATGCGTTCTACATTGATTCCGGCCATCGCTATTCCGGTTGCCTTGATCGCTACATTCTTCGTTTTGAAGCTGATCGGATTTAGTGTGAACTTGCTGACACTGTCGGCGATGGTGCTTGCCATTGCGATTGTGGTCGATGATGCCATCGTTGTGGTGGAAGGTGTCCATGCGAAACTGGACCAGGGTTATAAATCTTCCCGCGAGGCTTCTATCGATGCCATGAGCGAACTGGGTGGTGCGCTGGTTTCCATTACACTGGTCATGATGTCCGTGTTTATCCCGGTAAGCTTCATGGGTGGTACAGCCGGTACCTTCTACCGTCAGTTCGGTATCACCATGGCTATCTCTATCGCATTCTCCGCATTGAACGCGTTGACCTTGTCACCTGCGTTGTGTGCCCTCTTCCTGAAACCGCACGATTCTGAACATAAGCCTAAGAAGATGAGCGTGATCGATCGCTTCCACGCTTCCTTCAACGCTGCATACGATTCTTTGCTGAAGAGCTATAAGAAACGTGTCGTATTCTTCATCCACAAGAAATGGCTGGCACTGGGTATGGTAGTTGTTTCTATCGTCCTGCTGGTATTCTTCATGAAAGTTACTCCGACCGGTATGGTGCCGAACGAAGATACCGGTACCATCATGGGTGCTGTTACATTGCCTCCCGGTACTTCTCAGGAACGTGCATTGGAAGTGCTGGCTAAGGTCGACAGTCTGGTTGCAGCAGAACCTGCGGTAGAATCTCGTACTATCATTTCCGGTTTTAGCTTCATCGGCGGTCAGGGACCTTCTTACGGTTCTGTCATCATCAAGCTGAAAGACTGGGAAGAACGTTCCATGATGCAGAACTCCGACATTATTTACGCTACCTTGTTCATGCGTGCGCAGAAAGTCATCAAGGATGCACAGGTATTGTTCTTTGCTCCTCCTATGATTCCGGGTTATTCTATTTCAAGTGATATCGAGTTGAACATGCAGGATAAGACCGGTGGTAGCCTGGATCACTTCTTCGAAGTCGTAAACAGTTATACCGCTGCCCTGGAAGCACGTCCGGAAATCAACTCAGCCAAGACAACCTTCAACCCGAGCTTCCCGCAGTATCAGTTGGATATCGATGCCGCAGCTTGTAAGAAAGCAGGTATCAGCCCGAGCGACATCCTTTCTACCATGCAGGGATATTTCGGAGGTTTGTATGCATCCAACTTCAACCGTTTCGGTAAGATGTACCGTGTAATGATTCAGGCAGAGCCGGATGCTACCAAGAATATGGAATCTCTGAACAGAATCAAAGTTCGCAGTGGCAACGAAATGGCTCCAATTACCCAGTTCGTCAGCATGAAGAAGGTATACGGTCCGGATATCATCAGCCGTTTCAACCTGTATACTTCCATGAAGGTCATGGTTGCTCCGGCATCAGGATATACATCTGGTCAGGCCTTGCAGGCTATCGCCGAAGTAGCGAAGGAAAACCTGCCGACCGGTTTCGGTTACGAGCTGGGAGGTATGGCGCGTGAGGAAGCTTCTTCAAGCGGCAGTACTACCGGTATCATCTTCGTACTCTGCTTCGTATTCGTATACCTGTTGCTGAGTGCCCAGTACGAAAGTTACATCCTTCCGCTCGCCGTATTGCTTTCAGTACCGTTCGGTTTGATGGGTAGCTTTATCTTCGTCAACGGTTTCGGCGCACTGGGAAGCATCCCTGCACTGAAGATGATAGTGGGATCCATGTCAAACGATATCTACATGCAGATTGCGTTGATCATGTTGATGGGTCTGTTGGCAAAGAACGCCATCCTGATTGTAGAGTTTGCCCTCGACCGTCGTAAGCAAGGTATGAGTATTTCGTGGGCGGCTGTATTGGGTGCCGCTGCTCGTTTGCGACCTATCTTGATGACTTCTTTGGCGATGATCGTCGGTTTGCTTCCGTTGATGTTCGCCTTCGGTGTAGGTGCTCACGGTAACCGTACACTGGGTTCTTCAGCTATCGGTGGTATGTTGATCGGTATGATTTTGCAGATCTTCATTGTCCCCGTATTGTTTGTGGTCTTCCAGTGGTTACAGGAGAAGGTTAAACCGATGGAATGGGATAGCCTCGATGAAAGCGAAGTAGAATCTGAAATTGAACAGTATTCTCCTGCAAGTAAAACTCATAAATGATAAAGACGATAATGAAAAAACAAATATTAGGTGCAATGTGTGTGGCTGCCATGATGAGCAGCTGCCACATTTATAAAGCTTACGATCGTCCGGAATCGATAGATGCCTCAGGTATCTATCGTGACCCGGCATCGGCAACCGATACGCTGGCTGCCGATACAGCCAACATGGGGAATCTGCCGTGGAAAGAAGTTTTCCGTGATACGAAGTTGCAGGCTTTGATAGAAGAGGGACTGGCCAACAATGTAGACATGCAGGCTGCTATTCTGCGTGTGGAAGAAGCCAAGGTGATGCTTACCGCTGCCCGTCTGTCTTACCTTCCTTCCATCAATCTGGCTCCTCAGGGAACACTGAGCAGTTTCGATAAGTCGAAACCCTCGCAGACTTACCAGCTTCCGGTTGCAGCAAGCTGGGAAATCGATTTATTCGGCAAGCTGCTGAACGCGAAACGCGGACAACAGGCTGCTTACCTGCAAAGCAAGTATTCCCGTCAGGCTGTACGCTCACAGATTATCTGTGGCATTGCCAATACTTATTATTCACTGCTGATGCTCGACCGTCAGGTAGAAATCACGACCGAAACTGCTGCCATCTACAAAGAGAATGTACGTGTGATGGAAGCCATGAAGATAGCCGGTATGACTACCGAAGCGGGAGTTGCACAGATGCGTGCTGCCAGTCATCAGGTAGAAGCATCTCTGATGGACTTGAAACGTCAGGTGCGTGAAACCGAAAACTCGCTGGCCGTATTGCTGGCAAAGGCTCCGCAGACCATCGAACGCAGCACACTGGACGAGCAGGTAATGCCCGAAGAACTGACAGCCGGTGTACCTTTGCAGTTATTGGAAAACCGTCCGGATGTGAAGATTGCCGAAATGACATTGGCAAGTGCTTATTATACAACCAATCAGGCACGTTCCGCATTCTATCCGGGGCTGAATATTACCGGTACTGCCGGATGGACCAACAACGCCGGTGTTGCAGTACTGAACCCGGGCAAGCTGATTCTGAACGCTGTCGCTTCACTGACTCAGCCTATCTTCAACAACGGAAAGCTGGTTGCCAACCTGAAAGTTTCCAAGGCTGAAGAAAAGATTGCCCAGATGAACTACCAGCAGACCATCCTGCAAGCAGGAAAAGAAGTCAGCGACGCCTTGTTCCTGTACGATACACAGAACAAGAAACTGATAGAAGACCGCGGACAGGTAGAACAGCTCGATAAGGCGGTTACCTATACCAAGGCTTTGTTCCAGAGCGGCGACGCTACCTATCTGGAAATCCTTACAGCACAGCAGAACCTGCTGAGTGCACAGTTGAGCGAAGTATCCGATAACTTCCAGCGTATTCAGGCTGTTATCGATTTGTACAGCGCCGTGGGAGGAGGAAGAGAATAATTAACCTTAAATAATGACAGAAACTATGATTAGTCCTTTAGCTTACGTTGACCCCTCTGCCAAGATCGGAAAAAACGTTACGGTACATCCGTTTGCCTATATCGACAAGAATGTGGAGATAGGCGACGATAATGTGATTATGCCTTATGCCAGTCTGATGAGCGGCACTCGTATGGGAAACGGCAACACAGTATACCAGGGTGCGGTGATTGCAGCCGTACCTCAGGATTTTGCCTATACCGGCGAGGATACACTGGCTTGCATCGGCAACAACAATGTCATTCGTGAAAACGCTGTGATTATCCGTGGTACACATGCCGGACATGCTACTACCGTAGGCGATGGTAACTTCATCATGACAGGGGTACGTTTGTCGCACGATGTTACGGTGGGCAACCGCTGTATTATCGGAAACGGTTCACAGGTATCAGGAAACTGTATCATTCAGGACTGTGCCATCCTTACATCCAATGTGCTGATGCAGGGAAATACACGTCTGGGAAGTTTCTCTCTGGTACAGGGAGGCTGCCGTTTCATCAAGGATATTCCTCCTTATATTGTAGCGGCTCACGAACCGATTGCCTTTTACAGCATCAATACCAAGGTGCTCGAGATTACAGGTTTCTCCGAAACACTCATCAAGCATATCGCACAGGCATACCGTATCCTGTACAAGGCGAATACTTCACAGCACGATGCGTTGCTCCGTATCAAGGAACAGGTACCGCCCAGTGCAGAGATCAACCGCATTATCGAGTTTGTTGAAACATCAAAATTAGGAATCATTCATTAATCATATCGTATGGCAGGCGTAAAGAGAAACAAGTACGACCGGGAAGAACTGAGGAAGCGGGTTATTGCTGAGGCCTTCCGCGCTTTTGGCAAATACGGCATAAAAAACGTCCACATGGACGATCTTGCCTGTTCGCTCTCCATATCCAAGCGTACCCTTTACGAACTCTTCTGCGATAAGGAACAGCTTCTGCTGGAAGTGCTGATCATGCACCAGCAGGAAATGAATACCTATATAAGCGAGGTTGCTTCCAAGGCTGAAAATGCCCTGGAAGTAATCTTTGCTTTTTACAGACGTAAGCTGAGTGAACTCACTGAGCTGAATCCGCTTTTTCTGCGCGACCTGCGCAAATACCCCAATGTGTTGTCATACGTACGCGAACGTCAGAAGCTGAGCGACGCGGCGGCACTGGTTCATTTTCAGAAAGGCGTGGAAGAAGGCATCTTCCGCGACGATATCAATTTCGACATCATCAATCAGGCCATGTCCATGCAGTTTGAGATGCTCGTATATTCCGATATAACCGAAAACTACCCGCTATCAGAAATTTACAGCGAGGTGACTTTCCTGCACATGCGGGGAATTTCCACTCCCAAGGGAATGCAGATGGTAGACGCTTTTTTACAGTCGGTAAAAGAAAAGCCCTGACAATCCCTCTCATTATCTTCGAAAAACCGCTATCTTTGCAGCTGTTTGCAAAGATTCATCGATGAAAAATAAAATAACATTTACTTTTATCTTTACCCTGCTGGTTGTGGCAGGACTACTGGCGTTGTATTATCTGCCGCCTGTCATGCTGAACGGAAGCCCTTTGCGTAAAGTCGATCTGCTGTCCGACCTGCGTCCCGATCCGGTTGTCGAAGAAGTTTCCGATTCCGATTCCATCGCTTTGCCGGTCGTGGTAAAGCCCGCGTTTGTAGACACTTGCAAGTCCGGAATGACCTGCATTGAAGATTATGCCGATTCACTGGGGCAGGGAATGGGCACATTCTACGAAGCCCTGGCAAGCAGCTCCTCACTGGGCCGTCCGGTCCGTATCGCCTATTTCGGCGACTCCTTTATCGAAGGCGATATCCTGACAGCCGATTTGCGTACCCTGTTCCAGCAGAAGTTCGGAGGCAGGGGAGTAGGCTATGTGCCGGTCACCTCCCGTGTAGCCGGATTCCGTCCCACGGTAAAACATACCTTCGAAGGCTGGGAAAGTCATGCCGTAACCGATTCGGTAGGCTTCAAGCGTGCCTTCCAGGACATATCCAATCATTATTTCATTCCCCGCAGCGGAGCTACGGTCACCCTGAAAGGCGGAACCAACTATGCCGCCTGTCTGGATACCTGCGAAACCTCCTCCTTCTACTTCTTCTCGCCCGATTCCGTCATACTGTCGGCACAGATTAACGGAGGCGAAAGCACCGAATACGTATTCCCCGGCGACAGCACCGGCATGCAGGTTGCCCGGGTAGACGGAAGAATCGGCACGATCCGCTGGCGTGTACAGCAGGCCGGAAAGCATACCCGCTGCTTTGCCGCTACCATGGATTCGCGGGAAGGGGTGATACTCGACAACTTCAGTACCCGGGGCAGCAGCGGACAGCAGCTTGCCGGCATACCGGTTTCCATCCTGAAAGCCTACAATCGCCTGCGTACCTACGATCTGATTGTGTTACAGTACGGGTTGAATGTCGCGTCGGAAAAAGTCATGAACTATTCCTATTATACTGTCGAAATGGAGAAAGTCATTGCCCACCTGAAGGAAGCCTTCCCCGAAGCCGCCATTCTGATTGTCGGCATCGGCGACCGTGAGAGCAAGACCGAAACCGGAGAACTGCATACCATGCCCGGCGTAAAGAACCTTATCCGTTACCAGCAGGCACTTGCCGCCAAGACCCATGTCGCATTCTGGAACATGTACGAAGCCATGGGAGGCGAGGGCAGTATGGAAGAAATGGTCAACAGCAAGCCCGCCATGGCGAACTACGACTATACCCACATCAACTTCCGGGGCGGAAAACACCTGGCGAAGATTCTGTTCGATGCCCTGATGTACGGCAAGGAACAGTATGAGAAACGCAAGGCCTACGAAAATTAACGCACGATGAACCTGAAACAATTATTCATATCGATAGTCAGCCTGATCAGTCTGGTCACTGTGCCCGGCTATGCACAGGATGTCTTGCCGGACTGTCCTCAGCCCGACAAGCACTCATCGCCTGTCTATCCCAGCCGGGAGATGAAGCAACTGATGCGGTTTATACCGGTAGACAGTCCCATGCCTGCCACATTCCGCGGTACCGAAGCAAACGAACTGACCGATCCCGCCGGTTCCTTATACCCCTTTTGGGAGAAACTGAGCGTACTCGACCGTCCGCTGCGTATCGTACACATTGGCGATTCACATGTTCGGGGACATGTCTTTCCCTACA
>HF993281.1:21502-33341 GCA_000436795.1 Bacteroides sp. CAG:1076
CTACATCATGCGCTGTTGTCTGGAAGACGATTTCGGCTCGAAAGCCGTCGAAAACATCCCCGTAACCTACCAGACCTCCGGCATCGCCCGTGAAACCGGTTCCAACGGCGTGATATACCACATTCTCGGCATAAACGGAGCCACCTGCCAGAGCTATTCCACCCCCGAGAACATCCGCCAGATAACCGAGCTTCATCCCGATCTGGTCATCCTGTCATTCGGTACCAACGAAGCCCACGGGCGTCGCTACAATGCCGCCGAGCATACCGAAGCCATGAAACACCTGACGGATGCCCTGAAAGCAGCCTGCCCCGATGTCGTTTTTCTGATGACCACCCCTCCGGGAGCCTATGTGCGGAACGGCCGAAAAGGAAAGATTATTAACCCCCGCACCCCGCTGGTAGTAGAAAATGAACTCCGGTTTGCCCGTCAGTACGGCATTGCCATATGGGATATGTACCATATCGTCGGCGGCAAGCAGCGTGCCTGCCTGAACTGGAGTGCGGCCAGAATGTATCAGCGCGATAAAATTCATTTTACTTACGAAGGATATAGATTACAAGGATTGTTATTACACGAAGCATTTATAAAAGCATACAATAATTATGTGGCAACTCGATTGGACTAAACTGGCAGACATACTAACCTACGACCCCCGTCAGCCGATGATATTCAGCAGCGGACTGTTTCTGTTCCTTTTCTTGGGATTCAGCCTGATATACGTACTGTTACAGAAACGTACCACGGCACGCCTGCTGTTCGTATCCGCCTTTTCCTACTATTTCTACTATAAGAGCAGCGGAGTGTATTTCTTTCTGCTGGGCATTGTCACCGTGAGCGACTTTCTGCTGGCGGCCCGCATGGATCGTACCGAAACCCGCTGGAAGCGCAAGCTGCTGGTTGTAGTCAGCCTGTGCATCAACCTCGGACTGTTGTGTTACTTCAAGTATACCAATTTCTTCTACGAAATGCTCTGCCCCCTGTGGAACGGACATTACGAAGCCTTCGACATTTTCCTGCCCGTAGGTATTTCCTTTTTCACCTTCCAGTCGCTCAGTTATACCATCGATGTATACCGCCGCGACCTCAAGCCGCTCGACAACCTGCTCGACTACGTCTTCTATGTGTCCTTCTTCCCCCAGTTGGTAGCAGGTCCCATTGTGCGTGCCCGCGATTTCATACCGCAGATCCGTCAGCCGCTGTTTGTTTCCGGCGAAATGTTCGGTCAGGGTGTATTCTTTATCGTGAGCGGTCTGTTCAAGAAAGCCGTTATCTCCGACTATATCAGCATCAATTTCGTAGAACGCATCTTCGACAATCCCAGCCTTTATTCCGGTCTTGAGAACCTTTTCGGCGTTTACGGATATGCCTTGCAGATATACTGCGACTTTTCGGGCTACAGCGATATGGCCATCGGCATCGCCCTGTTGCTGGGATTCCATTTCCCCATCAACTTCAACTCTCCCTACAAGTCGGACAGCGTGACCGATTTCTGGCACCGCTGGCACATCTCCCTGTCCACCTGGCTGCGCGACTACCTCTATATTTCGCTGGGCGGCAACCGGAAAGGCAAGTTGCGTACCTACCTCAACCTGATACTCACCATGCTGCTGGGCGGACTCTGGCACGGCGCTTCGTGGAATTTCATCGTATGGGGCGGACTTCACGGAGTGGCACTGGCCGTACACAAGTTCTTCCGCAGTCTGCTTCACCGTCCCAAGACCTACCGCAGTACCGGCTGGCGCCGCGTGTTCGCCGTAATCATCACCTTCCACTTCGTCTGCTTCTGCTGGATATTCTTCCGCAATACCGAGTTCGAAGGTTCGGTTTCCATGATCCGCCAGATATTCACCTCCTTCCATCCGGAACTGTTTACGCAGCTCGTCACCGGATACTGGAAAGTATTCGTCCTGATGGGCGTCGGCTATCTGCTTCACTGGTGTCCCGATTCCTGGCAGAACGCTTGCAGCCGGGGCATGACACGCCTGCCGCTGGTCGGTCAGGCACTCATCCTGATAGCCCTCATCTTCCTGGTCATTCAGGTAAAGAGCAGCGACATCCAGCCGTTTATTTATTTCCAGTTCTAAGCAGAAAACAATTTTTCTTTTTTACGTTTCACGCCCTTCACATGCGCTTTTTGCCACTTATTTCAGCATGCGACAACTTCGCTGTGTGAAGGGCGTGAAACATTTTATAAACCCCTTCAGTCTTATTCCAGCATACGTTTAGTTGTTTGTACTAAAACGTCCTGACGTTTTTTGAAAATTTGTACAAATCATTTTATTTTTTGTACAAATTTTCGGAAGCTATTGCTTGTATTCTGATTCTGGAAGGAGTCGTCTTTTATTATTTGCTTCCTTCTTTTCACAATCATTTGTACCGGAATGCCAATATATAATAGGTTACTACCGACAAAAACCATAGAATCAATGCAGTGATTCGTAAGATTGCTGTCCAAGTATAATAGTCGGACAGGGGGCTGATTATACAGAATGTCGTAAGAAAAATATTGGATACACGCATTAATCTGGTAAAAAGTATATATTGTTTGACAGCGTTATGTCTTCCGATTCGTATCGGAAAGTTGATGTTGTGCACAGAGGTATAGGCTCCGCTAAACAATAGAGCAAATAGCAGCATGCTGATAATGATTCTCGGTATTGCATATTCGGGCAGACTATTTGTATGGTAGTAATTCCAGCAGATAATGCCGATGCCGAAAAGCAGGCAGAAGACTGCCACAATTTCCAGTAATCTGTCTGCAAGGGATGGATGATAATGTATTTCGGGAGCACTTTTCCCGGAAAATGGTCCCAAATTGATTGTAATCATATTATTATTCTTCTTGTTTTTCGGTTTTCTTGGGTTTCTTCAGTCTTCCGCTTTTACGTAATGCTTCGTTGATGATCCATTGGAGTTGTCCGTTGGTACTGCGAAATTCGTCGGCAGCCCATTTCTCGATGGCTTCCATTGTGGCGGCATCTACACGCAAGACAAAACTTTTGGTGGTATTCTCTTTTTTTGCCATTGGCTGTTTTCTTGATTAGTGATTCAGGGTACCTGTATTCAATACCGGCTGGGCAGATTCGTCGGCGCAGAGTACAACGAGCAGATTGCTCACCATGGCGGCTTTCTTGTCTTCGTCCAGTTCTACGATTTCTTCTTGAGATAGTTTGTCGAGTGCCATATGAACCATGGATACAGCTCCTTCTACAATTTTCTCGCGTGCACTGATGATGGCCGAGGCTTGCTGGCGTCGTAGCATGACAGCTGCTATTTCGGGAGCGTATGCCAGATAGTTGATTCGAGCTTCTACTACTTCGATGCCTGCCATAGCCAGTCGTTCATTCAGCTTTTGTTCCAGTTGTTCATTGATTTCTTCTCCTCCTGACCGGAGAGTCAGCTCGCTGGTTCCTGCTTCGTTATCATCGTAAGCATATTGTCCGGCTACTTGACGTAAGGCTGCGTCGCTTTGTATTTTTACAAAATTCTCGAAAGCATTCATGCGGTTGGCTACAGTATTGCCTACACTTATCTCTTTGCCGTTACCAGACGAGGCAGTGTCACTTGCCATGGTCTGTGAGTCTATTTCGAACATGGCTTTGTAGGTATCTTTCAGCTTCCAGACCAGTACCAGTCCGATGAGAACAGGGTTTCCGATTTTATCATTTACTTTGATGGGATCTACATCTAAGTTACGGGCACGAAGGGAAAGCTTCTTCTTATTCATGAAAGGGTTTATCCAATAGAAACCTGTTTCCTTGAAAGTTCCCTTGTATTTTCCGAAAAAGACCATGACGCGGGCTTCATTAGGTTCCAGTTGTATGTAGCCGCCAAACAGAATGAACCAAAGTAATAAAAGTAGTCCGCCAACAACGAAAAACGGTATTTCATTTTGCATAAAACAAAGTACGATAGCTGCCGAAACTAATAAAAGGTGTACAGCCAGCATGAGAAATCCATTTACTTTAAATCCCTTGAATGTTACTTCTTTTGCTTCCATAGTATTATATTTTATTGATATTATTTTGATATCACAAATATAAAGTAAAAAGTGGATAAAACAAAAAAAGAGAATGTCTTTTTGACATTCTCTTTTTTTAGGGGATTATATTTTTCTGAATATAATTCGTTGTTGTTTTTCCCGGCAGATTATTTCAGCGAAGTGATGGTATAGCTTTCGTACAGTATACCGAAGCTACCGGCACTGACCAGAAATTCGAGGGGGAAGGTGAAGGTCTTGCTTGCTTCGTCGTAAGTGGCGTCTTCGGCAAGTGAAGCGGTTACAGCTCCGTAGGTCGCATCGTTGATACCTGTTGCGAAAGAAGAGGATTGCAGCTCTACTTTATCTCCTTTCCATGCGAACACAATATTACCTGTACCTGTGCCCCAGCAGGCTTTCAGACGGTACATGTCCAGTATGGCCGAATATTCCATTTCCTGGTCAGTGTAGACTGGATTTTCATCGGGGCTCATGAAGTAATCGCTGAACTTGCCGTCGGCGTAGGGTACGTAGTCTTCTTTTACGACGTTCAGCTCTAGACGGGGATAGGTGGACGACTGTGTATAGGCTTGTGTATATGCCGGATCGATAATCAGAGTCATGGGGTAAGATTCGAACAGCTGGGTATCGCTGCTTACCTTGATGGTAAGGGTCTTGCTGCTTTCGCCTTGTGCAAAATCGACTTGTGTCGGTACTTCGAACAGGCCGGCGCAGGTGCTTGACATTTTCAGAGGAACGGACAGGGCCTTATCGGTTTGGTTTCTTCCTACAGTAACGGTAAATTCTGTATCGTTTGGACCTAAGGCAACTTCTGCATTGACAGGGGATTCGAAATAGACATTGAGGCCGCTGGCGTTGCTGGCTTCTCCCGGAGTGTAGTCGTCGTCGCTACATCCACTCAGCAGAGTGGATGTAAGGAGGATTCCGGTGAAGAATATATGGTTTAATAGTTTCATGGTTGTCTTGTTTTAGAGTTATACGTTTTGATTAGTCGGTTACGCCGTCTTTCAGATTCGGATTTTGCAGGGAAACAGGTTTGCTGCCACCGCTATTATTTACGATACCTGCATTGTTGTTTGATTCCTTTTGCGGAATACGCATCAGCAGATAAGGGTCGCCGGCTTCTACGTTGAAGCAGAATGCATCGGGCCAGTTGCCTTTATCGGTGCCGTGGAAGCGTACGACGGGTTTGTTCAGACGCATGATGTCGGCCATGGCGAAGCCTTCTCCCCACAGCTCGATACGGCGCTGTTTCCAAATTTCGTTTTGCAGGGCTTCCTTGGTTGAGGCGGTGCAGGTGTAGTCGGGATCGCGGTAGGTCTTCACGAAGGTTTCGAGCTTGCTCTTTGCCTGGCTTTCCTGATTGCTCATGGCAAGACCTTCTGCCTCTATCAGCATCATTTCTTCTGTACGCATAATGCACCAGTCGCAGTCGTTGGTAGCACTTCCTATGCCGCTTTTCATGCCAAACTTGACGTTGGTATAGGGAACGTAGGCCACTTTTACGTCGGTGATGGTATAAGCCGGAATGTCTTGCCCGCTTGCTTCTCCCCAAGTTAATCCGTTCAGCAAGTCGGAATGGAGGTCTTTGTCTACCCACCATTGCTTACGGATATCTGTAGCTGGAATTTCATTGTACAGAAGCGTGTTGATACGTTTGTATACGCCTACAGCGGCTGCATAGGAACTGCCGGAGAATGAACCTAAGTGTGACGGCCAGGATGGATTACCTCCATTCTTGGTTACATCGTTTGCTGTAATGCTGATACCCCATATCCAGTTATGGTCACTCAGGCTGTAGAAGGCTGGCTTCGAAACTTCTTCGCGACTGTAGGGGGTATAACCTTTCATGGCTTTGGCGGCATCGGAGGCGGCTTCTGCCCAGTTGCCCATATACAGGTTAGCGCGTGCACGGAGACCGTAGGCTACTTGCTGGTCGATGCGTGTCTTGTCGCCTTTGCGGTCGTAGCCTTCCAGTTTGCTGATGGCATCGTTCAGGTCGTTTATAATCTGGGTGTAGATCTGTTCGACGGTAGCACGCGGGTTGTTGCCGAAATCGGTTGTGGTTTCGGTTATCAGAGGTACGCAGGGCTGGTCTTTGCTGCTCTGGTAGTTGAACTGGTAGTAGGGGGCCAGACACAAATAGTCGAATGCACGGACAGCTTTTGCTTCGCCGATGTATTGCTTCAGTTTGGCATCTTCGGTATTCTGGTCGACAGAGGCGAGGATGTCGTTGGCAAGTTTCAACTGGTTGTAGAAGTAGCTGTAGCGGAGCTGGGGGTTGGCATAGGTTTCATTGCGGTCGGAGTAATCGCTCGATACGGTGAACCAGTTGTAACCGCTGTTGTCGCATATCATGTCGGCACCGTTCAGGTCTTGGGATATGCAGGCGGTAGGATAGCCGAAGTCGTCGTCGCGCTCGCTGGTCGGAGCGCCTGCATACTGGGTTCCCATGTAGTGGTACATACCTACAAGGCTTGATTCTACTCGCGAAGGAATGAGTTCGTTGGTGTTTTCTATCTGTTCGTCGGTGACGCGGAAGCCTTCACTGTCCATGTCGTCCATGTCGGAACAACCGTTCAGGGTGGTGCACCCCATTGCCACTAAAAATAGTTTGCTATATAGTTTCATAATTTATGTTCCTTTTTTGAAGTGTTTAAAAAGTGAGGTTAATACCGCCTGTGATGGTACGCATGGCTGAGTAAGAACTGCTGGTTGCGGCGCCACTGCCTTGTGTTGAGCTTCCCAAACCGAAATCCTGACGTGGGTCAAGACCTTTGCGGGCGGTGAGCAGGGCTACATTGTCGGCCGATACGTATACACGCAGGTTGCTGATCTGGAGTTTCTTGGTCCAGCTCTTCGGCAGGGTATATCCTAATGTGATGTTGTTCAGACTCAGGTAATTTGAGCTGACCAGGAATCGGCTTGAATCTAACTGGTAGCAGTCGTCGCTGGCATCGAGTCGGGGAACATCGGTATAGCGGTTGTCGGGAGTCCATGCGTCGCGGATGTCGGTTGACCAGTTGTATCCCTGCATACCGCTGCCGCCATTGTGCATGAAGGCCTGATAGCTTCCGTCGTAGTAGCGTCCGCCCAACTGATAAGACAGTTGCAGACTGAAATCGAGTCCTTTATAGTTCAGCGATGTGCCGAAACCTCCGTATACTTTCGGAAGTAAATCGCCCTGGTCTGCCTGCTTGGCTGCGCTGTAATCGGTTGTGGTGGTGTAGTCGCCGTTGTCGGGGTCTACATAGTATAGTGCCTTACCGGTAGAGGGGTCTACGCCTGCATATTCCTTAATGTAAGATTCGTACAGTGAACCTCCGATACGGTAGATGTAGTAAGAACCTTTCTGACCGCCGGCTGCTTCGAGTTCGGGCGACAGGGCTGTGATTTTGTTCTTGTAGTGGGTAAGGTTCAGGTTGGCTGTCCATTCAAAGTCTTTGGTACGAAAAATGACTCCTGTCAGGTCGAGCTCGATACCTTTATTGGAGATGCTTCCTATATTGGTAGGGATAGAACCTGTACTGATACCGGAAGAAACCGGGGTAGGCTGGTTGTACAGCAGGTCTTTGGTGATACGGCTGAAGTATTCAACTGTACCGTTCAGACGGCTGCCGAACAGTTCGAAATCGAATCCGGTATTGAAGGAATAGGAGGTTTCCCATGTCAGGTCTTTGTTGCCTTTATAGGCGAGGGTAGTGGAGTACTGACCGTTGCTGTATGAAACGGTGTACTGGTCTTTGTAGGCGTACCAGTTGTTTACGTACTGTCCGTTGACGAGGATCAGCAGATGGTCGTTTCCTTGTATACCCCAACTTGCCTTGTACTTCAGCATGTTCAGCCAGCTGATGTCTTCGAGGAACTTTTCTTTGGTCATGAGCCATGCGCCGCCCACGCTGCCGAAGTTACCCCAGCGGTGTTCGGGAGCAAAGCGTGAAGAGGCATCGCGACGGTAGGAGGCACTCAGGAAGTACTTTCCGTCGTAGTTGTACTGGATACGGCTCAAGATACCTTCGGTCATGTAGTTGTCTGTATAGGAGTTGACGGTCTTCTTGTCGGTTCCGACAGCATTACCCAGTTCGCCGATGTTCGGATCGTAAGTGTTGGTGTTGTCGCCGTACAGGACTTGTTCTTTCAGTCTGTACTGTTCGTAACCGACCATGATGTCGAAGTTGTGTACATTGTTGAAGGTATGTATGTAGTTTGCCAGATACTGGGTATTGACTCCGAAGGTACGTGTGCTTTCTACATATACTTCACCGTCGGTAGATGCTGCACTTCCGAAGGTGCTGTACAGGTTGTTGGAACGTGTGTTCTCGAGTGTGGTTGCAATGTTTGCCGTAAAGGTAAGTCCTTCCAGCGGGGTGATGTTGGCGTACCATTTGCCGGAGAAGGCATCGGTATAGGTATGGTACTGGTTCAGCTCAATGTCGCGCGCCGCGTTTCCTGTGAAGGTAGGACGGGAGAAATTGGTGGTAGAACCGGCATCGTATACTCTGTATCCGGTAGTCGGGTTGATCTGGATGGAACCGTCGGCATTGCGCACATACATCGGATAGATGGGGGCAATGGAGTTGGCGATGAAGAACAGGTTGCCGCTGGAAGACCAGTCGTCGGCTGTCTGGTTGTCGGGGGCCTGTGAATCGGAATAGGTGTAGGATAAATTGGTCCCGATTTTCAACCATTTCTTTGCCTGGTAGTCGACTTTACCTCTACCTGTGTAACGCTTGAAAGCGGAGTTCTGTATCAGACCGGTATCGTTCAGGTAACCGGCGCTGGCATAGTAACTGATCTTGTCGGACTTGCCTGATACGCTGGCATTGTACTCCTGACGGAAACTGCTTCCGAAGATTTCGTCGTACCAGTCGTCTGGAGTGTAATAATAGGTACCGTCGGAATATCCCAATGTAGCATTCGGGTTCAGCTTGAAGTTGGTACCGATAAGGTTTTCTCCTTTAGGTACGGTGTATACCTGATAGCCCAGACCACCGTTCTTTGCATCGAACAGGGTGTTGTTGGCATAGGCATAAGCGTCTGCTGCCGAGGAACCGGCATAGGCTTTCGAGTTGTACAAGGCCTTGAACATGGTTTCGTAGTACTCTCCCGGGTTGCTGATAACGTCGTAGTTGGGGACGGCACGTGAGTTGGAGCCCCATTTGGCATCGAAGGTTACACGGGCTTCTCCATTCTGTCCGCTCTTTGTGGTGATGAGTACCACACCATTCGCGCCGCGGGCACCGTAGATGGCATTGGCTGCCGCATCTTTCAAGACTGTCAGCGATTCGATATCCGAAGGGTTGATGGAAGAGATGTTGCCGTCGTAGGGAACACCGTCGACTACGTACAACGGATCGTTGCTGGAAGACATGGAACCGACACCGCGGATACGTATTTTTGCGGATTCACCCGGCTGTCCGTTATTGCTGGTCATTTGCACACCGGCAACCTGTCCGGACATGGCATTGGTGATATTGGATACACTTCGGGCAGCTATCTTGTCGGAGTTCATGGTTCCGGCAGAACCGGTGAACGACGATTTTTTTGCAGTACCATAAGCGACGACCATAACTTCGTCCAGTGCTTGTGAATCTGATGCGAGGGTAACTTGTACATTCGGCTTGATTGCCACTTCCTGAGTTTCCAGGCCAATGAATGAAACAACCAAAGTTTTTGCCGAACTATAAGTGTTGATAAGTATTTAATAATCAGTAGTATGTCTGTTTATGGGGTTCAACAGACTTCCGTGTATATAAGTTTCCGGACGTTCCAGAGCGTTTATATAAATGCTATTTTCTACCTATTTGTAGATTTACACAAAAAAACCGTCACTGATGAAGTATGCATCAATGACGGCAATGAATTAGAGATTTTTGTTAAAACGAGTGGTTGTTTATTATTCCATCCGCTGGTATGAATACTTGTCGTAGAAAGCTCCATCTTCATCTTCTCCCTGTCCTTCGATGACAAGCTTGTCAGACGAGGCTTCTACAATTCTGACTGTCGAAACATCAACTCCTTCCATGTTTTCCGGAACGAGCTTATCTCCTTCGAGGAAGATGTTTTCGCTATAGTAACGCCGCCAGTTTCCGTTGGTATACTCATAATGAGTTACCTGATATTTGTTGTCACCGATTTTTTCTATTGTGATTTTCTCACAGTCGTTGGTCGGTTCAAAAGGATTGTAATTCTCGTTGTAGGAGATTTTTTCACCATCCTCATAATAATATCCACTCAAAGATACCAGCCCCCATGTTCCTTCAAGCTGATTTACGTCGAGTACTGTTTCGTCATCGGAACAAGATGACAACCCCATGACACTTACTAAAAGTGCAAACAAAAATAATACCTTTTTCATAACTCTATAATTTAAAATTGTTCTTAAAATTAGGAATTCTCACCAAAGGGTGCAACGCCGATTTTATCCGGTTATATAACTATATTGGTTCTTATAATAGATATAAGGTCTGAAAAGAGGATTATGCAGGAGATATTTCTGTCCGATGGATACGAAAATACGATTCAGAACTTGCATTTTTTCAATTCCTTGACTATCGTCTGCGGAAGTACCTCTCCATAAACTTGGGTTGTCTTGATGTTCCGGTGACCAAGTAGTTTCTGAACGGTGGCCAGTTGTACTCCTTTATATAATAATAAGGTGGCATTTGTATGACGTGCCGTGTGAAATGAGAAGTGCTTGGCAAGTCCGGCGAGTTTTCCTATACGTATCAGATCTTTGTTGACGGAAGCATTGGGCTTGATGTGGAAAAAATCATTGATATCTGTATAGCGACATAAAATACGGACGGCCTTTCCCTGAAACAGATGGCTGAGTGGCAGTTGGGTTACGGCACCCGTCTTTTGGGACTTGAATACCATCCAGAGTCCATTGTCCGACTGGATAAAGTTTTTCTGTTCCATCCGTATGAAATCGGAATAACGTAAGCCGGTGTAACAGCAGAACAGGAAAGCATCAAGACTGTGGCAGAGTGCATGCCTTTTTCGGGACAGGGTGATATGCTCCAGCTTTTCCAGCTCTTCCGGAAGCAAGTAGGTGTGATGGCTTTCTGTTGTTTTTATCTTATATTCGGTAAACGGAGAGAGTTCTTTAGTTATCAGACCTTGGCGGATGGCTTCGTTCAGTATAGTCCGGATGTGGCGAAAATGTTTGGCTATAGTGTTTGTGCCTAACTTTTTGTTTTTCAGAAACTGCTCGAAAGACAACAATGTTTTATAGTCCAACTGCCTGAACGTTATGCCGGATGAAAAGGTTTCCAGCAACGAAAGAGTTGTGTTCAGATTACTTTTAGTGCTTTCGCGGATGGGAGAATTTTCTATCCATTTTCTACCAAAAGGGATTAGCTTGTTTTCAACGGCTGTATCTTCATGGATTTCTTTCAATAGTTGAAGGCAGATTTCCTTCCCTTGTTTCCAGGCTTCCAGTTCACGCATTTGCAGGTTTAGCATGAATTCTTCCAGCATATAGTTAAGTTCTTCCGCATGAGGATGATTACAGACTGATGAAGTACGGGCACTCCACTGGCTGGGCTTGAGATAAATATGAGTAGAAAAATAAGATTTTTTGCCCGACAGGTAGGCTTCTACCTGAACTAAAGCCTTTCCCTGGCTGTCTAACTGCTTTTTGCGATTGTAAACAATGCGATACTTAATCTTTTTCATTTCTAAGTTATTTGTATAAAAGTATGATCTATTATCAGCCGAAAAATCAATATATATACACAAGTTGCATTTTTATTCGTTGTGACAAATCAGTCTTTTTATATTATTGTAAAATACTAACTTTCAATAGTTCGTTAAAAATTCGCCAAGCCTAAG
>HF993282.1 GCA_000436795.1 Bacteroides sp. CAG:1076
ATCGAATGAAATGCCATAACGGAAAGGTATAGGAATATTGAATCCGCCATAGTTCTGTACAGCAGAGAAATCGACCATACCCAGTGCCCATGCCGTAATATATCCGATAACCAAACCGATAACGATAGAACTCATGCGCAGATAACGGTTGGAGCTACGGTTGAAAATAATTATCAGAACCAATACCAGTGCGGCAAGTCCTACATGCTGTATGGCCCCAAACGTACCATTTGCCTGAGCAACGGCACCACCTCCGCAGGCAGAAATACCAACTTTAATCAAACTCATACCGATAAGCGTAACGACAATACCCGAAACCAGCGGAGTAATGATACGACGAGTATACTTCAGCACGCGACTAATCAGCATTTCTACTGAAGAAGCAACGATACATGCACCAAAAATAGCAGAAAGTCCTCCGGTCAGCCCGGCAGAAATAATCGGACCAATGAATGAAAAACTGGTTCCCTGAATACAGAGTAATCCGCAACCGACAGGTCCTACCCGACGACACTGGATAAAAGTAGAGATACCCGATGCAAACAAAGCCATTGAAACAAGAAAACCTGTTGTTTCCAAATCAAGCTTCAACGCACCAGCAATAATCAACGGAGGAGTGATAATAGCCACAAAGATAGCCAGCAGATGCTGCAAAGCGGCAAAAATCGTTTCTTTCACAGGCGGACGGTCATTCAGTCCGTAAATCAGCCCCGCACCCGGAGCTACAGTCTGTTCTTTTTCCATTAAAACTAATACTAACTTATTTAATTACAATAGTTCGTTAAAAATTCGCCAAGCCTAAGCGGCTCTGG
>HF993283.1 GCA_000436795.1 Bacteroides sp. CAG:1076
TCCAGACTGACGTCCTTCACCACCACCCATCGGGTGATCATGCGGGTTCATAACAACACCACGGTTGTGAGGACGACGACCCAACCAGCGTGAACGTCCAGCCTTACCAGACTGTTCAAGAGCGTGGTCTGAGTTACCTACGCTACCAATAGTAGCCTTACATGCGCTAAGAATTTTACGAGTCTCACCTGAAGGGAGCTTAATAACACAATAACTGCCTTCACGAGAAGTCAACTGAGCAAAATTACCAGCCGAGCGAACGAGCAGTGCACCCTGACCCGGACGTAACTCAATGTTGTGAATTACAGTACCTACGGGGATGTTAGCCAAAGGAAGCGTATTACCAATCTCAGGCGCTGCGTCCTTTCCTGACATCAGAGTTGCACCTACCTGCAGTCCGTTAGGAGCAATAATGTAACGTTTTTCACCATCAGCATAATACAACAATGCAATACGAGCCGAACGGTTCGGATCGTATTCAATTGTCTTAACTACAGCTGGAACACCATCTTTCTCACGCTTGAAGTCGATCAAACGGTATTTTCTCTTATGACCGCCGCCCATATAGCGTACAGTCATCTTACCTGTATTGTTTCGACCACCGGTAGAACGTTTACCGTAAACGAGAGACTTCTCTGGTACGGATGCAGTAATCTCCTCGAACGTACCAATAATCTTGTGTCTTTGACCCGGAGTTACCGGTTTAAATTTACGTACTGCCATTTTTTATTTAAATATTGCTGTAAAAATCAATTGTTTCGCCTTCTTTAAGAGTAACGATTGCTTTTTTGAACGCGTTCTTCTGTCCCTTAATCAAACCGGCCTTTGTATAGCGGCTCAAGCGCTTTCCGGCATAGCGGGCAGTGTTCACGTCAACTACTGTAACATTATACAGACTCTCGACTTCTTTCTTAATTTGGAGTTTGTCAGCCTCTGGACGAACAACGAAGCCGTAGCGGTTAGGCTGCTTGTCTGTAATCTTGGTCATCTTCTCAGTGACCAATGGTTTTATTATAAATGCCATATTATCTTTCTCCTTTATTTATTTAAGATTTCATCGATAGTCTTCAACGAATTTTCTGTCATGACAAGAACATCAGCATTCAAAACTTTGTAAGAATTGATTGTTGATGCGAGCATAACTTCTGTGCCCTGCAAATTACGAGCTGACAAATATACGT
>HF993284.1 GCA_000436795.1 Bacteroides sp. CAG:1076
TTAATCTTTCGGTAAAAATTTACCGAAGTATTGTAATTATTGATTATAAGAAAGCTGGAAGTGGTGGAGAAGGAGACTATACTCCCGATGATCCATCCGGTAAATTTGCAGCGTTAGATTTGACAAATTCTAATATGTATGCTAATTATTATTTTGATTCCAATTTGCAAAAAGAATTATCAGCTTTCACTTATCAGATAAAGGTGAAAGCCAATTCTTTACCTAATGGACATATCTCTCGTTTCTTTGCTTTCAATGGTAATAATACTGTGATGATGCGCTTTGGAGAAGGTGGAACAGGTAATAGACTTCAGTTTGTCTTAGGAGGTGATGCCGGTAATCATTTTGCCAATAAGATGTTCTTGACTAATACATGGTATTTGCTTACTATTGTATACGATGGAAGTAAATTTACGATGTATGTAGATGGTGAAAAGGATATCGAAGTTAATTATACTGGATATTCAACTCTTTTTCAAGGGGTAGAAATCGGTATGTCATGGGCTGGATATCGTGAAGATCAGAAATTTGATGGCAGTATTGCTGAAACTCGAATATGGGAACGTGCGTTGAATGCAGAAGAAATTAAAGGTGGTTTGAATAGTGTAGATCCTGAATCTCCGGGGTTAATGGCTTATTGGAAAATGAATGAAGGTGAAGGTTATATTTTCCATGATGCAACAGGCAACGGCTATACGATTGACTGGTCGGATACTTGGCGTTGTCTGACAGAAACAGAGCCGAATCCTGGTACTCATTTGACTGATACTCATACTTATGTACAATGGGATAAGAGTGAAGAAAATGTGTGGGTTAAATAAGACCTATTAAAGTAGATAACATGAGGGTAGGGCAATCGTGTAATGAATTCGCTTTGCCCTCTTGTTTTATATTTATTCTCGATTGTTTATTAAATTTGTAGTGTCTATGAGGTGTCTTGTATAGATATATTACAAAGAATACCCCGTTGTCGATGGGAAAATAGAAAATATCATTGGCTGTTACAATACAATAATAATTTATAAATATACAATAATGTAGAACCTGGTTTATGAAAGCACTTTATCTTATCTTACTATTCTGTTTTTGTAGGATAGTTTCTTGGGCTCAGGAGCCGGCTTTAGGAAAGAGTTTGATATTCGAAGAGCGTGTTTTTAATTTTGGAACCATTGATGAAGAAAAAGGAGTTGTTTCTCATGAGTTTGAATTCCAGAATAAGGATAAGAAGGCTGTTGCTATCACTGGTGTAACAAGTGGTTGCGGCTGTGTTAAGTTTGATTATCCTAAAAAACCGATACAACCCGGTGCTAAGGGAATTGTAAAAGTCTATTTCAATCCGATGTATCGTCCTGGTTTCTTTAGTAAGGAGATTGTTGTTTTAACGAATGAAAATCAGAATTATAATCGTATTTGGATAAAGGGAACGGTAAAACCGGGCGAGCATCCTGTATCAGACAGGTATCCTTATGAATATGGCAATGGACTGTGGATGAATTTTGAAGTTATGGCCTTTGGATATATGAAAGAAGGAGATAGAAAGGTTATGGATTTGAAGTTCATTAATAATACAGACAAGGAAATGAAGCTTTTCTTTATTGTAATGGACGGCAATACGGATGTAACTTTTACAAGTCCGTATATGATGAAGCCTAAAGAAGAGAAAGTAATGTCGGTTACCTATTCTTATACGGGTAAGTTTACTCGTTTGGCTTATGTATATCCGGTAGTTAATGGTAAACCTCTGGATAAACCTCTTAAGGTTGTTTGCACGGAGCCCTGATTTATTGTCTGTGAATAAATGATTGTTTTTTTAGTCGATTTGATTGAACATTACCAAAATAATAGAGTGAATTATGAAATGGTTTAATCCTTTTGTTACAATGTTAGTAGGGGGACTATGCATGATAAATTCAATACATGCCGAAAAGTTTCCCTATAAAGATGCTTCTCTTCCGACGTCGCAACGTGTAAATGATTTGCTGTCACGAATGACGGTGGAAGAGAAAGTAGGTCAGTTGCTTTGTGTATTGGGCTGGGATATGTATGAGATTAAGGGAGATAAGGTAATAGTTTCCGATAAATTTAAGGAGTTGGTAAAACGGAGTGCTGCCGGTATGCTATGGGCAACATACCGTGCTGACCCTTGGACTAAAAAAACACTGGAAAATGGTTTGAATCCGGAACTGGCTGCAAAAGCTGGCAACGCATTGCAAAAATATGTGTTGGATAATACACGTTTAGGTATTCCTGTTTTTCTGGCAGAAGAAGCCCCTCATGGTCATATGGCGATTGGTACAACTGTCTTTCCAACTGGCATTGGTCTTGCTGCTACCTGGTCACCGGCTTTGATGGAAGAGATGGGAAAAGCGATTGGAAAAGAGGTGCGTCTGCAGGGGGCACATATTAGCTATGGCCCGGTATTGGATTTGTCACGTGACGCACGCTGGTCACGGGTAGAGGAAACATTTGGAGAAGACCCTGTGCTTGCCGGTAAGATGGGGGCTGCTGTGGTAGCCGGACTTGGAGGGGGTAAGTTGAATCTTCCCTATTCTACAATTGCTACATTAAAACATTTTTTAGCTTATGCAATTCCTGAAGCTGGACAAAATGGAAATTATGCAACTGTTGGTGAACGTGATTTGAAGCAGAACTTTTTACCTCCGTTTCGCGATGCCATTGAAGCCGGAGCTTTGTCTGTAATGACTTCATACAATTCAATTGATGGGGTGCCTTGTACTTCCAATCATTATTTATTAACCGATTTATTGCGTAAGGAATGGGGATTTAATGGGTTTGTGGTATCCGATTTATATAGTATCGATGGGTTACATGCTTCTCATTTCACTGCTCCTACTCTGGCCGATGCCGGCAGGCAGGCTTTACAAGCTGGAGTGGATGTTGATTTGGGTGCTGAAGCGTTTGCTACTTTATGTGAATCAGTACATTCGGGAGCAGTGTCGGAATGCTTGGTAGATTCGGCGGTAGCTCATGTGCTTACACTGAAATTTGACATGGGATTGTTTGAGCATCCCTATGTCGATCCGAATGAAGCAAAGAAGGAAGTTCGTAGTGAGCAACACGTGGATTTAGCGCGTCGTATAGCGCAACAGTCTGTTGTTCTTCTTGAAAATAACGGAGTACTTCCATTATCGAAGTCAATAGGAAAAGTTGCTGTAATAGGGCCGAATGCAGATAATCAATATAATATGCTGGGAGATTATACGGCTCCTCAGGAAGAAAGTAATGTAAAAACAGTATTGGAAGGAGTTTTGAGTAAACTCTCTGCCAGTCAGGTGGAGTATGTGAAAGGATGTGCCATTCGGGATACGAGTAATGTAGAAATGGAGAAGGCTGTTCATGCAGCACAATCAGCCGATGTGGTAATTGCTGTTGTCGGAGGATCAAGTGCTCGTGATTTCAAGACCAGTTATCTTGAAACGGGTGCGGCTGTTACCAGTAGTGCAACGGTCAGTGATATGGAGTGTGGTGAAGGATTTGACCGTGCCACTCTTTCATTGATGGGAAAACAGAATGAGCTGCTTGAGGCATTGAAAGCGACCGGAAAGCCATTGGTCGTTATTTATATAGAAGGCCGTCCGTTGGATAAGGTTTGGGCTCAGTCACATGCTGATGCTTTGTTGACAGCCTTTTATCCGGGACAGGAGGGAGGAATGGCTATTGCCGATGTTTTGTTTGGCGATTATAATCCGGCAGGACGCTTGCCTGTGTCTGTACCCCGCTCTGTTGGACAACTCCCTATTTATTATAATAAGAAAGCTCCCCAAAATCATGATTATGTAGAGCTGTCTGCTGCTCCGCTTTACGAATTTGGATATGGGCTGAGCTATACTAAGTTCGAATATACGGATTTGAATGTAAAAAAAGTGGCTCCAAGAGAATTTGAAGTGTCTTTTATAGTGAAGAATATAGGAAATGTTGACGGTGATGAAGTTGCACAGTTGTATGTACGTGATGAATTCGCTTCTGTTTCCCAGCCTTTGAAGCAATTAAAGAAGTTTACACGTTTCCATTTGAAAGCCGGAGCAACTCGAGAGGTGAAATTTACGTTGGGTGCTGATGACCTTTCATTGGTCGGAATGGATGGTAAATGGACGGTCGAACCTGGACGCTTTTTGCTGATGGTGGGAGCTTCCTCAGAAGATATTCGTCTTAATAAGGAAATTATTGTAGAATAACTTAAATCATAATTATGAAATTTGTGTTTACTCTTTTATCTCTGTTTTTGTTTCAGTGTGCTCTTGCNNNTTACTCTTTTATCTCTGTTTTCGTTTCAGTGTGCTCTTGCGGTTCAACAGGCTGACAAAATAGATTTATCGGGAATCTGGCGTTTCCAGTTGGATCCGATGGGCTTTGGTAAGATTCCAGGCTCGGAACTTTATCAGACAAAATTGACTGAAACAATTATGTTACCCGGTAGTACGGATCAGGCTGGTAAGGGAATTCCGAATCAAGTAGCTTATGTGGACCGATTGTCACGGAAATATGAATATTGTGGACAGGCATGGTATCAGCGGGAAATTCTTATTCCACAAGATTGGTCAGGCAAGGAAATTATTCTGAATTTGGAACGCTGCCATTGGGAAACTGCCGTGTATGTTGATGGAGCTTTGGTTGGAACCGATGAACGTTTGTGTACTCCTAATCGTTTTGTGCTTACTAAATATTGTACTCCAGGTACCCATATTTTAACACTCTGTGTAGACAACAGAATGAAGTATCCTATGGATGTATGGAATCATACTTTGACAGAACATGCGCAAACTAACTGGAATGGGATCGTCGGAGAAATCTCATTGGAGGCTAAGATGCCTGACTATATAAAGCATGTAAAAGTATATCCGGATATAGAGAATGGACAGGTTACAGCTAAAATATATATCAATTCTTCGGAAAAGGCTGTGAAGGGAAATCTGATGCTTACTGTGTCCGAAAAGAATGGCAAAATTCTTGCTTCCGATTCAGAGGAAATTGAGCTTTCTTCCAACCAGTCTACTGTAGAAAGAATATTATCGGTTGGTAAGAAATTTAAATTGTGGGATGAGTTTAATCCAGCTTTGTATAATTTGACTGTAGAATGGACTGTAAATGGAAATAAAGCAAGTGTCTGCGAACAGTTCGGTTTCAGAAAAGTTGAAAAGGGAGCACATCATATACGTTTAAATGGTCGTAATATTCATTTACGTGGTTTGCTCGATTGTGCTGTTTTCCCATTGACGGGCTATCCGGCAACCGACGTGGAAAGTTGGCTGCGTATATTTCGTACGGTTAAGGAATATGGTTTGAATCATGTACGTTTCCATTCGTGGTGTCCTCCGGAAGCTGCTTTCTATGCTGCCGATGAGATAGGATTGTATTTACAGGTTGAGTTGCCTATGTGGGTAAAGAATGTTGGTAAATATCCGGAGCGCCGTGATTTCTTTGAAAAAGAGATGTATGCTGTTTTAGATGAATATGGCAATCATCCATCTTTTTTGCTGATGTGTAATGGAAATGAGAATGAGGGTGATTTTACTGTTTTGGAGGATTTGGTAAAGAAGGGACAGTCTTATGACAATCGTCATCTTTATTCTGCTTCTACTGCTCGCGATCATGTTAAATCTGATGAGTTTTATGTTTCTCATCTTACGGAAAAGGGCTGGATTACAGTTTATGATGGTCAGCCCTCTACAGATTGGGACCGCTCTAAAGAGTCGGATATCGATGTGCCGGTAATCGCTCATGAATCGGGACAGCGTTGTATGTTTCCTAATTTTAACGAAACATCCAAGTATACGGGAGTTCTGGAGCCGAGAAACTTTCAGATTTTCAAACAGCGTCTTGCTGCGAACGGAATGTTGCACAAAGCTGATGATTTTTTCAAGGCTACGGGCGCTCATACAGTATTGCAATATAAGGAAGTAAATGAAGCATTGATGCGCACGGCTAATTCTGGAGGCTTTCAGTTATTAGGATTGTCTGATTTCCCGGGGCAGGGTAGTGCTTTTGTAGGTATTCTGGATGCTTTTTGGGATAGCAAAGGGTTGGTTACTCCAGAAAAATACAGAGAATCGTGCGCTCCGGTTGTGTTGCTGGCTCGTTTCCCGAAACGTACATATTTGAATTCTGAAAGTTTTAATGTAAAACTCGAGATTTATCAGTACGGTGAAAAAAACTTGGCGAAAGGTAGCCTTGACTGGTGTCTTATAGGAGAAAATCAGAAAGTCATGGCTAAAGGTAAGTTAGGACATGCTATGTTACCTGTCGGAGGAGTTGATTCTTTAGGACAAGTGCAGGTACCGTTACATAATATTCAAGAAGCTGGCAAGTATACATTCAGAGTCTGCTTAGATAACGGCATTCAGAATGAATGGGATATTTGGGTTTATCCTCAGGAAATTAGTACACTGGTAAATAATATTCAGTATGTGAATACTTGGGAGGATGCTAAACAAAAATTGGGAAAAGGAGAAAATGTATTGTTTATACCAAGCAAGGTAAATGGTCGTAATACCAAGTTTACCGGACATTTCTGGAATCCTGTCATGTTTAACTGGGATCCGATGATTGTGGGAACGTGGATTGATTCGTCTCATCCGGCTTTTCAGTATTTTCCGACCTCTTATTATGCTGACTGGCAGTGGTGGGATATTTTGAATTATGGTAAAGCTGTAGATTTAACAGACTTGTATGAGCTTGAACCAGTTATTCAGAGTATTGATACTTATGAAGTTAATCGTAAACTGGCTATTGCTTTTGAAGTAAAAGTTGGTGATGGAAAACTTTTTGTGTTGTGCATGGATATCCAAAAAGATATGGATAAACGGATAGCCATGAAACAGCTTTTATATTCGATAAATGCGTACGTACATTCTACTGCTTTTTCTCCGAAAACGGAAGTTCCTTCTTATCTGCTGGATGCTATATTTCTGCCGGAAGCAGAAAGAAAGGTGAAAAGTGAGGAGAATGCTGCCATTCGTCAGTTACTCAATCAATAAAGGTTATTGACTAAAAACGTCTTGTCAAGGCATTGGAGGGCTTCCCTCCTAAGCTGAAAGTACATTTTTTCAGGTACTACGATGAATTTGTTTGTAACTGAGCATATACACATCTTATTCAGTGATATTTTGGTGTGAAAAAATGGTTAGTTCATTTTATAAAGATGGAGGCGATGATTTTGAATGCTTCTTCTACTATAATAAAAACTATGCTTAGAATAATAGGCTTTGAAAATTCGATTAATTAATAGAAATGAGGCTGTTTCAAAATGAAAAACTGAGATAGGCTTACTTATATCTATAAGTTACAACATAAAAATCTCCTACTTTAGTCTTTGTTTTCTTCAAATACAGGACTAAAAGTAGGAGATTTTTTCTAAATTTCAATCTATCAGATTTTTACTTTTGGCAATTCTATTTTAAGACAACCTCATTTTTATTGCAAGGTGAAAACCATACGGTCTTTTTGACTTAACGCCTCGTCGAATGTGAACCCTTCCCATTCGAAAGTTTTCAGTGCTTCTACATCTTCGATACGGTTTTTCAGGATGAAGCGTGTCATTTCTCCTCTGCACATTTTGGCATAGACAACTACTGTTGTGGGCTTACCATTCTTGTATACCATAAATTCGGGAGTAATAACCCTTACGGCTTGAGTAATTTTTTCCCAGTGAAATAGACCTTTCATTTCGGCACTTGCCAGATTGACCAAAACTCCGCCTTGCTTTTTAATTTCTGTGATGAAATAATCTGTCAGCAGGGAACGCCAGTATTCGAACATTGTTGCATCTCCATGTTCTGGCATGCGTACGTCACCCTCCAGACGATAACTTTTTATCAAATCGAGCGGGCGCAGTAGTCCGTAAAGGAAAGAGGTAATGAACAGATGGTCTTGGGTATATTCCCAGTCTTCGTCGGTAAAATCTTTTGGATTAAGACGCTTGAATACGATACCTGTATATGCAAGTAAAGCTGGAAGAGAGTGGCTTTCTGGTGAGAAGAACTCGTGATACCTGAGAACGTTTTCGGCTGCTAACTTATTGTTTATTCGTAACAGACTTGACAAATCTTTAGCACTGAACTGTGCCATGTTCATGGCATTTTCACGGGCCTCTTTCTCAAAATGGGGTATTGTTGTAAAAGGAACCTGCTGGCGGTTGCGTGCAGTCATTGTCTTGGCGCACGAAATATAAATCATCATAAGCAGTAGCTGTTTTTGTTAAAACTCATTACAAAGATACGTCCTGTCAGGGATTTTTGTTCAGAAAAAACATATATTTGTTGATGATAGCGTGAATCGTTTTATTTAAATTCTGATAATATATGATGAAATCGTTGAAAATCGGCGGCCTGATAATGGTTTTAATGCTGTTTTTTATGGGAGCGAATGCTCAGACAAGTACAGAGAAAGTGAAAATAGGTGATACAATGCCTCAGTTTACACTGAATTCGGAAGTGTATGGAACCGTTACTCCTGCCGACTTGAAGGGTAAGGTAGTTTTGGTTAGTCTGTTTGCTACGTGGTGTGGACCGTGCCAAAAGGAACTTGCCGAGGTACAGAGTACGCTTTATCCAAAGTATAAAGATAATGAGAATTTCCGTTTGCTGGTGATTGGTCGTGAGCATACTGATGCTGAACTGACTAAATATAACACCCGTAAGAAGTTTACTTTCCCGCTTTATCCGGATCCTAAGCGTGAAGTCTTTTCATTGTTTGCCGACCAGAGTATTCCACGTGCTTATTTGTTTGGCAAGGATGGAAAGTTGATATATGCATCTACGGGATATACTCCCGAAGAGTTTCAGAAACTGATGAGTACTATTGAAGAAGCTTTGAAGTAATTAACTCTGGTATCGGAATGCTATGAATGAAATTGAGAAAATGAGGAACGGCCTGCTTGCTGATTTCAGCTCTCCTGAAATACAGAGCAGCTTTTATCATTGTAAGAAACTGTTGGCTAAGTTTCGGGCAATGACTCTTTACGATGACGATTACCGTAAGGTACTGGAAGATCTGGTGCCGGGAATACCTGCGACATCGGTTATTCAGCCACCTTTCTTCTGCGATCACGGACATGGCATACGGTTGGGAGAACATGTGTTTGTCAATGCCGGATGTACTTTTCTTGACGGGGCTTACATTACGATAGGTGATTATACCCTGATTGCTCCAAATGTACAGATTTATACTCCTCATCATCCTATCGATTACCGTGAGCGTCGTGCTTCTAAGGAATATTCATATCCGGTGACTATTGGTAAGGATTGCTGGATTGGAGGAGGAGCTATTATTCTTCCGGGAGTGACGATTGGCGACCGGTGTATTATCGGTGCTGGAAGCGTGGTTACGAAAGATATTCCTTCCGATAGTCTGGCTGTAGGTAATCCGGCTGTTGTCAAACGGAAATTGAATACTCCGGAAAAGGAATCTGTGGATTAACTACTGTTTTTTTAGATGAAATAAAACGTGAGCTTGATATAAAACTTTCTTGCTGTGGCAAGGTGGGGGTTATATCGGACTCACGTTTATGTTATTGTAGGAAAACTATTCAATGTTTTACAGAGATTGGCAGATTATATGCTTTGCGCTTGGATTTGATTTCTTTTGCAAGTATATTGGCTTGTGTATCATCTATATGTTGATTTTTCAGCATGATTTCTATATCTTTTATCGAGTTTTCCAGTGCTTGAGCTTGAGGCTGGGACAAATGGAAGTAATCATCGTCGCCATGGAAATACAGAAGTCTCAATTTTGCCAGCATCAGCTCTGACTTCAGGGCCACTATTCCCCTGAAATCATGAACAGGCAGGCTCTTGTCTTGGCTTAAATTCAGCTCTGTGCTGGAGGCTTCGATAAATGAAATTCTCTTTTCCTGCCTGAAATCATTTCCATCATAGTCGGTTGAGCAGATATTGTATTTACCGTCAATGATGTCCAAAAAGAAAATCCGGTCTTTGGTATATTGTACTTTGTCTACATTGCCTATTGTTGATGCTATATTTTGTTGTCTGAGCTCCTTTATATGCTGTCCGTTGAAATCACTTTTTATGATTTTCATTTTTTCGTTTTTCGTAGATAAGTAATACCAGTATCCGTTGGCATATATGGCTTCGGTCTTAATTATTTCTCCTTGTGTATCGAATCTTCTGATTACACATTTTTCATTGTCGAACTTGTTTCCGGAGGTTGTGTAGATTTGTTCCTGTAAATTTAAATAAGGTTTTGCATGCTCGAATGTTGTGTAAAATAGTTCGTCCGAACACAGAAAATATTTATTGATGCTCGATATTGTGGTAAGATTATAGCTGCTGGCGTCATCGAATGTTGCATCTGCATTATACCAGTTGCCATCTATGTAAATTCTGTTCCATGCGTGTCCTGAGGTTCCGGGTATGGGACCTGTTACATACTCGGTTTGAATGCCTAATCCGTTTAACAATAGTGAGAGTGAAAGGCTATATCCCTGACATACGGCTTTATGAGTGATGAATGCTCCCAATGCAGAAAATGAACTATATGCCAGATTGGGATATTCTTCATTCCTTTCTCCGTAAATAATTTCTTTACACAGTTTCTGATAAAGTGTATAGGCTATTTCTGCCGGTGTCATCCGATAGTCCAACTCCATGTAGAATGTTTCGATGGCTTCTTCCATAGCTGGATAGATATCATGGATAATGGCAGGTAATACTGCGTATTGAGGAATAAAGGTTGCCAGGTATTCCGGGTGTTGTAAATCGACTCTGTAGCCGATATTTCCACTGACTTTCAGATGAAACAGGAGAGGGTTGTTTCTTATAAAACAATTGTATAGGCTATCTGCCTTATCGGAAGAAATATTGAATTCTCTGACGTCTATTTCTTTCTCTCCCTGTAGTACTCCGTTGGTTAGTCTTTGAAATAATTTTAATGCATCGGTTGGAGAGTCATTCTCTTCTTTTTCGTCTGTTCCGTCAGAATTTTCTGTGTCATCGGTAGAACCGGTTGGTACGTTGCTGGGTTCTTTAGCCTTTTCTTCCAGTTTTTCTTTTTTGCATCCGGTAAAAAACAGGCTGAACATCAGAAAAAAGAAGGCGATTGGAGTCAGTAGTTTCATAAGAATAGTATATTAATTGTGGTAATATAAGTCTGTCAGGTATAATTTTATGTAACAATTTTGATTGCTTAAAGGTTTTGAGCTATAAATAAAAATTCCCTGTCTCCGAATTCAGGTTAATCATAATCTGAGATTCGGAAACAGGGAATATTATTTTATGAGCTTGTATTGTCGGTTATTTATATTCCTGCCAGCTCTTTATCTGTATATCTTCCTGTTTCATGCTACAGAAAGCTTCAATGAATGCTTTTGCCAGACGGGCGTTGGTCATTAATGGAATATTATGATCTATTGCTCCACGACGGATACGATATCCGTTTGTCAGCTCACGTTTGGAGTGGTTTTTCGGAATGTTGACTATCAAATCGAACTTATGCTCGGCAATCATCTTCATCACATTGTTTTCGGCATGTGGGCGTTCGTCGGGCCAGAATACAGGAGTCGTCGGTATTCCATGTGAGTTGAGGAAGGTTGCCGTACCTGCTGTTGCATAAATGTGGTAACCGTTTTTGCTCAGCATGTGACTGGCATCCAGTAAATCAACTTTCGATTTGGTAGCTCCAGAAGAGAGAAGTATCGATTGTTTCGGAATCTTATAGCCTGTTGCAATCAGAGCATTGAGCAAAGCTTCGTTAAAATCGTCACCTAAACAGCCGACTTCTCCGGTTGATGACATGTCGACGCCTAATACAGGGTCGGCATTCTGAAGGCGTGCAAACGAGAATTGTGAAGCTTTTACCCCGATACGGTCGATGTCGAATGCTGACTTATCCGGGCGGGTATATGGAGCATCGAGCATGATACGTGTTGCTGTTTCGATAAAATTGCGTTTCAAGACCTTGGAAACAAACGGGAAACTACGTGAAGCACGCAAATTACATTCTATAACCTTCACTTCATTTTTGCGGGCAAGATACTGAATGTTGAACGGACCGGAGATATTTAATTCCTGTGCAATCCGGCGACTGATTTTCTTGATTTGTCGCGCTGTAGAGAAATAAATTTGTTGAGCAGGGAATACGAGTGTTGCATCTCCCGAATGTACTCCTGCATATTCAATATGCTCTGAAATAGCATATTCTACTATTTCACCATTTTGTGCTACAGCATCGAATTCTATTTCTTTGGTTTCTTGCATGAACTGTGAAACAACTACCGGATATTCTTTCGAAACCTCACTTGCCATCTGCAAGAAGCGGGTAAGCTCTTCTTCGTCGTAACATACGTTCATGGCGGCGCCACTTAATACATACGACGGACGGACTAGTACCGGATAACCTACCTTGGCAACAAAGGCTTTTACGTCGTCCAGACTTGTCAGTTCCTGCCATGCGGGCTGGTCTATTCCTAACTGGTCGAGCATAGCCGAGAACTTGTTTCTGTTTTCGGCACGGTCGATAGATATAGGAGATGTTCCTAAAATAGGAACCGACTGGCGATAAAGTTTCATGGCAAGATTATTTGGAATTTGTCCACCTACAGATACGATTACTCCACGTGGCTGTTCCAAATCGATGACATCGAGTACGCGTTCGAATGACAATTCATCGAAATACAGGCGGTCGCACATATCGTAATCGGTAGAAACTGTTTCTGGATTATAGTTGATCATAATTGACTTATATCCCAGCTTGCGTGCTGTCTGAATGGCATTGACTGAGCACCAGTCAAATTCTACTGATGAACCGATACGGTAGGCACCCGAACCAAGTACAACAACAGATTTTTCGTTCTTGTAGTAATTGACGTCATACCCTTCGGCACCGTACGTCATATAGAGGTAATTTGTCAGTTCCGGATGCTCGGATGCAACTGTATTGATACGTTTTACGGCTGGCAGTATGCCCAATTTCTTACGATAAGCACGTACGGCAAGATTCTCTTTTTCCATATTGCCGGTAGTTGGTTTCAAAACGAAGCGTGCAATCTGGAAATCCGAGAACCCCAATACTTTTGCTTTGCGTAGGACGTCGGCAGGAAGTTCTTCCAGTGAGTTATACGATTGCAGTTTGGCCTTATAGTCAACAATATTTTTTAGTTTACCTATGAACCATGGGTCTATTTTAGTTAAGTCGTAAATACGCTGGATATCATATCCTTCTTCCAAAGCCTGTGCAATGGCAAATATTCGTAAGTCTGTAGGGTTGGCAAGTTCATCGTCCAGATTGTCAAAGCGTGTGTGGTCATTACCAACAAAACCATGCATGCCTTGTCCGATCATACGGAGTCCTTTCTGGATGATTTCCTCAAACGAACGTCCGATAGACATGATTTCACCAACCGATTTCATACTGGAACCGATGCGGCGTGATACACCGACAAATTTGGTTAAATCCCAGCGTGGAATCTTGCAAATTAAATAGTCGAGTGAAGGAGCTACATATGCCGAGTTCGGAGTGCCCATTTCACCGATTTCATCAAGTGTATATCCTAATGCGATTTTGGCAGCAACAAAAGCGAGCGGATATCCTGTTGCTTTGGATGCTAAAGCAGAGGAACGGCTGAGGCGGGCATTTACTTCAATTACACGGTAGTCGTTTGTGTCGGCGTTGAAAGCATATTGGATATTACATTCTCCTACAATGCCTAAATGGCGAATGCATTGTTTTGATAAGTCTTGCAGCATGGTGACCTGATCTTGTGTCAGAGAACAAGTAGGAGCAACAACGATGGATTCACCTGTATGAATACCCAGTGGGTCGAAGTTTTCCATACTTGCAACGGTAAAGCAATGGTCGTTTGCATCGCGGATTACTTCAAATTCTATTTCTTTCCATCCTTTAAGTGATTCTTCTACTAATATCTGTGGAGAGAACGTAAAGGCACTTTCTGCCAGTTCAATGAATTTTTCTTCATTGGGACAGATTCCGCTTCCCAGTCCGCCAAGAGCATATGCCGAGCGAATCATGACCGGATAGCCTATACGACGTGCAGCAGTCAGTGCGTCTTCCATGTTTTCTACGGCTTGGCTGACTGGGGTCTTCATTTCTATTTCATTCAACTTCTTGACGAACAGATCACGGTCTTCCGTATACATGATTGCATCTACCGATGTACCCAGAACTTTTACACCATATTCTTTCAGTACTCCTGTCTGATACAATTCAGTGCCACAGTTCAGCGCAGTTTGTCCTCCAAATGCAAGCAAGATTCCGTCGGGACGTTCTTTCTTAATAATTTCGGTTACGAAATAAGGAGTTACAGGAAGAAAATATACTCGGTCGGCAATACCCTCCGAGGTTTGGATAGTAGCGATATTAGGATTGACTAATACAGAACTGATACCTTCTTCACGCAAGGCTTTCAGCGCCTGAGAGCCTGAATAGTCGAATTCTCCGGCTTGTCCGATCTTGAGTGCACCTGAGCCGAGCACCAGGACTTTCTTTAATTCTTTCTTCATGGTGTTTTATTAATATAGATTTATTGGTTGTCATTCATTATCTTATACATGCAAAGAAACAATTAATTTTGAAGAAAACAAAGGATTTGCTTATCTTTGCTGCTAATTAATAACTATCAAAGATATAATGATGAAAAAGGAGAAAATTATACTTACCGGCGACCGTCCTACCGGAAAATTGCATATCGGACATTATGTTGGTTCGTTGCGTCGTCGTGTAGAACTTCAAAATTCGGGACTCTACGATAAGATATTTGTGTTCGAGGCCGATGGACAGGCATTGACTGATAATATAGACAATCCGGAGAAGGTTCGTCAGAATGTGATCGAAGTAGCCCTTGATTATCTGGCTGCCGGTTTGGATCCAGCTAAATCTACTATCTTCATCCAGTCACAGATTCCGGAACTTTATGAATTGAGCTTCTATTTTATGGACTTGGTGACTGTTTCTCGTTTGCAGCGTAATCCTACTGTGAAGACAGAAATCCAGATGCGTAACTTTGAAACGAGCATTCCTGTAGGATTCTTTACTTATCCTATCAGCCAGGCTGCTGATATTGCTGCTTTCAAAGCTACTACAGTGCCAGTAGGTGAAGACCAGGAACCGATGATTGAGCAGACCAGAGAAATTGTACGTCGTTTCAATTATATTTATGGTGAAACGTTGGTAGAACCAGAAATTCTGTTGCCGGATAATGCCGCTTGTATGCGTTTGCCGGGAACGGATGGAAAGGCAAAAATGAGTAAGTCATTGGGAAACTGCATTTATTTATCTGATTCGGCCGATGAAGTTGAAAAGAAGGTAAAGAGTATGTATACCGATCCAACTCATATTAGGGTCAGCGATCCAGGAAAACTGGAGGGTAATTGTGTCTTTACTTATCTGGATGCATTCTGTCGTCCGGAACATTTCGAGCGTTATTTGCCTGATTATCCGAACCTGGATGAACTGAAGGCTCACTATACTCGTGGTGGACTGGGAGATATGAAGGTAAAGAAATTCTTGGCAGCTATCATGCAGGAGGAACTTGCTCCGATACGTGACCGTCGTAAAATGTTCGAAAAGGATATTCCGGCAGTATACGATATGTTGAAGAAAGGTTGTGAAGTAGCTCGTGAAACAGCTGCCCAGACAATGTCTGAAGTACGTAGCGCTATGAAAATTAATTATTTCGATGATGCAGCACTTATAGCCGAACAGGCAAAACGTTTTGGTCAGGAATAATATTCAGGCTTTATAATTGAGTATAGCAGATAAGTCGCCATCCGGATATATGCAGATTCTTGTATTAACCGGCTGGCGATTTTTGTTTGTATAGGATGAACAAAAAAAGGAAATGAGCTGTTCCTTATTATATATGCTTATTTGTTCATCTTAAAAAACATTACTTATGAAGAAAATTGCGCTGAGTTGTATACTCTTGTTTTTGTCTTTGGGCTTTGGACTGGCTCAGGAAAATTCATATCAATTATCAAGTCATATTCTGGATATTACTCAGGGGAAACCTGCTCCTAATGTGAAAATCAGTCTGTATAAACAACAGACTGACGGAAAATGGAAAATGGTAGAAGAAAAACTGACCGATGAAAATGGACGTGTTAAGGATTTCTTAAAAGAAGATGGTACAGAGCATGATGGGGTATATAAACTTATTTATCATGTAAAACCTTATTTTGACTTGATGGGAGAAGATACATTTTATCCATTTGTAGAAGTTGCTTTCGAAATAAAGGGGAAGAGTCACTATCACGTGCCTATAACTTTATCTCCTTATGGCTATTCTACATACCGTGGAAATTGATATTAAAGGTTGGTTGCAAAGGCATCGAAGCCCTAAAAAATACTTTTTTGCTTGCTTTACGGCTGTTTTTGTAAAAAAAATGAAGCAAATATTTGCATATTCAAAATAAAGCCGTACCTTTGCAACCGCAATTGAGAACGAGAGATTAGGGCGTTTAGCTCAGCTGGTTCAGAGCATCTGCCTTACAAGCAGAGGGTCGGCGGTTCGAATCCGTCAACGCCCACCACTAAACCTACTCTTGTTTTTCAATTCACTTTTGGGGCGTTTAGCTCAGCTGGTTCAGAGCATCTGCCTTACAAGCAGAGGGTCGGCGGTTCGAATCCGTCAACGCCCACTCCCAAAAAGTATAAATGGTCAAATTTTCCCCTTTGGGGCGTTTAGCTCAGCTGGTTCAGAGCATCTGCCTTACAAGCAGAGGGTCGGCGGTTCGAATCCGTCAACGCCCAC
>HF993285.1:0-6251 GCA_000436795.1 Bacteroides sp. CAG:1076
TGTTTGTGAATGGAAAAAGTATGGGAAAATGTACGCCTGATGAGGTCTGTGTGGCTACATGGAACAATGTTCCTTTACAGTCGGGAGAGAATCAGGTAACAGTACGTGCTTCGGGACTTTCTGATAATTGTGTGTGGTATAACAATGACTGAATTGAATATATAAATAACGTTTGACTAGGCTGAATCTATCGTTTCATTATAGTGAAACGATTTAAGTATGGTGAGTTTGGCCGTATAGCTTGGAGTTTTTAATTTTGAACAATCAAAAAAGGAGTTGTATCGTGGTAGCGGTACAACTCCTTTCTGTTATTAATTGGCTGGAGGTTTATTCTTCTGCTCGGAATGTTGTCCGTAAACGGATGTCCGATGATGAGGCTCCTATTTCCAGTGTCATTTCTTTGTCAGGAAGAATGAAGCGGTTCTGCTTTTCATCCCATACTTGTAATTCTGTATAAGGGACGGTTAACTCTACTTTTTTCGTTTCTCCTTTACGTAGACTGATACGCTGGAATGCTTTCAGTTGCTTGATAGGATCTTTGTCCGTATGTTTTCGTGCGGAAACGTAAAGTTGTACAACCTCATCACCATCCATATCGCCGGAATTTTTCAGGTTGAAGCATACCCTTAAGGTATCGCCACGTTCAATAACACGGTCATCGAGAGTTGTTTCAGAGTAATTAAAGCGGGTATAGCTTAGTCCATAACCAAAAGGATATAATGGCTTTTCTTTAAAATACATATATGTCCGACCGTGAGTAATATCGTAATCCATCATGTGAGGAAGGTCGGTGATGTTTTTTACCCAGGTTTGGGTTAGTCTGCCTGCCGGATTATAATGTCCGAATATAACATCGCTTACAGCATGTCCCAATTCTTCACTACATTGCGTAAGATGAAGCAGGGCCGGAACCCGTTGGTTGGCACGGTTGATGGCATATGGGAAGCTGCTGATCAGCACTCCGATGGTATTAGGATTGGCCTGAGCTACTTGCAAGAGCAAATCTTCCTGATCCAACTGGATGGACTGTCGGTCTACGGCTTCTTTTCCTTCACTTATCACAGGGGCTTGTTCCCAGCCGGCATCGCAGGTAGGATGGTTGCCGACACATACAATGGCAACATCTGCCCATGCTGCAACCGTACGTGCGCTGTCCATTCGGTTGGTTGCTACATAGCGCACTTCTATATCATCTCCAGCTTCTTCACGGATGGCATCGAGTACGTTTACTGTATAGAAAGGTTTGCCAGAATACCAGTCCTGTAAAACCTCAGTAGCACGTTGACCGATGACAGCTATCTTTTTTATTTTCTGTTTGTCGAGCGGAAGCAGGTGGCTTTTGTTTTTAAGCAGGACAACCGATTTGCGAGTTGCTTCTCGTACCAGTTCTTTGGTTTCCGGTTTACTCCAGGGTGCAACGGTATCAGTCACACCGATAGCAGCATAAGGATTGTCAGCTGCATCATCCAGCAAGCCCAGTTTGAGAGAAATTCTGAGATTTCCCCGGATTGCTTTTTCAATATCTTCTTCACTGATCAGCTTTCGGCGTAACGCATCGTATACCGCATCTTTGTAGTCATCCAGAAATTTGGTAATGCCGGCCTTGATACATGCGGCAGCAGCTTCAGCTCGGTCGTTGTCAAAACGTTTGTGATCGCTCAGCAAGAGTCGGAAAGCTCCGCCGTCGGTTATCAGGGTACCATTCAGTCCCCATTCTTTCATCACGACATCACGCAGTACGGGATGCATGATGCATGGAATGCCGTTGTATGCATTATAGGCAGTCATCAGAGCTTGTGATCCTCCTTCGGTTACTCCTTTATAGAAAGGATGGGAATAATATTCACGGAATAATTTATCAGAATAGTTGGATGATGATGATGTCCGTCCATATTCGTTACTGTTCGACAAGAAGTGTTTCATCAGCGAAGCATTTCTCCAATATTTAGGATGATCTCCCTGTATACCTTTGATAAAAGCTACGGCAAGTCGTGATGTGAGGAAAGCGTCTTCACCATAACATTCTTCCGTTCGTCCCCAGCGAGGATCTCTGCCTAAGTCTACATTGGGAGTCCACATGATAAGTCCGCTTTTCCGGTATTTTGCGTTTTGAAAGAGATAACGGTTTTCTGTACTGATATAAGTCGCTACACGATATAGCAGGTCAGTATCCCATGTTTCTCCCAGTCCGTAGGCTTGTGGAAAGACAGTTGTCGGTGTGTTGACCCTTTCTCCGTAGGTAGGTCCCCCTAACACTACTCCATGTAATCCTTCCACACTGCCTGAACCTTGTATGCCAAGCCGGGGAACCTGGGTATTGTTTCCTAAAGCATCGACTTTCTCGTCGAGGGTCATTTGAGCAATTAAGTCATTCAGCCGCTGTTCCTCACTAACTGTAGGAAGAGTGAATACATGTTGAGCGTGTATGATTCCTGCTGAAGCAGTCAGCAAGACGAAAAAAAGTTTCCTATGTGTTTTCATAATCAGATAATGTTAAAGACATTGCAAAGCTAATATAAAGCAATAGGTTATATGACGAAAAATGTTTCATATAAGGGCATGAAATGTTTTAAATGTGTATAAGGTAGGAAAAACTATCTCTTATTTTATAGGAAAGGAAACAAAGTGTACCATATACGGAAACAAATGCATACCAGTAGGAGTTCGTGTCTGTTATATATTTGCATAAGTAAGATTCTATTTAATGTGGTATTGAAAAACACAATAATTAATAAGATGGCTACTATGAAAAAATTGATAATTTCTGTTTTACTTCTTTTGTTAGCGGAGAATGTAATGTTTTCTCGGGAAAAATCTACAGTACACGGTTATCCCATTACTCCCGTTCCATTTACTGCTGTTGAATTGACCGATTCGTTTTGGGGGCAACGTCTGGAAGCAAGTCGTAAGGTTACGGTTCCATTGGCTTTCAGTAAATGTGAGGAAACAGGAAGATATAGAAATTTTGAAATGGCTGCACATCCCAATGATAGCAATGAAGTGACAGGATATCCTTTTGATGATACGGATGTGTATAAGACGATTGAAGGGGCTAGTTATTTACTTCAGACGTATCCAGATAGTCAATTAAAGGAATATATAGATAGCGTGTTGGTGATTGTAGCTAAGGCACAAGAAACTGATGGATATTTGTACACAGCACGTACAATGAATCCCCGTCATCCACATAGGTGGGCTGGTAGCCGACGTTGGGAAAAGGTGGAGGAATTAAGCCATGAATTTTACAACTTAGGCCATATGGTGGAGGGAGCCATAGCACATTTTCAGGCAACCGGACAGCGTAATTTCTTGGATATTGCTATTCGTTATGCCGATTGTGTTTGTCGGGAAATCGGGGATAAGCCGGGACAGCAGGTCCGTGTTCCCGGACATCAGATAGCAGAAATGGCGTTGGCAAAATTATATCTCGTAACAGGACAGCAGAAATATCTTGATCAGGCTAAATTTTTTCTCGACAAACGTGGATATACTACTCGGAGAGATGCATATTGTCAAGCGCATAAACCGGTTATTGAACAAGATGAAGCTGTTGGACATGCGGTAAGAGCAGCCTATATGTACGCAGGTATGGCAGATGTTGCCGCTTTGACCGGGGATACTGCTTATATACATGCAATAGATCGGATTTGGGAAAATATTGTTTCAAAGAAATTGTATATTACTGGGGGTATTGGTGCAACCAGTGACGGAGAAGCTTTTGGAGATAATTATGAATTGCCTAATATGGCGGCTTATTGTGAAACTTGTGCTGCAATTGGAAATGTGTATGTAAATTATCGTTTGTTCCTTTTACATGGTGATGCGAAATATTATGATGTGCTGGAACGAACATTGTATAATGGACTGATTTCTGGAGTATCTCTTGATGGAGGGAATTTTTTCTATCCTAATCCGTTGGAGTCAATGGGGCAACATCAGCGTCAACCGTGGTTCGGATGTGCATGCTGTCCTTCGAATATTTGTCGTTTTATTCCTTCTGTTCCTGGATATGTGTATGCCGTAAAGGATAAAAATATATATGTTAACTTATTTATGTCGAATAATGCGGTGCTGGAGATTGCTGGAAAAAAAGTTTCTTTATCACAAACGACTTCTTATCCGTGGAATGGTAATGTCAAGCTGAAAATAACACAAAATTCTGTTGGGGCTTTTACTTTGAAAATTCGTATTCCGGGATGGGTGCGCAATGAGGTTGTTCCCAGTGATCTTTATGCATATGCCGATGAAGACAGTGCTTCGTATTCTATAAAAGTAAATGGACAGAAAGTGTATGCTGATTTACAGAATGGTTATTTTTCTATTCAACGTAAATGGAAAAGAGGGGACTGTGTAGACATAAATTTTGATATGAATGTACGTATGGTTCGGGCAAATGAAAATGTAATAGCCGATTGCGGACGTATGGCTATAGAGCGAGGACCGATTGTTTATTGTGCAGAGTGGCCCGATAATGATTTTAATGTATTGAATGTATTGTTAAATCCTACTGCAAAGTTTCAGGTCATTAAGAAAAAAGATTTGCTTTGTGGCATTAATCAAATTCAAACGCAGGCACAATCGTTGGAGTACGATAAATCAGGACGATTGTTGGTTACGGATCATACATTGACATTAATACCTTATTATGCATGGGCACACCGGGGAGCTGGTGAAATGGCAGTATGGTTGCCGTACAATCTGAAGGCAGTTTCTCCAAAGGCCGTTCCAACGTTAGTATCGGAGAGTAAGATTAATGCATCACATAAAATACAAACATTATCGTTTATAGCAGATGGAGTCGTTCCTAAAAATGAAAATGATCGAACAATCCCTTACTATCACTGGGCCCCTAAGGTAGGTACTACCGAATGGATTTCTTATGAATTTCCTGAAAAAGTACAGGTCTCCACGTCAACGGTGTATTGGTTCGATGATGCTCCTTGGGGAAGTTGCCGTGTTCCTGAATCATGGAAAATATATTATAAAAATGATGATGGAAAATGGTGTCCTGTAACTAATCAAAATGCGTACACTAAATATAAGGGGGTAGCCAATACGGTTTCTTTTGAACCCGTAACAACAGATGCTGTAAAACTCGAGGTTGTATTGCCGGATAAGAATTCTTCTGGAATATATGAATGGAATGTAAGATGAAAGATTCAGAGAACTTTTGAAACTTATTCTCTTGCATGATTATTAGTTGTTTACGGTAAAAGGGTATAAAAAGTTATAAAGAAGTGATATAAACAAACGATACCCTAGTCAGAAACAAATTCATACCTTATGGCTGTTCATTTTTGGTTTACTTTGTGATGTTGATGTTAATTATAATATCAATGGGGAAAACCTAATAAATGTAAACTTTAACTATAAACAATGTACCATGAGTAAACACTTATTCGTAAAATGCACAAATGTGCATCTATGTAGTCTTGCAATGGTGATAATGCTATTGTTTTTGCCCTCGCTGGCAATGAAGGCTGCTTCTCAGAGTTTGACAGTTTCGGGTGTTGTTACTTCGTCAACAGACAAGATGCCTTTAATTGGCGTAAGTGTGCTGGTGAAAGGAACGACTAATGGAACAGTTACAGATTTTGATGGAAACTATTCTCTAGGAGTAGAGAAAGGACAAACATTGGTCTTTTCCTATATTGGATTTATTACACAAGAAGTTGTGATAGCCGATCAGAAGACTTTAAATGTAGAGATGAAAGAAGATACCGAAACACTTGATGAAGTAGTGGTCGTAGGTTATGGTGTACAGAAGAAAAAATTGGTTACTGGTGCTACTGTACAAGTAAAAGGTGAAAGTCTGGCAAAGATGAACACTAATAGTCCGCTGCAAGCTATGCAGGGACAGACTCCGGGCGTGAATATTTCTTCAACTTCCGGTCAGCCGGGTTCTGATATGAAAGTAAGTATTCGTGGTTTGGGTACGGTGGGAAATGCTTCTCCGCTTTATTTGATTGATGGAGTAGGAGGAGATATCTCGACCTTGAATCCTGCTGATATCGAAAGTATTGATGTTTTGAAGGATGCAGCATCTGCTGCTATTTATGGTGCGCAAGCTGCAAATGGTGTAGTTATTGATTACAACTAAATCGGGAAAAGAAGGAAAGGCTCAAATTGCATTCGATGCTTATTATGGTGTACAGAAAGTGGCACGTATGGCCGATATGCTGAATTCGCAGGAATATATGACCATTATGGATGAACAAGCAGTCAATTCAGGTAATGCTCCTTATGACTGG
>HF993285.1:6296-21477 GCA_000436795.1 Bacteroides sp. CAG:1076
TCTTTCAAAAGTATTTACGATGCTGATGGAAATTTATATAATACGGATTGGGTTGATTCGATGTTTAAGGATAATGCCAAGACTCAGAGCTATACATTGGGAGTTACTGGAGGTTCTAAAACTTCGACTTATGCTATGTCTTTAGGATATATGAGCCAGGAAGGTATTGTTGGAGGTAAAGATGTTTCAAACTATGAACGTTACAATTTCCGTATTAATTCAGAACATAAGATTTTCAAGGATTCCGATTTATTAAAGGTTGGCGAACAAGTTAGCTTTGTTTATAAGTTGAACAATGGTGTTTCAGTAGGTAATCAATATAATAATACGTTAAGAGGTGCATTTGGAACATCTCCTTTATCGCCGATTTATAGCGATAATAATATTTATGATTCTCCATATAATGATACTTCCAATTCCGATTGGTACAATGGCGACGGCAATCCCTACGGATTGATGATGACAAACACAAATAATGAAAATAAAAATGCTGTCTTTTCAGGTAATGTATATGCTGAATTGCAGCCTGTCAAAAATTTAAAATTGAGAACAGTCTTTGGTGCTGTTTACGGTTCTTCTGAATATCGTAGTTTTACTCCAATGTATCAGTTCTCTATTTATAGTTATAACAATACACGTACTTCTGCTTCACAGAATATGAGTCATAGCTTGGGTATGACTTGGACCAATACAGCAACTTACGACTGGAAGGTAAAAGATCATGCATTTAATGCTTTGATTGGTATGGAAGTTTATCAATATTCAGGTACTTATCTTTCTGCCGGTACTGGAACATTGAGAGAGGGTTTCGATGACTGGGATCATGCTTATGTGGCAAACGGTACAGCATCGAGTGCAGACGATGGCATGTCGGTAGACGGATATCCTCAGGATGAAAGCCGTTCGGTTTCTTATTTCGGACGTTTTGGATGGAACTGGAAAGAAACTTATATGATCAATGCTACCTTACGTGCTGATGGATCTTCTAAGTTTGCAAGAGGAAAACGTTATGGCGTGTTCCCTTCTGTATCTGCCGGATGGACTATCTCGAATGAAAAATTTATGGAAGATTCTCAGGATTGGCTCGATTTCTTGAAACTTCGTGTCAGTTGGGGACAGGTTGGTAATCAGAATATAGATAATTACCAATATACAGCTCCTATTACTTCATCGAACACACATTATATTTTCGGTACAAATTATGGAGCATCTGCCCAGTCTGGTTTCTGGGGAGCATATCCGAGCCGTCTGGCTAACTCTGACGTTACCTGGGAAACATCCGAACAAACCAATATTGGTATCGATGCTCGTTTCTTAAGCAGCCGTCTGAGTCTGACTGCCGATTTCTATATCAAGACAACAAAAGACTGGTTGGTTGAAGCTCCTATTCTTGCTACAGCAGGTACTGGTGCACCATATATTAATGGTGGCGATGTGAAAAATACTGGTATTGAACTGGCATTAACTTGGAACGACCAGATAGGAAAAGACTTTAACTATAATATAGGAGTCAATGGAGCTTATAATAAAAATAAAGTTGGTAATATTCCTACTGAGGATGGTATTATTCATGGAGATGTCAATATGTTGTACGATAACTCTCCTGAGTTCTATCGTGCAGAAAATGGTCATGCTATCGGTTACTTCTGGGGCTATCAAACCGCAGGTATTTTCCAGAATAAAGAACAGATTGCCAATTGGAATGCAGATGGAAAACATGGAATTCTTCAGTCAGATCCGCAGCCGGGTGATGTAATTTATGTAGACCAGAATCAGGATGGTATTATCGATGATAACGATAAAGTTGATTTGGGCAACGGTACTCCCGATTTTACTTATGGCTTTAATCTTGGCTTCAACTATAAGAATTTCGACTTTTCTGTAGTTGCTTATGGAGCAGCAGGAAATCAGATTGTACAGTCTTATAGAAATCACGGCAACAGTAAGGCAAACTATACAACTGCTATTTTGGACAGATGGACAGGTGAGGGGACTTCCAACAGAATACCTCGTGTAACCAATACGAACATTAACTGGCAATTCTCTGATTTGTATATTCAGGATGGTGACTATTTGCGTATCAGTAATATAACTTTAGGATACGACTTTGCTAAACTGATAAATATAAAAGCTATCAGTCAGGCTCGTTTATACTTCCAGGTACAGAATGCATTTACATTTACCAAATACGATGGTATGGATCCTGAAATTGGTTACGGTACTTCCGACTGGGTTTCAGGTATTGATTTGGGATATTATCCACGTCCACGTACATTCCTGGTTGGTGTTAATCTGAAATTCTAATTTGAAAATTTAAAAAGAACATATTTATGAATAAGTTTAAACTATATATATTGGGATTGGGGTTGGCTTCCATGGGATTTGCTTCGTGTACAGCCGACTTCTTGGATGTAGAGTCTAAGAGAGAATCTACTACTGATAACTTCTACCGGACAGAAAGTGATGCTTGGCGGGCATTGATCGGATGTTATGATGGATGGCAGTGTACAACATCAAGTGCCGGATGCGCTTTTTACTATGCATCAGAAATAATGGCAGACGAATGCTTCGCAGGTGTAGGTATAACCGATGCGCGTAACTATCAGGTTATCGATCGTTTCGATGCAAACCAGTCGCCTTCGGATATGAATATTTTAGAGAATGAATGGAAAAATTACTATGCTGCAATATATCGTTGTAACGAGTTATTGGCACACGAAGACCAGATTTCATGGACCAATGAAGAAACAAAAGGAACTTATTTAGGAGAATGTCGTGCGATAAGAGCCTTGTGTTACTTCGATATGGTACGTATGTGGGGAAATATCCCTTTGTTTACCGATCCGGTCAACGAGAATCGTCCGCAGGCTAATCCGGATGAGGTGTACAATGTGATATTTACAGACTTACTGTATGCAGTTAATAATATTCCAGCCAGTGCTTATCCCAAAAGTGCGGCAGCATCGAACGATGGACATATTACTAAATATGCTGCATCTGCCTTGCTGGCAAGAGTTTATTTGTTCTATACTGGATATTATGGTAAAGAGCCTCAAGTAGAAGGAGTAACCAAAGCTTCCGTACTACAGGGACTGGAAGATTTTATTGCCGTTGCTGAATCTGAAGGATACGGACTGGTTGATGAATTTAAGAATCTGTGGCCTGCTGCGTCGACTTCATGGACATTGAACAAGAGTACCGGCGATTATGAACAGACTTCTACTTATGCCGGCGATGGAAATAAGGAAGTAGTACTGGCACAGAAATTCAATTATACTCAGGATTACAATGGTAACAATGACGGAAACCGCTGGTTGGTTAACATGGGACTGCGTAACTACCTGGGACATGCTCCTTACGGAAGAGGCTGGGGAGGATGTACGGTAAATCCTAAGATGTGGACAGTATATGGTACGGGCGATGAACGTCGTGAAGCTTCTATCATTAATCTGGTCAGTGAGGGCATTGCCGATGAGCCGGATTTTGAAACTTCTTATAAAGATCAGCGTGAATATACCGGGTACACTGTAAAGAAATACACTCCGATGTCTAAGTGGACCAAGGATGACGCAAGCGGAATCTGGTCGCTGGTTGACGAAGTTTCCGGTTTAGGCGAAGGAGATTTTCAGATTTCTCAGTATCAGAATTTCATTGTAATGCGCTATGCCGATGTATTGTTGATGGCAGCAGAGTTGGGAAGTCCTAATGCTCAGGAATATTTGAATAAGGTTCGTCAGCGTGCTTATACCTCGGAAGATGAAGATGGCACTCTGACCGTTTCAAGCAATTATCATGAACTGAGTGCTACAAAGGAAAATATCATGAACGAACGTATGCTGGAATTTGCTTTCGAAGGACAGCGTTACTGGGACTTGCTGCGCCAGGGAGTAGAATATGCTGCTTCTCAGATTGCAACCAATACGGCGGTAACCAGCGGTGGTAATCCGGATAATGTGACTATTGAGGCTTCAGATATTATCGAGAAACAAGGCCTTTCTCAGATTCCTAATAATCAGATAACGTTGTCGAATGGCGTATTAAAACAAAATACAGGTTGGAATTAATAAACAAAGGATGTTATGAAAAAACTAATTACTAAATTATATATTGCATGGCTGATGATAGCAGTCGGACTATTTTCGGCATGTACTCCCGATTCCTTCGAACTGGCGGGGAAGGATGTGACCGCAGATGATTTGGTAGAAGGAATAGCCTTTTCCATTACTCACGATTCGGAAAATCCGAACATCGTTTATTTGAAGAGCTTGATGCCTTCCAGCTATCAGGTTTGCTGGGAACATCCTCAGGGCAGAAGTCAGGATAGAGAAGTAACATTGCAGATGCCTTTCGAAGGTGAATATGAAGTAACTTTCGGAGTGCAGACCCGAGGTGGAATTGTATATGGTCCGCCGGCTACTTTTACAATCGATGATTTCTGTGCAGACTTCGTGAACGATGATTTGTGGACTTACCTTACTGGAGGCGTTAACAATGAAAAAGTCTGGATATTTGATAATGGTTCGTATGGATATGCTGCTGGAGAAATGACCTATGCTGACCCGAACTCTACTGTAGAATGGAATAACTGGAGTGCCAACTGGGACCCGGGAGTAGGACATACAGGCGATGATGCCATTTGGGAAAGCACCATGACTTTCGACCTGAAAGGCGGAGCTAATGTGAAGATTTACAATTCTTCTTCCAAAGAAACTACTTCGGGCACATTTATGCTCAATACAACCAATCATACCATTACGTTTACCGATTGTGAATTGCTGCATACTCCTTCATGGAGCGACCGAAGTACGAACTGGAGTCGCGACCTGAAGTTGCTGGAACTGGACGAGAATCATATGCGTATCGGGGTAATGCGTGATAACAGTGAAGGTCCATGGTGGTTGATCTGGAACTTTGTTTCGAAAGAATATGCTGACAATTACGTTCCGGAAGACCAGCCGGATCCGGAACCTGCTCTGCCGGACGGATGGGAAGATATGGTATCGGAAGTGGTGACCAGCAAGATTAAGTGGACTATGTCGACCGATGTTCCTTTCGATTGGGCTAATCTGGATGGTAGTTTGATGAATAACTTTACTGCCGGTAATTATCCGGACTGGGCTACACCTGTAAACGGATTGGATCAGCTTTCCATGACACTCGACTCAAAAGCCATGACATATGAATTTGCCATGCCTGACGGTACTACTGCAAGCGGAACTTATACACTGGATGAAAAAGGTATTTATACATTTAGTGGAAGTGTTCCTACTTATCATATCGGCGGTGGTGACATCATGTTTGGAGCAGATGCCAATAATCAGCTTCGTATTTTGAGTATTGAATCAGCATCCGGTACGGTAATGGGTATGTGGCTGGGTGCACGCAGCTCCGAGAAGAATGAATATCAGGCTTATCATTTTATTCCGAATGCTGGTGGAGGAACTTCACAACCGGAAATGACATCGATTGCTGTCGATAATTCTAAGTTGGTGTGGGGAAATCTGGAGTCTGAAAAAAATAATTTCCGTATTGAACTTTACAACATGTATGGCGAAACGGCTTCTGCCAGCCCGATTGATCCGGCAAGCATTGTGTTCGACTATTCGATGGAACTTACATTTACAATCAGTGGTTTGACAGGGGATGCTGCTACCAAGGAATATGATGCCGGACTGATGTGTACGGCAAACGGATGGTGGCCAGCTTATTCCGGTACAAGTGACGTAAAAGTGAAAGGTAACGGAACTTATACCATCAAGATGAAACCGGAATCAGCCTACAATGGCGTGATTGTATTTGTTATCGATATTTTCGATATGTACAGTGACATTGCCGATCCGGAAGCTGTAAACGTAACAATCGATGAATTGAAAATTTTGTAATTACAACGTTGAAAGGACATGCATACAGGAAAATATTCTTGTATGTGTGTCCTTTTATCCATAACCATAAAATATCACTATGAAAAAACTATTTGTCTATTTTTTAGGAACGATTACTTGTCTGGTAAGTCTGTTCCTTGGAGCTTGCTCCGATGAGGATGATACAGGAAGTCCATATCTGAAAATTTCGAAGGAAGAACTGACTTTCGGAAAGCATGAGAGTGAAGCCCTTTTGTATATTCAGTCGAATGTGGCTTACGAAGTATCTTCCGATGCTGCCGACTGGTGTTCTGTGGTTCAGCAGGTTTCTACGTCGCAAAAAACAGCCAAGTATCTGGTGCATGTTACCGAAAACCCTGATACTGAAGTCAGGACTGCTGTAATAACTATAAAAGGCGCCGAGGTAAATGGTTCGGTAAAGGTGGTGCAGACTGCCAATGATTATTTACTGGTAGCACAGCATGAATACGAACTGCCGGGTGAAGGCGGAGAGTTTTTGGTAGAAATGCAGACTACAGGCGACTGTCAGGTGGAGATTGATGCCGACTGGATTCAGCGGATTGAAACACGTGCGGTAGAAACTCGTACAGAAACTTTCGTAGCCGATCAGAACGTTACGGGGGAAGTCCGTACTGCTACCATTGTATTTACGCTGGATGACTTGTCCGAGTCTGTTACAGTAACCCAGAATATTCTTTCTACTCCCGAGCCGGATAAAACTGGCATGGAACAGGATGCTCCTGATTTGATGCGTAATATCAAGATAGGATGGAACTTGGGTAACTCGCTGGAAGCTGCGGGAGGTGAAACTGCCTGGGGAAATCCTGCAACGACGCTTGCCATGATAAACAAGATTCGTGAGATGGGATTCAATGCAGTACGTATACCGTGTTCATGGGATCAGTATTTGAATGATGAAACAACTTATGAAATCAAGGCTACCTGGCTGGCACGTGTAAAAGAGGTTGTGGACTATTGCATGCAGAACGACTTGTATGCTATCTTAAACATCCACTGGGATGGAGGATGGCTTGAGAACGATATTCCCAACGGATATAATGAAGAAGTGAACAATAAGCAGAAGACATTGTGGACTCAGATTGCCACTTATTTCCGCGATTACGATGAACATTTGCTGTTTGCCGGATGCAATGAGCCGAATGTAGAGGACGAAGATGATATGGCTACCTTGCTGAAATACGAACAGACGTTTGTCGATGCAGTAAGAGCTACCGGCGGAAAGAATGCATACCGTAACCTGATTGTTCAGGGACCGTCTACCGATATCGACAAGACTATGCAGTATATGAATGCGTTGCCTGTTGACGAAACTCCCAATCGCTTAAGTGTAGAAATACATTATTACAGCTCCTGGCAGTTCTGCGGTATGGAAAAAGATGAAAGCTGGGGAAAGGCTTTCTATTTTTGGGGCGAAGAGAACAAGAAATATGCTACCGGTGCGTATGAGGGCAGATGGGATAACATCTGTGGAGAGAGCTACGTACAGGCACAGTTCCAGAAGCTGAAAGAAAGATTTACCGACAAGGGTATTCCGGTTATCATTGGAGAATTTGCTGCTGTACGCCGTACATTGCCCGACGAGCAGGCACAGGAAGGACACGATTTGTCGCGTGCTGCTTTCGATGAATGTGTAGTTCGTGAAGCAAACGCTCGTGGACTTGTCCCGTTCTATTGGGACAGAGGCGACGGGGTTCTCGACCGCAAGAACTTGCAGGTTTACGACGAATTGGAATATAATGGTCTGATGAACGGTATCAAATAAACATAAAAGATCTGTTTTTGCCCTTCACGCCCTTCACATTCTTGCATGGTTTTATGTTGGAATGTGAAGGGCATTTTTATGGAACGTCGGTCTGTGATTCAGGCCTTTGCATCTTTGAGGAAATTCCTCTTGACGTTTTTTGAAAATTTGTACAAAAAATAAAAACTTTTGTACAAATCATTCTCGCCTTTTCCTGAGCTTTTGGAAACTTTCCCGGCGGATAAGAATAGATTTTACAGGTATTCATGCTGTGAACATGCTGATTGTTATCCGTTTTGTAGCGCATGGGAAAGAAAAAAGGAAAAAAGATTCTTGCTTGTTTAATTAAACTTCATTTTCTTTGCTTTAGAAAACGTTACATGATATGAGAAGGATATACACTTTGCTTACCTTGTTTTTTTCATTGCTTTGTCTTCATGCGCAGTCACTTATGTTCAAGCATCTGGAGGTTTCGGATGGATTATCGAACAATTCAGTCCGTTGCATTTACAAGGATAGTGAAGGACTGATGTGGTTTGGTACGATGGCCGGACTGAATTGTTACGACGGCTATACGTTCAAAGTATTTACCCGTCAGGAGAATAATCCGAATTCTCTTCCCGATAATTTTGTAGAAGATATAGTAGAGCAGCCCGACGGATTGTTCTGGATTAAAACGGCAAAAGGGTATGTGTTGTTCGATAAGGCGAAAGAAGTATTTCATTCAGATTTAAATTCTTTTATGACTTCGTTGGGAAGTAAGGGTGTTCCTGATAAAGTATTTGTCGATTCTGCCGGAAATGTCTGGATATATGTTATGGGAGAGGGCTGCTACCGGTATGATAAAGACAAAAAGACAAGTTACATGTCTTTTCAAAAATGTAATCTTCCGCTTTTAGGTGTTTCGGATGTGGCAGAATGTAAGGATGGTATCTTGGTGATATATGATACAGGTCTGCTGGCTTGTATCGATCGGAATAATCTGACTGTAAAATGGATAAAGAAAGAAGTACAGCAAGACTCTCCACAGGTACAGATTGATTTTTCTTTGTTTGTTGACAGAGAGGATTGTATTTGGATATATGGCATTGAAGGCGTTTGGGCATACGATTTGCGTACGGGAAAATGGAATAAGGGACTTGCTGCACACTGGAAGAATCGTTCCGATTTCGTTCATACCATTACACAGGATGCCAAGGGAAGAATCTGGATGGGAAAAGATTATAGCGGAATCGATATTCTGGAAAAATCCACTTGGAAGATTAAGTCTGTGGTGGCAGATAAGGAGACGGACAGAGGATTGTCGCACAATACTGTTTATACCCTTTATACCGACAGGGATGGAATCGTATGGGTTGGTACCTATAAGAAAGGTATTTCTTATTACGGTGAAAGTATTTTTAAGTTTGATATTGATTATGTAGGCGATGTGACAAGCATAGAGTCTGAGGGAGAAGACAGGGCATGGCTGGGGACAAACGATAACGGCGTGTTGCTTTGGAATTTTTCTCTCCGTCAGGTGGAGAAGCATTTTGAACTGGGTGAAGCTCCTGTTGTTACGTTGATGAAGGCTCGCGACGGAAAACTTTGGGTGGGAACTTTCAACGGTGGCTTGTATTGCATCGAAGGAAGAAACCGGGTACGCTCTTTCAAGGCGGGTGATGAAAGTCATTTAATCAGTAATAAAATATGGGCATTGCAGGAAGACCGCAAGGGAAATATATGGATTGGTTTACTGGATGCTGGTATACAGTGTTTGCATCCGTCGGATAATACATTCGAAACCATCGACTTGAAGAAGGCTGGACTGGATGACTATCATGTAGCTTCCTTGTGTCTGACCGATGAAAATGATCTGGTTATAGGTACAGCCAGTCAGGGAGTTGCTATTTTTGATTTGGAAAGTCGTAAGATAAAGACGATCTTGCGTGAGAAAGACAGTGCAGGCCTTGCACATAATGAAATCAATCAGGTTTTTAAGGATAGTCGGGGACTGATTTGGATTGCGACGCGTGGCGGACTGGATGTCTACGATGTGAAGACGAGAAAACTGAAGGGCCTTTCCGATATTATGCCGGATAACGGGGGTATTATTGCCAGTATAGTGGAAGATGCCAATGGAGATATGTGGATTACTTCTGCGCGTCAGCTTATTCACTTGAATGTAGCAAAAAAGGAAAATGGAGATTATCGGTTTGTTCCTCATGTATATAATGACAAGGATGGCTTACAGAATTGTGATTTTAATCTCCGTTCTATTCGGTTGTTGAATAATAATGCCATTCTGGTCGGCGGATTGTATGGCGTTAATGTCTTCAGTCCGGAAAATGTACATTACAATAAAATGCTTCCGAAAGTAATGTTTACAGGCTTGTCTTTATTTAATAAGGAAGTACAGGTAGGCGAGAAGATAGACGGACGTGTGGTGCTTCCTGAATCTCTTAACCGGATAGGTAAATTGACGTTGGAATATAAGCAGAATATCTTTACCATATTTTTGGCCTCCGATAACTTTTTTCTACCGGAAAAGACTCGCTACATGTATCAGCTTAAAGGTTTTAGCAAAGAATGGTTGTCGTTGCCGGAGGGAGTGCATAATGTTACTTTTACAAACCTGGCTCCCGGAAATTATATCTTGAGCGTGAAGGCTGTCAATAGCGACGGCTATGTAGGCAAGGAGGTCTCTCAGCTTGAAATAGAAGTTCTCCCTCCGTTCTGGATGTCGTGGTGGGCTTATGTGTTGTATGTACTGGCGGGTATCGGCGTATTGCTGCTGGCTCGCCATCAGATTCCGAAGCGTGAAAGGGAACGTTTCCGGTTGCATCAGATTGAACTGGAGGTGGCGAAGAACGAAGAGGTGAACAATATGAAGTTCCGTTTCTTTACTAATATCAGTCACGAGTTGCGTACTCCGCTGACGTTGATTATTGCGCCGCTGGAACAGATGCTGAAAGAAGCAGATAATGACGAAAACCGGAAGATGCGTCTTCAGCTGATGTATCGGAATGCACACCGGTTGCTGATGCTGGTCAACCAGTTGCTCGATTTCCGCAAGGGGGAGATGAGTTCACATCATCTGTCGCTTTCTGAAGGGGATATTATTCCCTATATTCAGGGTGTCTGCGATTCGTTCCTTCTGATGGCAGACAAGAAGCAGATACATTTCTCGTTTTTCTCGAGTGTGGATCATTTTACCATGGCTTTCGATGCCGACAAGATGGGCAAGATTGTGATGAATCTGCTTGCCAATGCGTTTAAGTTTACTCCGGAAGGTGGAAGGGTGACTGTCATGCTGGAACATCTTCAGGAGGAAAACGAACTGATTGAAATAAAGGTGGCCGATACGGGTATCGGAATCAGTGATGCGGATAAGGAACATATATTCGATCGTTTTTATCAGACGGAAAATAAAGAAGGAGGAGATAGTACAGGAGGTACGGGTATCGGACTGAGTCTGGTGCACGACTTTGTTGCCTTGCATGGGGGTAGTGTCACCGTTTTCGATAATATTGGTAAGGGATCTGTCTTTGTTGTACATATACCTGTCAAGCATGTCGACATACAATATCACCCTATTAATACGATGCCGGTACCCGGCTTGTTGTCGGAATCATCCGGACAGCCGGTGAATGAAGTAGATAGAAGTCAGTTCCCTCTCTTGCTGGTTGTAGACGATAATGCCGATTTCCGTACGTTTATGGAATCGAGTCTGGGGTTACAGTACCGGGTGAAACTTGCTTCAAATGGAAAAGAAGCCTGGGATTTCTTGCAGAATTGCGAAGAAATGCCCGATCTGGTGGTCAGTGATATCATGATGCCGGAGATGGATGGAAATGAATTGTGTAAACTGATAAAGCAAGATAAGCGTACAGCTCATATTCCGGTGATATTGCTTTCTGCAAAACAGACTACGGAATCGAAAGTAGAAGGATTGAGTATCGGTGCGGATGACTACGTGACGAAACCATTTAATATGACAATTTTGGTTTTGCGTATCCGGAAGCTGATTGAATTGAGCCGTTACAATACTTCGAAAGGGACAATCGACCCTGCTCCCAGTGACATCGTCATTACTTCTTTGGATGAAAAACTGATAGAAAAGGCAGTGAAATATGTAGAGGATAATATTTCTCGTAGTGACCTGTCGGTAGAGGAACTAAGTCGGGAATTGGGTATGAGTCGTGTGCACTTATATAAGAAGATGTTACAGATAACGGGAAAGACTCCGATAGAATTTATACGTGTCATCCGCTTGAAGCGGGCGGCGCAATTGTTGCGCGACAGTCAGCTCCATGTTTCTGAAATAGCATTTCAGGTGGGCTTTAATAATCCGAAGTATTTCAGCCGTTATTTTAAGGAAGAATTTGGGGTTTTGCCTTCTGCCTATCAGGAAAAGGAAATGAAATAACAAATAATACCCTAAATAGAAACATTTGATTAACCTTGATAATAAAAACTCTCCCTTTTGAAAAACATTATAAATAGTTGTTCTTTAGGGGAATGCTTAAATTTGCAATACATGATAAAAAAGAAGTATTGATATTTAACTTTAAACATAGGTTATGAATATGAAAAACATTTCTTACTGTTTGTTGGCAGGTCTTATCTTCGGTTCCTGCTCCGGAAAAGTTTATGAACAAACAGATAATGGTGTAATTGTGAAAGTACAGCAGCAGGGAGAGCAGAAAACTCGCCTTGTCCGTTTTCAGGTAATGGGAGATAAACTGATTCACGTGTCTGCTACTCCCGACAGCAAGTTTGCCGATTCAAAGAGTCTGATTGTTGTACCTCAGGAAAAGCAGACACCGTTTACCGTTTCTCAACAGGGAGATACTATCACTGTTTCTACAAAAGAAGTCAAGGCTTTTGTCCTGAGTTCTACCGGTGAGGTCTGGTTTACGGATGAAAACGGTAAGATGATTCTTCAGGAAAATAAAGGTGGAGGAAAAACATTTACTCCAATCGAGGTAGAAGGTACGAAAGGTTATTCCATCCGTCAGGTATTCGAATCTCCTGACGACGAGGCTTTCTATGGATTAGGTCAGCATCAGTCGGAAGAGTTCAATTATAAAGGAAAGAACGAAGAGCTTTTCCAGTATAATACAAAGGTTTCTGTTCCTTTTATTATTTCGAATAAGAATTATGGTGTTCTGCTCGACAGTTATTCTCTGTGCCGTTTTGGTAATCCGAATGATTATTCCCAATTGGGGGAGGTCTTTAAACTTTACGATAAGGATGGCAAGGAAGGTGCGCTGACTGGTACATATGTTCCTGATGAAAAGTCGGGAGCGGAAACGCTGGTACGCCGGGAAGATTCGCTTTATTTCGAACATTTGAAGCGTGAAGACTTGTCGAAGGTGGTAAATTTGCCTGAAAACTTCCCGTTCAATGGAGCAAAAGTGACTTATGAGGGTATGATTGAGCCCTCGCAGACGGGTGAGTTTAAGTTTATCTTGTATTATGCGGGATATACTAAGGTATATATAAATAATGAGTTGGTCGTGCCAGAGCGTTGGCGTACGGCATGGAATCCGAACAGCTATAAGTTTGCGGTTAATCTGGAAGCTGGGAAAAAGGTGCCTATTAAAGTAGAATGGGAACCCGATGGAGCTGTTTCCTATTCAGGATTGCGCGTATTGAGTCCGGTAGACCCGAAAGAACAAGGCAAGCAGTCGTGGTGGAGCGAAATGACCAAACAGCTTGATTATTATTTTATAGCCGGCGATGATATGGATGATGTAATCAGTGGTTATCGTACGTTGACCGGAAAAGCGCCTATCATGCCTAAGTGGGCTATGGGATTCTGGCAGAGTCGTGAAAAATATAACAATTCGGATGAAATGTTGGGTGCCCTGAAAGGTTTCCGCGACCGGAATATTCCTATTGATAATATCGTACTCGACTGGTTGCATTGGACGGAAAATGCGTGGGGAAGTCATGAATTCGACAAGAAACGTTTCCCAAATCCGAAGGCAATGGTCGACTCCATTCATGCAATGCATGGTCGGATGATGGTTTCTGTATGGCCGAAGTTCTATGTTACCACGGAGCATTATAAGGAATTTGATAAGAACGGATGGATCTATCAGCAGTCTGTCAAGGATAGTCTGAAGGACTGGGTAGGTCCGGGTTACCATTATGGTTTCTATGATGCTTACGATGCTGATGCACGCAAGCTGTTCTGGAAGCAGATGTATGATCATTATTATCCGCTGGGAATTGATGCTTGGTGGATGGATGCCAGCGAACCAAACATCCGCGATTGTACCGACATGCAGTATCGCAAGGACTTGTGTGGACCTACGGCTTTGGGACCTTCAACCGAATATTTTAATGCTTATGCACTGATGAATGCGGAAGCTATTTATGATGGTCAGCGTGGAGTGGATAACAATAAGCGTGTGTTCTTGTTGACTCGTTCCGGATTTGCCGGATTGCAGCGCTATTCTACAGCTACATGGAGCGGTGATATTGCTACCCGTTGGGAGGATATGAAAGCTCAGATTACGGCTGGTCTGAATTATGCGATAAGTGGTATTCCTTACTGGACCATGGATATTGGTGGGTTCTGTGTCGAGAATCGTTATGTAGCCGGACAACAGCAGTGGAATGCAACGAAAACGGAAAATGCGGATTATAAGGAATGGCGTGAACTGAATGCGCGCTGGTATCAGTTTGGTGCATTCTGTCCGTTGTACCGTGCGCACGGACAGTATCCGTTCCGTGAGATATGGGAAATTGCTCCCGAAGGTCATCCGGCTTACAACTCGGTTGTTTATTATTCCAAACTCCGTTATCGTCTGATGCCGTATATCTATTCTTTGGCAGGTATGACGTGGTTTAATGATTATACGATTATGCGTCCGCTGGTAATGGACTTTACGGATGATACAAACGTAAACAATATAGGCGACCAGTTTATGTTCGGTCCGTCGTTTATGGTTTCTCCGGTTTATCATTACGGCGACAGAAGTCGTGAGGTTTATTTCCCGAAATCAGCAGGATGGTACGATTTCTATACGGGTAAATTCCAGGCTGGTGGCGAAAAGAAAGCAGTAGATGCTCCTTACGAACGTATTCCGTTGTTCGTTCGCGCTGGCTCAATTGTTCCTTTCGGACCGGAGATTCAGTATACGGATGAAAAGAAAGCCGATTATATCAAGCTGTATGTTTATCAGGGTGCCGATGCGGCATTTACCTTGTATGAGGATGAAGGTGTAAACTACAACTACGAACAAGGTAAGTATACCATGATTCCGATGACTTATGATGAGGCTAAGAAGCAGTTGGTTATCGGGGAACGGAAGGGAGAGTTCGACGGTATGCTGAAAGAACGTACATTCGAAATCATTCAGGTGAACGCTGACAGCCCGAAACCTTTTGATATGAATGCCAAAGGTATTGTCGTGAAATATAACGGAACATCACAAACTATTCAGTTGTAAAAGATGAATCGTAAGTTAACTCAAATTGTTATTATGGGGATATGCTGCATGCTTTTTCTGGGGGCATGCAGCTCTCTTTCTCCGGAGTGTAG
>HF993285.1:21513-39791 GCA_000436795.1 Bacteroides sp. CAG:1076
GTAGGGAAAAGTTGAGCTTTAATGAAGGATGGCTTTTCTCTTTAACGGATGATTCACTGGCTGCACGACCGGAGTTTGTAGATTCTGCCTGGAGAAAGCTGAACTTGCCGCACGACTGGGCTATTGAGGGTGACTTCAGTCAGGATAATCCTTCGGGTACAGGTGGAGGAGCTTTACCGGGAGGTGTCGGATGGTATAGGAAAACTTTCGTAGCAGAGAACAAGGATAAAGGAAAACATTTCCGTATCGAGTTCGATGGAGTGTATATGAATTCGGAAGTTTTTATTAATGGAACTTCTTTAGGAAAACGTCCCTACGGATATATTTCGTTTAGTTATGATCTGACTCCCTATCTGAAATGGGGAGAAAAGAATGTTATAGCTGTACGTGTAGACAATGCGGAACAACCCAATTCTCGCTGGTACTCTGGCTGCGGCATCTATCGTAATGTGTGGTTGCTGAAGACAGGAGATGTATGTGTGGCAGAATGGGGTACATATGTCACGACGGCAAAGGTTGACGGACAGGGTGCTTCCTTGAATCTGGTTACGACCTTGGAGAATACAGGCAAGGAGAATGCTGATGTAACTGTACGTTCTGTTTTGAAAGATGCTGAAGGAAAAGAAGTCGCTCAGGTAGAATCTCCGGCGAATGTTGTTGCTGAAGAATCGGCAGAGATTGCTCAAAAATTAAAAGTTACTTCTCCTCAGTTATGGGATGTGGAGCATCCTTATCTCTATTCTCTGGTGACTGAGGTGGTGAAAGGCGGACAGTGTGTGGACCGTTATGTAACGCCTGTGGGTATCCGTACGTTCTCTTTCGATGCTGCAAAAGGATTTGTCTTGAACGGCAAGCCGACAAAAATAAACGGTGTTTGCATGCATCACGACTTAGGATGCTTGGGAGCAGCCGTTAACGTACGTGCCATGGAACGACAGTTGCAGATGTTAAAGGAGATGGGATGTAACGGCATTCGTTGTTCTCATAATCCTCCGGCTCCCGAATGGCTCGATTTATGCGACCGTATGGGCTTTATTGTGATGGATGAGGCTTTTGATATGTGGCGCAAAAAGAAGACGGCCTACGATTATTCGCTGTATTTCAATGAGTGGCATGAACGGGATTTGCACGATTTTATTCTTCGTGACCGTAATCATCCGTCTGTATTCATGTGGAGTATCGGCAATGAGGTCTTGGAACAATGGAGCGATGCACAGGCTGATACACTTTCGTTGGAAGAGGCGAATCTGATTTTGAACTTCGGACATTCGGCCGATATGCTGGCGAAAGAAGGAGAGGTGAGTGTAAATTCCTTGCTGACTAAAAAATTGGCTGATTTTGTAAAGGCGCTGGACCCTACTCGTCCGGTCACGGCTGGGTGCAACGAACCGAATCCGGCGAATCATTTGTTCTGTTCCGGAGCTTTGGATATTATCGGTTATAACTATCACAATGTCAATATTCCTGACGTTCCCCGTAACTTTCCCGGCAAGCCGTTTATCATAACGGAAAGCAATTCGGCCTTGATGACGCGTGGATATTACCGGATGCCGAGTGACGAAATGTTTATCTGGCCGGAACGCTGGGACAAACCTTTCTACGATGCTACGTTTGCCTGCTCTTCGTACGACAACTGTCATGCTCCGTGGGGAAACACACACGAAGAGAATTTGTTGCTGACAAAGAAGAATGATTTTATCAGCGGGCAGTATGTATGGACCGGATTCGATTATATCGGTGAGCCTACTCCTTATGGATGGCCTGCCCGAAGCTCTTATTTTGGAATTATTGACTTGGCAGGTTTCCCGAAGGATGTCTATTATTTATACCAGTCGGAATGGAGTAACAAGCAGGTCTTGCATCTTTTTCCGCATTGGAACTGGACGGTTGGTCAGGATGTAGATATGTGGTGCTATTACAATCAGGCAGACGAGGTAGAACTGTTTGTGAACGGGAAGTCACAAGGTGTAAAGACTAAAGATGAAAACCACCTGCATGTTGTCTGGCGTGTGAAGTATGAACCGGGTAGTGTGAAGGTTGTAGCACGGAAAGACGGAAAGATAGTAGGTGAAAAAGAGATTCGGACTGCCGGAGAACCGAAAAAGATTCGTCTGACCCCCGATCGGAATACGTTGAATGCGGATGGAAAGGACTTGAGTTTTGTAACGGTAGAAATAGTGGATGCGGAGGGTAATTTGTGTCCTCTTGCTGATAATCTGGTACATTTTGAAGTTGAAGGTAATCTCTTTATAGCAGGTGTTGACAATGGTAGTCAGACTTCGATGGAACGTTTCAAGGATAATAAACGCAAAGCTTTCAATGGTAAGTGTCTGGTTGTTCTGCAAAATGACGGAAAGATCGGAGCTGCTCGCTTGAAGGCTGTGGCCGAAGGTCTGGAAGATGCCGTTGTAGAGATTGTTTCAGAATGACACTGATTGGATTTTGTTTGAACTAAGATATAGATATTATGAAAAAGACCTTTTTGATTATAGGACTGCTAACGGCTGCATTGGCTCCTGTAAAAGCTCAGAATGCAGCAGAAATTCCAGTTTATCTGGACGATAAGCAACCGCTGGAACTGAGAGTTCAGGATGCCTTGAAGCGTATGACTTTGGAGGAAAAGACCCGATTGAGTTATGCTCAAGGTAAGTTTAGTTCGCCGGGCTGTCCTCGTTTGGGAATTCCCGAACTATGGATGAGTGATGGTCCTCATGGAGTTCGTGCTGAAATCAACTGGAACGACTGGGGATATGCCGGATGGACAAGTGACAGTTGTACGGCTTTTCCTGCGTTGACTTGTCTGGCTGCGAGCTGGAATCCGTCTTTGGCTGCTCAGTATGGAAAGGCTATCGGCGAAGAAGCCCGTTACCGTAAGAAGGATGTGCTGTTAGGACCGGGTGTGAACATCTATCGTACGCCTCTCAATGGCCGTAACTTTGAATATATGGGAGAGGATCCTTATCTGGCTTCCGAAATGTGTGTTCCTTATATTCAGGGAGTGCAGAAAAACGGAGTTGCCGCCTGTGTAAAACATTATGCCTTGAATAATCAGGAACTCTGGCGCGGACATATTGACGTGCAGGTTAGCGACCGTGCGCTGTACGAGATTTATCTGCCGGCATTTAAGGCGGCTGTGCAGCGTGGCGGCGTCTGGAGTATCATGGGAGCATATAATAAGGTACGTGGCATGCATGCCGCTCATCATAAGCTCCTGAACAATGAGATTCTGAAAGGTGAATGGGGTTTCGACGGATGCGTGATAACCGACTGGGGAGCTGCGCACGATACGTACGAAGCCGCTATGTATGGACTGGATATCGAAATGGGTTCGTATACCAACGGTCTGACTTCGGAGTCTGAATTTGGTTACGATGACTATTATCTGGGAAAGAATTACCTGAAGATGATAAAGGAAGGAAAAATTCCAATGGACGTGGTAAACGATAAGGCAGCCCGCGTATTGCGATTGATTTTCCGTACTTCGATGAACCGCCAGAAACCTTTTGGCTCCATGACCAATGAAGCTCACGAGCAGGCTGCTTATCGGGTGGCAACGGAAGGTATTGTGCTTTTGAAAAACGAGGCGCAGAAAAAGAAAATGCCTTTATTGCCTCTTTCTCCCGATAGCTATAAAAAAGTACTGGTAGTGGGAGATAATGCAACACGTAACCTGATGCAGGGGGGAGGTTCATCCGAACTGAAGGTTAAGAAAGTTATCTCTCCGCTGGACGGACTGAAGAAATATTTTGGCGACCGCATTGTGTATGCACAAGGGTATGCAGCCGGTCGTCCGATGTACGGACGCGAGGAAAAGATTCCTCAGGCTACGATGGACTCTTTGCGGAATGATGCTGTAGCAAAGGCAGCGCAGGCGGATTTGGTTATCTTTATCGGCGGACTGAATAAAAATCATTTTCAAGATTGTGAAGGAGGTGACCGTCTGACTTTCGGACTGCCTTTCGGTCAGAACGAACTGATTGAGGAATTGCTGAAAGCCAATAAAAATCTGGTAGCCGTCATCGTAAGTGGTAATGCTGTCGAAATGCCGTGGGTAAAAGAAGTACCTTCCATTGTGCAGTCGTGGTATCTGGGTTCGATAGGTGGCGATGCATTGGCTGATGTATTGACCGGAAAGGTAAACCCCAGTGGAAAGCTTCCTTTCTCATATCCGGCAAAATTGAAAGATTGTCCGGCACATTTCTATGGCGAAATGAGCTATCCGGGCGACAGCATCAAGCAGGAATACAAAGAAGATATTCTGGTTGGTTATCGTTGGTATGATACCAAGAAGATTAAACCGCTCTTCCCCTTTGGTTATGGACTGAGTTACACTACTTACAAGTACAGCAAACCAGTTTTGTCGGCTAAGCAGATGAAGGCCGGAGAAACCCTGTCGGTATCGGTGAAGGTCAAGAATACCGGAACTGTGGCTGGAAAGGAAACCGTTCAATTGTATATTGGTGATGAAAAATGTTCTTTGCTTCGTCCGCAGAAAGAACTGAAGGGATTCCAGAAAGTAGCTCTTCAACCGGGTGAAGAAAAAGAAGTGACCTTTACCATCAAACCGGAAGATTTGCAATTCTTCGACGACAGCAAACACGAATGGATTGCAGAGCCGGGTAAGTTTAAGGCTTATATTTCGTCATCTTCTGCCGATGTACACAATACTGTAGAGTTCGAATATTTATAATTTGTTATGCGTTATACTGTTTAAGAGTGTTTTCTTCACTCTTGTAATTATTGTATCTGCCGGATGTTTCATGCTTTTTGCCAGAAATGTCCGGCAGTATTTTTTTTCTGATGCCAAAAAAGTCCCGGCAAGCATGCTGAAGGTTTGGGTGTTACAAAATAATAGAATATGGATTACATGCTGCCGGGACATTATTGTCTGGTAAATCAGACTATATGAAACAATAAGCTTGCTATTTTAATTGATAGCTGTTTCTTACCGATGTGATAGCCGGATTTTGTGGAGCCGTCGGCTTACGTGTACAATAATTAAATTCGGCCGATTTCTCTCCACTGAATGATTTCCATTTCAGGGTGAGTTTGACTGTCTTTCCTTCCGTATCGGGCAGGCCATCCAGTTTGAAAGCAACCAGTGCATCACCATATTCTCCCGACGTATCACCATATGCATTGTGTCTGAATTCAACTTCGTATGGATTTTCAGGATTGATTCCGGCAAGCAGATTGACGTAATGTGCTTGCGAACTGTTGCCCCATATTGTACGGAAGCGTAGTGTCAGGTATCCGTCTTCGGCAATGGTTACCCAGTCTTTTACGATTTCTACCGGGTCTGTACCGTATGTCTGGTCATTTCCTTCACCCAGATTCGGAGCAATCGGTTTGGTAAGTATGCTGTCTATCCAGTTTATTCGTACGGCTTTGGTATATGCCCCACTTGCTTCGTTTACTTCTTCTATATTGGCTATCGCACGTACTTCCTTTTCTCCGAAGGGAGATGTGGTATAGTTTACTGGCAGTAGGGTTGTACTGTCATCCAGTTGCAGGAAGAACGTATTGTCTGTGTCGGTCTTTGCGGTAACTAACGCATTCGGAGTATTGAGGTAATAATAGTTGTTATCATCATCGTCCAGGCAGGATTGTAGTCCAGCCATGCTGGCGATTGCCGCAGCTATAACAACTCCTTTGCGGAAAGAAAAAAGTGTTTTCATGATTGTTCTGTTTAAATTAATTGTTGAAGTTTCCTTTTTTACTCTTTAAATGTGTGATAGATATGAATCCTGCATTGTCAATAGTTAATTTATTCAAATCTCTGTTTGCTCTTTATTTTCTGAATTTTCTTTTCTCTTGCAGATTTCGTTGATTCTTGATAACTTGCATTTTATCATTTTTATAAAATCCAATGTTATGAAGAATCTTACTTTATTAAATGTGCTTGTGTTGGGTAGTGCAGTCTTGTGTCCGGCTTGCAGCGATGGGAATATAATAGAAGGTGCATGGGTAGAACCCGTACCAGGCATGAAAGGGATGCAGCAAGGCTTTATGCTTGAACCTGACGGCAAGGCGTCTTCCATCAATATGGCTACACTTCAGTATGAATCGTGGAAAAAGGAAAACGGAATGCTGATTCTTTCCGGAAAAAGTATCGGTAACGGGCAGACGATAGCTTTTGACGATACGTTGTTGATTAAGGATTTGTCGGAGCAGACTTTGCTTCTCGAAAAGAATGGAGTTGCCTATGCTTATACAAGAGTTACGGAAGGAAAGGCTGGAAAAATACAGAGAAAAGAATTAGACGAGCAGCCGAAATTGGTAGAAGGACGGCTTATCATCGGACACGAAGTTTATTCTTTTGTTGCCGATGGCGATACGGCTGATTATTGGGTGATAGACAAGACCGGAGAACTTTACAAGCAATACGATGAGCTGACTAAAGGACAGAAGAATGGTACGCCGGTACATGCAGTACTGGAAGTGTTGGATATGGGAAAAACCGATGAAGGATTTGCTGCCGAATACGACGGAGTATATCATGTAATGAAGATAGACACATTGTCGGCCGAGTAGTATATTATAGGGGAATAGTTCTTAAGCGGAACTTGCCAGCCCTAAGGCGGCAATAGTTAATAGACGAACGTGTGCTTTCATGTTTTTAATGTCGATTTTAATCATTAATGTTATGTCAAAATTAATAAATTAAAATTTGACAGATTGACAGCTATGTTGCAAAAGTTATTCCATTGCTAACATTTTTAGTCTGTCTGATAGCTTGAAAAGCTGGAAATGTACGGTTCGTGCAAGAAAATGTAACGTGAGGAATATTGCAGCTTTTTTATTGTCGGCCAGCGAATTTTATAGATATTTATACATGCAGATTATTTTGTTTTCGGGAAATGTCCTACTTTTGGGGTACCGTTTTCTGGTATTTATGAATTGTAAAATTCAACAAGCGAGTTATATGAAACAAATTAAGTGTATTGGTATCCTGACATCAGGAGGTGATGCATCAGGAATGAATGCAGCAATTCGTGCTGTGACGCGTAGTGCTATTTGCAACGGTTATACGGTAAAAGGTATCTACCGAGGGTATGAAGGTTTGATTCGGAATGAGATTAAGGATCTCACGACACAGGATGTCAGCAGTATTATTCAGCGTGGAGGTACAATCCTGAAGACTGCACGTTCGAAGGATTTTATGACTCCCGAAGGACGTAAGGTGGCATACGATAATATGGTAGCCGCAGGTATTGATGCTTTGGTTATTATTGGTGGAAATGGTTCACTGACCGGAGCACGTATATTTGCCAATGAATATGATGTACCGTGTATCGGTTTGCCGGGAACCATCGACAATGATTTATATGGAACCGATTCTACTATCGGATATGATACAGCACTAAATACAATTGTAGAGTGTGTGGATAAGATTCGTGATACGGCTACTTCGCACGACCGTATTTTCTTTGTGGAAGTTATGGGACGTGATGCCGGTTTCCTGGCACAGAACAGTGCGATTGCTTCGGGTGCGGAAGCTGCCATTATCCCTGAAGATCAGACAGACGTTGACCAGCTTGAGAAGTTTATCGGACGTGGTTTCCGTAAGTCGAAGAACAGTAGTATCGTAATTGTATCGGAAGCTCCGAAAAATGGCGGTGCTATGTATTATGCCGAACGTGTGAAAAATGAATATCCGCAGTACGATGTACGTGTAACCATTTTAGGACATTTGCAGCGAGGTGGTTCTCCAAGTGCTTACGACCGTATTCTGGCAAGCCGTCTGGGCGTGGGAGCTATCGAAGCATTGAAGGAAGACCAGCGTAACGTAATGATTGGTATCCGCAATGACAAGATTGTATATGTTCCGTTCACGGAAGCTATCAAGAAAGACAAGCCGCTGGATAAGTCGTTGATAAAAGTGCTCGATGAGCTTTCTATCTGATAAAGTTTTTTAATGCGCCACAGGTTATGCAGGTTCCGCTTGGGTGGAAACGTACAAGACCTGTGGCGCTTTTTTTATGCAGTCAGAAATTTCAGGATGTCTTCCGTACGATCGGCAATGAAATCGGGATGATAAGCTTCCAGCTCCGTGCGCGGACGGAACCCCCAGCTTACACCTATAGTTGTTACCCCGGCATTTATTCCGGTCTGCATGTCGACACTCGAATCTCCCAGATAGACTACTGCTTCTTTGTTAACTCCTGTTTTTTCAATAATCTCGAAAACAACGCTCGGATCGGGCTTGGCAGGTACTCCTTCTCGCTGCCCGAATATCTGTACAAACTTTATTTCCGGAAAGTATTGCTTGATCAGTTTATAAGTAGCCTCCTGATACTTGTTGGAAGCAACGGCCAGCATCATGCCTCTTTGCTGTAGTGTATCCAGTACATTGACAATACCCGGATAGGGACGGCTGAGGTCGGCATTGTGTACATTATAATAAGGAACAAACAGCGAACGTATTTTCTGAATATTGGCTTCATTGCGTTCACTTTCCGGCAGGGCGCGCTCAAAGAGCTTGTTGATGCCGTTTCCTACAAAGTAGCGGTATGCATCTGTATCATGCGTAGGGTATCCACATTCGCGCAATGCATAGTTGGTAGCTCCTGCAAGGTCGGCTATCGTATTGAGCAACGTTCCGTCGAGGTCGAAAATTGCTAGTTTTTTCATCTTTTCATTTCTTGTTTTTGGTCGTGCAAAGATATAATAAATGAATGAATAATATCCTTTCGAAGCGAAAAAGCGCTTGTTTGTCGGTTGTTGGCGACTGCCCGTTTCATTTCCGGGCAGAGATGAATGAAAACGTCGGCGGAAACTGGAAAAAACGTCGGCACGTTTTTTTTAAATTTGTACAAAAGATTTTAGAATTTGTACAAATTTTCCAGAAGACTTGCAGAGCTTCTGTCCGGAAGGAGAAGAAACTTTTTCGGCATGAGGGCATTTTATTTGTATGATTTGGAGAAAAATATTAATTTAGAAGCTGTACATACTGTCTGAACGAAATGGACCGACAGGTCTGATGGATATACAGTATGTGCCAGTCTTGGGTTAATCCTGATAAACAGTTGCTATGAAGAACAAAATACGATTTGCTCTTGGGTGGACCTGTCTGGTTGTGTTGGTATTATTGCCGGTCTGTACAGTCTGTGCTCAGTCGGATGATTTTACTACATGGACCGGAGTGAAGGTTCATCACCGGCTGGCAACCCGCTGGAATGTGTCTGCCATGGCAGAGTTCCGTTCGAAAAATCATTTGAAGGAGGCCGACCGTGTCAGCTTTAACTTGGGGGCTTCCTATGATATCTGTTCCTTTCTGAAATTTTCGGGAGCATACGAGCTTCACTATCGGAACAGGGGAGATGAAGGCTGGACATTTCGGCATCGTTATTTGCTGGGACCGCAGGCAAGCGTAAAATGCCGGAACTTTAAGTTTTCCCTGCGTGAATATTTTCAACAGACAATTTCTGAAGGAGAAACGGAAAGCCGGCTTCGTTCGCGTATCAAAGCCGAGTATGTGCCGGCATCGTGGGCGCTCCATCCTTATTTCTCTGCGGAGCTTTATCAGCCGATAGGAGGAGAGGCTTTTTTCAGTGTGGCACGGATGCGTTACCGTCCGGGGATAAACATCCGAATTTCGAAGAGGTGTTCGTGTGATGTCTTTTACTGTCGCCAGTATGAGCCGGAACGCTCTGTCAATATTGCGGGACTGGAATTTTCGGTCGGCTTTTGATTGCCTTGCTAGGATAAAACATGTTTCGGTGAAGTGAAGTCACGATAAGATAAAAAGAAGGCGGATGTCTTTTTATGAAAGAACTTTCGTACTTTTGCAATGGTAATACTTAAATTTTTTTGATAAGATGAATTTTCTGGAATTGGTAAAAGCTCGTCATTCGGTAAGAAGTTATGTAGAACGCCCGATTGAACAAAGTAAATTGGATTATATATTGGAATGTGTGCGTCTGGCACCGTCGGCTGTAAACTTTCAGCCATGGAAATTTTCGGTTGTAACCGAGAAAAATCTGCTGGATGCCCTGAAATCGACCTATCCTCGTGAGTGGATAAAGACAGCTCCTTGTATCATTGTAGCCTGTGGCGACCACGATGTGGCATGGCACCGCAAGCTGGACAACAAAGACCATACTGACGTAGACATTGCCATTGCCGTGGAACATTTGTGTCTGGCAGCAACCGAGCAGGGACTTGGTACGTGCTGGGTATGCAATTTCGATGTTCCTCGTTGCAAGGAAATACTGGGATTGCCCGGAAATATGGAGCCGATAGCCCTTATTCCGATAGGGTATGCTGCCACTCAAGACGTTCCGGAAAAGACTCGTAAGCCCGTACAGGATATTTTATTCTGATAAATTTACATTATTTAATAGGGGATATTTACGAATTGTAATCTGAATCAGTAATTTTGGGACACTCTTTAGAATTTCATATTCTGGAGAGTGTTTTTTTATTTTTATATTATTGATAACTTACTTATAATTATTATGGAGAACATCGGAATAGGATTATTGTTAATGGTAGTCGGAATGTGTACCGTTTTCTTGATTCTTCTGATTGTTATCTGGTTAAGTCAGTTCCTCATTTCAGTAGTGAATAAAATAGCTCCCGAAGAAGCACCCAAGAAAAAGCCTGCTACAAGTGGACCTTCAACGGATGCCGGAGCAATGGATGCTATCAAAGCTGCGGTGGAAATCTTGACTGCCGGTAAAGGTCAGGTGATAAAGATTGAAAAATTGAAATGATTCTGTTAAGAAAAACACATTACTTGCACAATGGAAAAAGAAGTAAAATTTAGTCTGGTCTTTCGTGATATGTGGCAGAGCGCAGGAAAATATGTGCCTCGCGTAGACCAGTTGGTTAAGGTTGCCCCAGCCATTATCGAAATGGGGTGTTTCGCTCGTGTTGAAACAAACGGGGGCGGTTTTGAACAAGTTAACTTGCTTTTTGGAGAAAACCCGAATAGAGCCGTACGTGAGTGGACAAAGCCGTTCCACGAAGCGGGAATTCAAACGCATATGTTGGACCGTGCCTTGAATGGTTTGCGAATGAGTCCGGTTCCTGCCGACGTACGTAAATTGTTTTACAAGGTAAAGAAAGCACAAGGTACAGATATTACTCGTACATTTTGCGGACTGAATGACGTTCGTAATATAATCCCTTCAATCGGTTATGCTCACGATGCTGGAATGATTTCTCAGTGTTGCTTGTGTATTACATATTCACCGGTACATACGGTAGAATATTATCTGGATATGGCAAAGAAGTTGATTGAAGCCGGATGTGACGAAATCTGTATTAAGGATATGGCAGGTATCGGACGTCCGGTTTTCTTAGGTAAAATCGTTGCCGGTATCAAGCAGATAAAGAAAGATATTACTATTCAGTATCACTCTCATGCCGGACCAGGCTTTAACATGGCTTCTATTCTCGAAGTATGTAAGGCAGGCTGCGACTATGTGGATGTTGGTATGGAACCTTTGTCATGGGGTACCGGACATGCCGATGTTATCAGTGTGCAGGCAATGTTGAAGGATGCTGGTTTCAAGGTTCCTGAAATCAATATGCATGCTTATATGAAGGTTCGTTCGCTTATTCAGGAATTTATGGATGATTTCCTGGGTTTGTATATCAGTCCGCGTAACCGTCTGATGAACTCCTTGCTGATTGGTCCGGGACTGCCGGGTGGTATGATGGGTAGCTTGATGGCCGATCTGGAAACAAACTTGGAGTCTATCAATAAATACAAGGCTAAACGTAACTTGCCGTTCATGACACAGGATGAATTGCTCATCAAGCTGTTCAACGAAGTTTCTTACGTATGGCCGCGTGTCGGCTATCCGTGTCTGGTAACTCCGTTCAGTCAGTATGTGAAGAACCTGGCCATGATGAATGTTATCCAGATGGAGAAAGGTAAGGAACGCTGGGGTATGATTGCCGATGATATCTGGGATATGATTCTGGGTAAGGCAGGACAGTTGCCTGGCAAGCTGGCTCCTGAAATTGTTGAGAAGGCAGAACGTGAGGGACGTAAGTTCTTTACCGGCAATCCGCAGGATAATTATCCGGATCAGTTGGAGAAATATCGCCAGATGATGTGGGAGAAGAAATGGGAAACCGGACAGGACGACGAAGAGTTGTTCGAATATGCTATGCATCCGGCTCAGTATGAGGCTTACAAGAGTGGTAAGGCGAAGGCTGATTTCCTGGAAGATGTAAAGAAACGCCGTGAGGCAAAAGAGGAAGTACATATGGCAAACGACCAGACCAAGATATTGACTGTCGATGTCAATGGTCAGCCGTATCGTGTGACAGTAGCCTTTGGCGATGTCAATCCGGCGACTTTACATGGCGCTCAGGCTGTTGCATCAGAAGGACAGACTGCTCCTGCTCCGTCGGGCGAAGGCAAGGAAGTGCTTTCACCGCTTGAAGGTAAGTTCTTCCTGACGAAGAATGCGCAGGAAACTCCGCTGAAGGTGGGCGACAAGGTAAACCAGGGCGATGTGATATGCTATGTAGAGGCTATGAAGACTTACAATGCTATCCGTGCCGAATTCAGTGGTACCATAACAGCCATTTGTGTTAATTCAGGTGATTCCGTATCAGAAGATGATGTATTAATGAAGATATTATAATGGAAGATATATTTGCAAGATTATATGATATGACTGCGTTCAGCAATATTGTTGCCGATCCGCGGTTTCTCATCATGTATGCCATTGCCTTTATACTCCTCTATCTGGGTATCAAGAAACAGTATGAACCGCTGTTGCTGGTGCCGATTGCTTTCGGGGTGTTGCTTGCCAATTTCCCGGGTGGCGATATGGGAGTAATTCAGGCCGATGAAAATGGCATGGTGATGGTGAATGGAGTGATGAAGAACATTTGGGAGATGCCGTTGCATGAAATCGCTCATGATTTGGGACTGATGAACTTCATCTATTATATGTTAATCAAGACGGGATTCCTTCCTCCTATCATTTTTATGGGAGTAGGTGCGCTGACCGACTTTGGTCCGATGTTGCGTAATCTTCGTCTTTCTATTTTTGGAGCAGCAGCACAGTTGGGTATCTTTGCAGTATTGCTGGTAGCTATTCTGATGGGCTTCACTCCGAAAGAAGCTGCTTCACTGGGTATCATCGGTGGTGCCGACGGTCCGACTGCTATCTTTACGACAATCAAGCTGGCTCCTCATTTGCTGGGTCCTATCGCTATTGCTGCTTATTCGTACATGGCGCTGGTTCCGGTTATCATTCCGCTGGTAGTTCGTATCTGGTGTACCAAGAAAGAACTTTCCATCAATATGAAGGAGCAGGAAAAGAAATATCCTTCGAAAACAGAGATTAAGAACTTGCGTGTACTGAAGATATTGTTCCCTATTGTGGTTACTACTATTGTAGCTTTGTTTGTGCCGAGTGCTGTACCTTTGATTGGTATGTTGATGTTTGGTAACTTGGTAAAGGAAATAGGTACAAATACTTCACGTTTGTTCGATGCTGCTTCCAACAGCATCATGAATGCAGCAACAATCTTCCTGGGTATTTCGGTTGGAGCTACCATGACTACAGATGCTTTCCTGAACTGGACTACCATCGGTATCGTAGTAGGTGGTTTCCTTGCCTTTGCATTGTCTATATCAGGCGGTATTTTGTTTGTGAAGGTTGTTAACCTCTTTACCAAGAAGAAGATTAATCCGCTGATTGGAGCTACTGGATTGAGTGCTGTTCCGATGGCAAGTCGTGTGGCAAATGAAATCGCACTGAAATACGATCCGAAGAACCATGTGCTTCAGTATTGTATGGCAAGTAATATTTCGGGTGTTATCGGTTCGGCTGTTGCAGCCGGTGTGCTGATTTCATTCTTAGGATAAGATACTGACTCTCTTTTGATATTTTAGTATAAGGCTCTCTTTATGTTTCTTGTTGGCATCTCTTGTAGTTGCTGATCGACTGGAACATAAAGGGAGCCTTTATTTATTGTGGGGATTGATATTCATAAAATGGTGTGATACTGATAAGATTCTTTGCTTGTTGGAATATTAGAATCGATATCTGATATGTGTATGAAATGTCCTTCAGAAGAGGAAGCAAAAGATAGTTTTGAGTGTTGTTGTGCATATAATTTAAACATGCTATTTATTCCTTTCCGTCGAAACTTGAATGATTTTCGGAGGAGCGGAAGAGGTTTATTAATTCAAGCAGGGATTTAAATAGAGAATTGGAAAGAGATATTAATGAGGATGAAAATAAAAAAGGGTAACTCTTCTCGCGAAGAATTACCCTGGGGTTATAGAAAAATTTAAGGGGGCTTTTATTATTTATCGCCACGGATAGCAGCAATACCCGGAAGAACTTTTCCTTCGATAGCTTCCAGCAAAGCACCACCACCAGTAGAGATGTAAGAAACCTGATCAGCCATACCAAATTTATTGATACAAGCTACAGAGTCACCACCACCGATCAGTGAGAATGCACCTTCTTTAGTTGCTTCAGCGATTGCTTCAGCAATTGCCTTAGAACCACCAGCGAAGTTGTCGAATTCGAATACACCGGCAGGACCGTTCCACAAAATAGTCTTAGCACCTTTGATTGCAGCTTTGAACTCTTCGCAAGTCTTAGGACCTGCATCCAATCCCATCCATCCGTCAGGAATGTTCTTGTCGTCGCAAACCTGAGTATTGGCATCGTTTGCAAATTTATCAGCAGCGATACAGTCGCAACCCAGAACCAAGTTTACGCCTTTAGCTTTAGCTTTAGCGATGATATCCAAAGCCAAATCCAATTTATCGTCTTCTACCAGTGAGTTACCAATCTTACCACCCTGAGCTTTAGCAAATGTAAATGCCATACCACCACAAAGAATCAGGTTATCTACTTTGTCCATCAAGTTTTCGATGATACCGATCTTAGTAGAAACTTTAGAACCACCCATGATAGCAGTGAACGGACGTTTGATATCTTTCAATACGTTATCAACAGCTTTTACTTCTTTTTCCATCAGGTAACCCAACATCTTGTGGTCTGCATCGAAGTAATCAGCGATAACAGCTGTAGAAGCATGTTTACGGTGAGCTGTACCGAAAGCATCCATTACATAGCAGTCTGCGTAAGAAGCCAAAGTTTTAGCGAATTCTTTCTGGCGAGCTTTCATTTCTTTCTTTGCATCTTCGTATGCAGGATCTTCTTTTTCGATACCTACAGGTTTGCCTTCTTCTTCAGGATAGAAACGCAGGTTTTCGAGCAACAATACTTCACCCGGTTTTAAAGCAGCAGCTGCATCCTGAGCTTTAGCGCAGTCTGGAGCAAATTTTACAGGAGTACCCAGAGCAGCAGCAACAGCGTCTACAATCTGGCTCAAAGAATATTTAGCGTTTACTTTACCTTTTGGCTTACCCATGTGTGACATAATAATCAGAGCGCCACCGTCTGCCAAGATTTTTTTCAGAGTAGGCAGAGCACCACGGATACGAGTATCGTCTGTAATTTTACCTTCTTCATTCAAAGGTACGTTGAAGTCAACGCGAACGATTGCCTTTTTTCCAGCAAAGTTGAATTTGTCAATAGTCATCATAATCTCAATATTTTTTGTTTAAAGTTGTTTATAATCTTGCTTTGAGTTGCAGCGCAAAGTTAAGAAAAAAATGTGACGAAGTTCAATCTCTTTCATCTAAATTCGTTCGGGTGTGTTATTTTCTATTAAAAAAGAGTGCACAGTGGCTGTTATAGCTGCTTGTATGACTGAGAATTAATCTATAAGTTTGTTCTTGTAGGCAAATACAACAATTTCGATAGCCGATTTGCAGTCGAGCTTGCTTTTTATCCGGTCTTTATATGTTTCTACCGTATTACGGTCAATATTCAGTTCGTTTGCTATTTCTTTGCTGGTATATCCGTTGGCAAGAAGTTGGATGACTTCCAGTTCTCTGTCACTTAATTCGTATGGTTTTCTTTTCTTTATGTTCTCTTCTCCGCCGAAAGCTTTCACAATATCATTATAAGCTATTGTATTGCCAAAATAGAAACCTTTTCCCTGAGCTACGGTCTGAATGGCACTAATCAAATCTTCCGGTTGAGTATCTTTAGCCAGATACCCGTTTAATTGCATTTTCAGTGATTGGATAATATAACGTATTTCTTTATAATGAGAAAGAATTATAATTGGCATTTCCGGATAGGTTACTTTGATCAATTGTGCAAGATCAAGCCCGTCTGTTTCTTCTTCCAGACTGATATCCAGTATGGCCAGGTCGTATTTCTCTTTGCGTAGCAATTGTTTTGCTTCGTCGGGAGTTTGTGCTGTAGCTGCTACGTTTAAGTTGTCCGACCGTTTGAGAATACTTTTCATTCCCTCCAAATGTATTTCAGAGTCGTCTACAATGAATATTTTTATCATTTTCTAAAGGTTTTATGTAATGTAAATGTAAATATGCTGCCTTTCCCTTTTGTACTTTTAACCTGAATGTTTTCTTCCAGACGGTTAATAAATTCGCTGACTATCAGTAATCCGAGTCCTGTTCCTTCTTCTTTTTCCGTACCCAGAGAAGATACTTTTGTTCCAATCTGGAAGAGTTTTTCAATTCGTTCTGGTGATATGCCGGTTCCACAGTCTTCTATACTTATGTACCAGTAGTCTTTATCTTCTTTAGCCGATATATGAATATATCCCTTACGATAAGAATATTTTATAGCGTTGGCTATCAGGTTTCTCAATATAGTAGATACCATATTTTTATCTGTATATACGATGATCGGCTGGCTTGGAGCAATAATGGTTAATTCTTTCTTCTGTATGTTAGGATTTAAGAGTTGTATTACAGCCTCTATTTCATCTGTCAGATTTGTCTGTCGGAAAACTGGTCTGATCATTTCCTTTTGTGAAAGAACCCATAACTGAAGATTGTCGAGAAGTGCTTTCCCCTGATGTGAGGATTTACAGATCATTTGTATTTTTTGAAGTTTCTCTTCGTCATTCAAGTCGTTATATCCTTCCAGCAGTGTGGCCGATAAGACATTTAGATGATTCAGCGGACTTTTCAAATCATGCGAAACGATGTTGAAAAATTTGTTTTTGTTTTCCATTATCCGATACAGTTTTTCAGTCCTTTCCTTCACGAGAGCTTCCAGTTGTTCATTCTCATTTCTTAGTTGTCGTTCTCTGAATCTGATTATTCCCCAGATAGCCAGTATACCACTTCCGATGAGCAGTATGATAAACCACCAGGAGTAATACCACGGAGTTGCGATATGAATGAAAAGTTTAGCTGTCTGGTTATTCCATTCTCCATAGCCATTAGTCACTTCTATTTCGAGCCAATATTTGCCAAAGGGTATGTTGGTATATTTGGCGGAAAGTAATGGGGGAGTGGTATAATTCCATTTTTTTTCAAAAGGGACCAGTCGGTATCGATACTTCAAGTAAGGGCTATATGCATAATCGGTAGCGGCAAAGTCGATTTCAAATGAATTTTCTTCTGCTTTGAGATTAAGTTTCCACTCTTTGTTTAAATTGGCAGGGAAGGCTGAACCATTTACTTGAATATCAGTCAGCATTATCTTCTGTGAAGGAAGAGGGCGACTCAGCACTTCCGGATCGAAAAGGCTGAATCCATACATGCTGCCAATAACAATGTTACCATTATGCAGTCGGCAGATAGCTTTTGACAGGTCATTGTTCGGGAGCCCATGATATTCGTAGAATCTTCGCAGAATGTTTCCGGTAGAATCTGATAACAGCAGTCCGTCATTGGTTGTAATCCATAACTGCTGTAGAGAATCTTCCTGAATGCCCTTTATCTGAAAATCTCCTGTCTGACTGATTCTTTCGAATTGTTTGTGCTTTTTGTCATATCTGACTATTCCCTGATGAGTTCCTGCCCAAATAGTTCCATTCCGGCTACAGAAGATACATGCTACATAATTGTCGGGCAAACTGTTAGGATTCCATGGCTGATGATAATAATGAGCTATGGTATCAGCATCGATGGACAAGACATTGATGCCTTTTTCTGTCGTGCCTATCCAGATATTTCCTTGCTGGTCCTCGGTAATACAGTTGGTTAATCTTGAGGTAAGGCAGTCGTTGCCAGGCTGTGTCATATCAGTAAAATGTTCATTTTTCGTATCGAGCAGGCAAAGTCCCTGAAATGTTCCTATCCAAAGTTGCTTATTAGGCCCTTCCGATATGGAACAGACATTGTTATCGATGAGGCTGTTCGGATTGAAATCGTCATGCTCGAATACACTGATTTCATTGTCGGTTAATTTTGCCAGTCCGTCGTTGGTCGCAATCCAGCACGTCTGAAGATC
>HF993285.1:39823-109769 GCA_000436795.1 Bacteroides sp. CAG:1076
CTGAAGATCAGGTAAATATAGATCCCTGATCTCTGATCCGGGAAGTCCCTTTTTACTATTTGCCATAAAAGGAATGTGAGCAATCTGTTTTCCTTTGCGGAAAATATATAGTCCTTTACTGCTCCCGGCATATACATCACCGTTTTCCTTTTCGCGTAGGATATTGAAGGATTGAATCTCGGATGATACTCGACTCCAGTTATTATGCGGTCGGTTCTGTTTCCATAGTGCATGAGATGTTCCAATCCACAATTCCTTATTACGAGTTTGTAGTAAAACTTTGATGTTCTCATTTTCTGACACCAGATCCGTATTGTACGAAGCCAGCGGCATGCAAGTCTGTCTTAGGGTATCAATCAACATAAATCCTTTGTCACAATAAACGATGATGGCATGCCCGTCGGCAGAAAGTGTCCAGGCAAAAGATTTATTTTCCGGCATGGAGCATACTGGATGTACGGAATGATTCGTAAGGTCCATGTACATTATTTTTTGCGCATTAGCCATATAGAGTCTGTTGCTTCCTGATAATAATATGTAATCACATCCAAATTCATTCGGAAGCGAAAAAATCTTTGCCTTACTATATTGGTAATATCCTTTTATAATATCCAGATTTGTATAATCATCCGGAAAATGTTCTCCAAACTTGTAGAATCGTTTTTCTTTATTGTCATAATAGCCGAAATAAGTATTCTTGCCGTTCAGAAAATATTGATTGCGGACTTTATCATAGATGATTTGCTCTATTTTTCCTTGTGGGAAGCACGGTACATTGTTCGGGAAGTAATGTTTGAATTCAAACCGTCCTGTTTTACGGTCAAACAGGTTCAGTCCGAAGCACTCCCAGGTGATGCACCAGAAACGTCCTTTCCGGTCTTCCAGAAAACCATTATACCAGTTTGCGCCAAACGGGTTGCCTAACCATAGGCGCGGGTAGTGATAGTCCGGTTTTTTACTCCATAACGCATAACGTTTCCATAGTTTGTTTTTCGGATTATAGACGTTGAATCCTACATGGTTCCACAGACCTACGTAAATCATGCCTTTTTTATCCTGATATAAAGATGATACATGGTTTTCGTCCGGGTACCTGAAGTGTAAGTCTGCATGCAGGTATTTCTGATAATTGTCGGCCAGACTTTCGTTCAGAGTTTGTTGCTCACTGTATATGGCTTCATGTCTGATATACTGGCGGATGACCTCTTTTTCACGTTGGAAAGTTGCATAGTCGATGTTTTTTGTCATCAACCGGTAGTTGAAGTGAGCAATATTTTCCTTTTCAAAATCGAAAACGTAGCTTCCGTCGTTTTGAGTTCCTACCCACAAGCGCCGGTCTTTGGCTTCCATCAGGGCAGATACGTTGTATCCCTGATAGGTATGAAACAGGTTTTTGTGTGGTGCATACATATTAATTCCGTTGTCAGTCCCAATCCAGACGCATCCGTCATTTGATGTGTACAAGCAGAATATTTTGTTGGAAGACAGGGAATTGGAATTATCCGCTACGGATACAAACTGTTCGATTTTATCTTGCGGATAATGCCATCTGACAAGTCCTCCGTAGCCACCTATCCAGATACAGTCTTCTTTGTCGGTAACTGCACATGTTGCTTCGAACGGGACGGAACGATAATGGACAAACTTATGCTGTTCGAAATCATATTTCTGTATAGAGCCGAATGACGAAGAAAACAAGCTGCCGTCCTTGGCTTTTACAAAAAAAGCCGATTCGAGCTTCATGCCCTTATCCGACCAAGTAGGAGCCGAAAACATTTTATGTGTTTTTTTTGAAAAAACAATTCCCTGCAAGGTACGTCCTCCTATCCATAAAAGCCCGAGAGAGTCTTCATATATTTGCCAGTAATAGTAATTTCCCTCGTTTACTCCGGGAGTATGCTTGAAGTGTGTCCATCGGTTCTCTTTCTGGCAATAGCATGTCAGGTAGCCCTGAGCCGTTTCTATCCATAGATTCCCTTCTTTATCGGCATGAAGTGCTCTGACAAAGTTATTTTTCAGTCCGTTTCGGGTATCATATCTGTAAAATTTATTCCGGACATTGTCGTAACGGTTCAGTCCGTTTTGTGTACCTATCCATAGATTACCATATGGGTCTTCTGATAATGCTGTGACAACATTGTTTGATAAGGTGTTTTTGTCTTTTCTCGAATGAGTAAAATTTACGAAATGTATTCCATCGAATCGTGAGAGTCCGTTTTCTGTTGCAAACCACATAAAGCCGTATCGATCCTGTAAGATATTCAGTACTTTATCGGAAGCAAGTCCGTTTTGTGTGGATAAATGAATGAAGTAAGAATTATCGTTTATGTAACGTGACGCCGGAGGTCTCTGAGCATGAATTGGTGAAAGTATATATAATGCGAGCAATAAAATCCCTGTCCACTTTCTGATTGTTTTTAAAACATCAGACTGGAGTCTGAAAAACTCATTTGAGTTTTTGTCGGGATGCATATTTTACCTTTGTTTTAAAGTGTTAATAATTAGACAAATGTATAAAATTTTCTTATCTTTAGTCTGCTTGCATAAGAAAATTCTAAATTTTTCGTAAAGATAGACTAATAATATGGATTTGTTGTCGCTATAAATAGGAGATACGTATGGAAAATATAACTACATAATAGGGTCGTAAAGATACCATTACATCAATATTGGGGATAAAGTTCAGCCGATTGCAGAAAAAACGTCTTGATGTTTTTTTATTTTTTGTACAAAAGATTTTGAAATTTGTACAAAAAATAATGGAAGACTGATGATCTTTTTCGTATGATATAAGCTGAAGTTGGTCAGTAAATCTCGAAAGTTAGTCTTAAAGCTTTTGTGGGCTTTGAAGACTAACTTTCGTTTTTGTCAGCCGAGCTGAGCTATTGTTTTCGGGTGCCTGTTATATTTCCATCGTAAGTAAGAATGGTATGATAATATTTGCCAAACCCTTTACCTTCAAAATCACTTCTTCCGCTAATTATGCCATTGGCGGCATCGTCGCTAATCCGTTTGATGGTAATTTGTTGCTGTATATCTATTTTATCCCAGTTGTCGTTGTCTTCCCTTATTTCATTATATTCCGACATTTTTAGGATAAGCTGTCCTTCTTCATCCTCACTAAGCGTTATTTTCATTTCGTCTATGTCCCCGGTAGGAGAGAGATCCACTCCTTCATAATTCAACGTAAACTTTTGGGTTGCGACATCCTGTATATTCAGGTCAAATTTAATGATAGAGGAGGTACTTTGCCCTTCTGAAGTTACAATGTAATTACCTTCAAAATACCATAATGTATTGTTCCATCCTTGATCTGCCGACTGTACAAGTTCAATTGTACGGTCTATCCAAGTGCCGTTTTCTATATATCCTGTCACGGTAAGAAGTCCGCTGCGAGGTTCTCCCGTTGTATTTTCTTTGACTTTAATGTAAAAAGAATTTTCTGTTTCGTCGATGTCGGCTACCCATTCCGGCCATGCCGTGACTTTCCACGATGTAATGCGTTCGTTGGTATATACATATACTCCACGTGTTGAACCTTCTGGCTTGAAAGATAGTCGAGATTCGGACAATTCAAAAAGTACTCCTTGCTGGACGACGGCAAATGTTGCGGGAGGAATTTCCGGAGTATAAGTTTGTGTCGTTATTTTAACCTCGCAGCTTCGTGTTTCTGTTCCTTGATAGGCTTCGACTTCTACTACAACCTGATTGCCTTGGCGGGAAACTTTGCACCAGTCGGCATGACTCTCCACCTTCCATTGAGCTTGCGAACTGACGTCTACCAGATAAGTTGCGGCATCGGGACCAGCTTCTATCACTGTCGGCGAAACTTTGATTTGCCATTCTTCTGCATCAAATATAGGATCCATCTTTGGCTTATTGTGGGATTTTTCATAAAGAAGTTTATCTCCGTGGTCGTTTAATCTGCCACTGAGATCTATAATTTGTTCAATGACACCTTCGATTCTGAATTTAAAATTCCATGCTTTATTTTCCCATTTGATGTCTAAATCATTTATTGCATTGATTGAATCATCGAACCACGAAGCTGTTTTTACATTCCATAATCCTGATTTGTATCCTTCATTTATAACCGCTTGTATGAGGCTTAGATATGGAGACGGATTGGGTTTGTTGGGTTTTACAACGGATCTGGCAATTACTCCGAAAGCTGCGACCTTAAATAGATAAGGGATAATCATTTTTTTTGTATGCTCATCCCAGGTAAAGTTGCGGATGCCTCCGGCCGTTTGTTCATACCATTTCTTAAATGGTTGTGAAAAAGTCCATACCAGACTTTCGAAGGATCTGGAAGCAGTATCTCCAAAATCGTATGGAATGTCCCAGTAATATTTTATATTTTCCTGACTGTCGATTGTTGCAAGGTCGAAATTACTATCGGTAATGTTTCGGATAACGAATGTTGTTTCTTTGTATGTCAGCATTTCGGGGATTCCTTCCGGATTAACCATGATAGTTAATTCTTCCCGTTGTTCTCCCACACCAAAATCTACCAGAAACAATCCATAGCCATTGTCTGCATTGAAATCTCCCATAATGTAGCTTCCGTCCTGACACAGCATGAGAAAGTCTGCATTTTCCGTAACATCGGAAATGTTAATCATTGCAACAGGATTTGTATCATCCTCATTCTCGTCCTGGGAAGAAGGGTCAGAACTGTCGGAACAACCTGTCAGAGATAAGATAACCAGCGCCGACATAACGAGTGACAGCCACTCTCTGAATTCGTTTTTTAAATTGAGTAATGTCTTCATAGCTTTATTTTTATTGGTTGACTGTTACATCATAATCTGTTTCAATAGTAAGTTATTCTGTTCTTATATGGGTAAAGGCTTTCCAGTCGGCTGCTTGCTGATAGTGTGCAAGATATTCCGCTTTGACAAACAGTGTGCAGTGCGATAGCAGTTGTTTATTAAAAGTATAGGCTCCAACCGTCGGAGGAAGTCCCATGCAGTGTATTTCATTCAAATTGTCGCAGTGTGTAAAAGTACAACTGCCAATTTTCTTTAATCCACTGCCTAAGGTGATTTTTTCCAAGGAGAAACAACCTCTAAAAGTTGAATTACCTATACTTTTGACAGAATCGGGGAGAGAGAGTTCTATCAGTTCATGACATTCGGCAAATGCTTCATCTTTTATCAGCCGGATGCTTGAGGGAAGTTTTATATAACAAACCGTACAGCATCCTTGCATCCCTCGTTTTCCTATGGATACTACTTTTTTGTTTTCGATATTTTCGGGTATTTCGAGATAAGCTTTTTCGCAGTTATGTATTGCTTTCATTTCATATTTATTAGCCTCTATGAGAGATTCACTGTCTTCTACTTTTAATATTTTGATAGGAACTATCTCGAGTTCGTGCTTTCCTATTATGCGATAGCCGATTCCATCGATGGTATAGCTGATAGAAGGTTCACCTATTGTTGCGAGAAATCTTTTAAGCGGATTAAGGAATATCCTTATAAATACGATTGTTGCTGTAAAATAGATAAAGGCATATATAAATGTATCCATGGTAAAGTATTAAAATGTAAATCGAATAATAATGTGATATAAATACTATTGTAGAAAATGATTAGGTAGCTTTTCTTGTTCATTCATGGCTTTTCATATTGCAGAGTCTCATTGATAATATTTTTCAGGACCTGTACCATCAGGGCTAAATCTTCTATGCAGCACCATTCCAGACAACTATGGGCTGCCTGCTGTCCGGAGTAAATGCATGGTCCTCCCGGAAGAGCTCCTGTAGTAACCAGCATGGAAGAAGTGGTTCCTCCACGTTCACTTTTGGGAGTCATTAGTATGTCCTCTTTCAAGGCTGCTTTCTGAATAATTTCAGGAGTGTGCTTATACATTGTGTAAGCAATGTTGTCATATTGCTTCACTTCTTCTGACGGGGCGATTTTTACGAATGGAAAAGCTTTGCATGTTTTTTGATAGGCATTATACAGATAAGCTCTCAGACTGTCGCCTTCCTGTTGGTCAAAATAGCGGATACGGTATTTTGTGATGTAATCCTCGTCTATTGTTTTGCCGGATGCATCGACGGGATGTTCGCATGCATAGCAGTGCAGGTATCCTTGTTTGCCCGAACTTGCACTTGGATGCACAGAAGGTGGTATGGAGCCCATGAAGTAGGCAGCAGCGGTAAGTGCATCGGCATATTGGTTCTTGAATCCGTCGCCCGGATGAGCCTTGTTTCCTTTAAAGTAGAAGGTTTGTCCGGCTGCTGTAAAATTTTCGGCAGAGAATACACCGGGTTCTCCACCATCTACATCGATTACGATATCGGGACTTGTCCCGAATATTGTGGGGTCATAACGGTAGGCTGCTCTACCGATGTCTTCGTTCTGTGAAAACATAAAGTAGAGGGCGGGGTGTTTGATTCGTGGATTATTGATTAATTCTTCTATTAAGGTAACTAATATGGTGCAACCTGCTTTATCGTCGGCACCAAGCAGTGTTGTTCCGTCGGAGGTAACGATTGTCTTACCTTTTAATTCATTCAAACGGGCTCCTGTCGGTGAGGAGGGACTAAGTACGATGCCGGGTGAGAGGGTAAGTTCTCCTCCCTGATAATTACTGTGTACAATGGGATGGATTCCTTTCCCCGGAGCTTCAGGGGTTACGTCAAGATGAGCCGTAAAGAACAGGTTGGGGATAGTCTCGCTTTGGGTAGCAGAAAGATTGGAAGGAATTTTTACATATACGTAAAAATCTTTGCTGACTGTTACTTCTACATTCTTTCCTCCAAAAGACTTTATTTCATCGGCCAGAAACGTTGACATTTTTTTCTGTCCCTCTGTCATGGGGAACGCTTCGAAGTCGGGAACATCGACCGACTGGCTTTCTATCTTTACATATGAGAGGAAGCGGTTTAATATTTTTTCTTGTTGATTTTCTTTTTTCGTATGAATTGTTGGATGGCCTGTTCCTGACGAAGCTTTTTTAACTGCTGGCTGTGGCTGTAGAATCTTGACTGCGGGCGGAAGGTGTTTCTCGTTTGTCTGTGCCTTTCGGATAGAATCTAATTTAAACATAAATAATCTGCGCCCAACTGTAGGTTTCGGTTCTGGAGTTTTGTAAGGAAGGCGCTTTTTAGATACTATTGTTCGTTCGCAAGTTCTGAAGAGAGCGCTTTTTAATGCTTTTCTCCAAGGTTGTGTATTCCCCGATAATGTAAACAGAGTAAATAAAAGTAAAGCCAGAATGCGTATCATAGAGGTAAAATTTTATGGTTAGACGTTGAAAGTATAAGAATGTTTTTTCCCTGACATGTTATGGAATCGCCTTGTAGCCGTGAGTTGTTAGCCAGTCGCGGTTGTATCCTTTATAGTTGAAATGCCAGAATTCAGATCGTAATGTATGGTAACCGGAGTGTGTCATTACGTATCGTAAAAGCTCTCTATTGTTTTTAGCTTCAGCCGAAATTTTTCCACTTAGTACCAGTTCATCTTCTTTATCTATGTTTGATTCGCTGAATAAGTGATCTACTTTCACACCCATGGGGATTGTGTCTTTTCGCAAAGTATCATATATGCTTACATCGACAGCAAAACCATAATTATGTGCACCTCCTTTATTGGCTGGATCGGATACATAATTTTCGGAAGAAGTTCCTTTTACTGTGTTCCACATTTCTTGTTGGATGGACATTGGACGTGTAGCATCGTATACAATCAGTCGATATGAAGGGTGAATGGCTTTTAGCAGTTTTTGTGCTTTTATTAGTGCATTGGCTGCTTCGGGATGTAAATAAGCTTCTTTGAGGTCTGTATATAAGATCCTTCCGACGAAGTTATCTGCTTTGGCATACATTAAATCTACCAAAATACTTTGATCGAGTGTCTGGATATTTACCAGCCCCTGTTTTTGCATTTGGCGGGCAGATAGGCTTTCAGTCTGAGCAATTCCTGTCGTGAAAGAAATTAGCAAACAGACAATAATGATAGTTATTCTGTTCATCATTTATTATGGATTAATTTTTAATGTACATAACTGATCTGTTGGTATTCTAAATAAAGTGGTTGTTCTTTCTCTTCCCTGAACTGGCGGAATACATATCTTTTGGTCCAGTTCCCTTGTTGGTCAATGGAGTCTTCGGGATATTCATAACGGAAAATATCGCTTAGGGGAGCGCTGATATATATAACTTCACCAGATTCATCGAATGTTACATAACTGAGTCTTTTATTGAGTGTTAGCATTCCATTTTTATCATAATAGAAATATTCTATAAATGAAGGATGTTTGCTGATAGGAGTGTATTCTATTGTTACGGAGAGTTGCTCTTTTTCGTTATATAAGTTAAGTGTTCTGTTTTGAGGGATCACATTATTTCTACAGCTGTCTATGTAATGTGCATAATAGGTACTGTCTTTTATTGGATAATTATCATATTGGTTGTCTGTTTCGGGTACGAAAAGCGATAGGATAATATTATCTTTTTCAATGCAATGAGTTGTATCACGGCTTGTCAGAAGTAATGAATCGCCAAAGTATGACATGGCATATTCTTCTTGTATTAACTGATATACATAACCTTGATTGTACTGTGGCTCTTTATAGTTATCTATCCAGTTTCTCTGATAAGACGTTGGGATATTATCTTCGATTTGTAAAGTACAATATCGTCCTTCGGGATCGAAAAAATTGGAGAGAGAAGTTGTTGCTCTGCCATCGTGTATGTAATGGAAATCTTGTACATTACCATTTTCTGTAAAATTGATGCGATAAGATAATTCGGAGATATAATCGAGTTCATTTCCTACGATAAGTTCTCCGGTTAGTGAATCGCGTGCAATCTCATAAGTCCGATGATAGAGGCTTTGAGGAGTCCCTTTCAGACAATATTTATCGTGTGCATCACTGTTCTCAATTTTGGGAAGATAGGTTTGGGCATTGCTTGTAAAATACAATAATGTTAAAATAAACAAAACAAAGAAATTTTTCATAAGCTCCTCTCTTTCCGATTATTAATGTTAATACTTTTAATAAAGTTTTTACTTATTCAAAAATCGGCATAAAAAATAAAAAGCCTGTCATTAATTCTATCTACAATGAGCAGATAAAATTAATGACAGGCAGAAAGGAGTATTATAATGTTTATCGTTTAAGGTTGGAAATACAATTAAAAATTATGGTTCAGACTTAGTCCGAATACTTTATTGGTGCGGCTGTATACGTCTGTACCTTTGATTCCGGTATTGTTATAACTTGACAATGTCTTAGTATAGTCATCGTAGTTAGTCCAGAAGTAGGCTATATCGATACTCCATGCAGCATTGAAGTTGACACGTGCACCGAATCCCAGCGAGTAAGAACTACAGTAAAAGCTGGTGTCTGTCTGGAATTCATCACTAAGTCCGTAACTTGTTTTCTGGAAACCTCCACTTACGGTGAGTTCCTTAATAATATCCCACTCTAAACCGGCGAGATATTCATGTGTGCCGTGTTTCAATGTTTTCTGACGATCGTTCAGCATACCGGCATGCTTATCATCGAAAAAGTGATATTCAACGGAAGCACGCAGATTAGGTAAAATCTCATATCCGGCAGCTACGCTCAACATAGCAGGTATGTCACTGGGAGTTTGTTTTCCATCGGCATAAGGCTTTAATACCTCATCTGGAACATCTTCAGGTACTTTCAGTGTATGAGTTTGATTTTCAATGTTCAAATTTGTGATAAATTCATATTTTGCACCGAAGTTCCATTTCCCTAATTTGGCATCCACGCCGATGATTGGAGTAATACCCCATCCGCTTTGATCGCAATCCAAAGCCAAATTTGCGATTTCCTTACCTCCCATTTGTGGAATGTCCTTTTTGAGAGAAGCAGTCAGGTAACCTTCGTACCCACTTTTCACGTAATTCATGCGCCCTCCTGCATAAACACCGAGCCAGTCATTTATTTTATAGCTCAAGCCCAACTGTACGCCATAGATGTATTGTTTGCCATCCATTGCCGTATTGATGGTATATTTGTCTGGGGTAATTTGCTGTTGATACAACATGGCGGTAGCCAGTGCATTAAACATGGGCAGACCATTATCGAAAGAAGCTTTTCCTCCACCGCCAGTTACTGCAAAACTTGCGGAAATAGCCCATTTGTCATCTTTATACACGCCGTGGAAAGAAGGAATAAATGGAGCCGAAGCAGTTCCTTTGTAATTCTGTGTAGTTTCTTTTCCATCCAATGTCCAAAGTCCGGATGTGGCAGCTATTTCACGCGTCTGATATGCGCTTTGTCCGGTTAGTGATAAATGAAATCCATTTTTAGATAAAAAAGCCAGTCCGGCAGGATTACTATATACTCCATCTACGTCAATCGAAGCACCTCGTGCTGCCATACGTAAGAAAGCAGCATGCTGATTGGTATTAGTTAAATAATCTCCCGCAAAAGTTGAAGTTGAAACGATTAGCGTCGCTGCGCCAATTAATAGAAGTTTCTTCATTAAAATAAAAATTTAGTAATTTGAAGCCGCAAAGGTAGTCTAATTTTATTTGTGTACAAAGTTTTTGACTTGTTTATTGCAAAAGAAATAGTTTTAAAAGAAACTAATTGAAAACCCTTCACGTCTTATGCCCACTTTGTCGTTTAACTTTCTGGGATAAATATGAGAGACGTGAAGGGTTGGAAAATTAAATGTTCTTATAGAAGCAATATTTATCAGAAGAGGCTCCAGGAAACAGTCAGTCCAGCCATGACAATAGCCACCATGCTCATTAGCTTAATAAGGATATTCAGGCTGGGACCGGAAGTATCTTTAAACGGATCGCCTACAGTATCACCTACGACTGTAGCACGGTGTACTTCGCTTCCTTTGCCGCCAAAGTTTCCTTCTTCTACATATTTTTTCGCATTATCCCATGCTCCTCCGGCATTTGCCATGAATATGGCAAGTACGAAACCAGAAGCCAGTCCGCCAATCAGCAAGCCGATTACACCGGGAATGCCAAAAAGTAATCCCGTTACGATAGGAGCCACTATGGCCAGTAAAGAAGGAAATACCATTTCACGCTGTGCTCCTTGGGTAGAAATCTGCACACAGCGGGCATAATCAGGTTCCGCTTTTCCTTCCAGTATACCTTTTATTTCACGGAACTGACGACGTACTTCTTCTACCATGCTGGCAGCAGCACGTCCTACCGCATTCATTGTCAGTCCACAGAACAGGAAAGCCATCATACTGCCTATAAACATTCCGGCAAGTACCTTTGGATTCATTAATGTAACATCGTAATACATCATGAAATCTGTGAAACTTGCCTCGCTGAGTGTGATGCTGTTTCCTCCCGGAAGTTCAAGAACTGTTGTACCGATACGCTCCAGTCCGATTCGGATTTCTTCTATATACGAGGCAAGCAAGGCGAGCCCCGTCAATGCAGCCGAACCGATAGCGAAGCCTTTTCCTGTAGCGGCAGTAGTATTTCCCAACGAATCGAGAGCATCGGTGCGGCGGCGTACATCTTCACCCAATCCGCTCATTTCAGCATTTCCTCCTGCATTGTCGGCTATCGGACCATAAGCGTCGGTAGCCAGTGTGATGCCTAAGGTAGAAAGCATTCCTACAGCGGCTATACCGATACCGTATAATCCCATACTGATGTTACTGAAATCGAATCCGGATGCCAGCCAGTAGGAGAGTATGATACCGGCTACGACAGCGATGACAGGAATTGTCGTTGAAATCATACCTAATCCGATGCCGGAAATAATGACCGTAGCCGGACCGGTTTTTCCACTTTCCGAAAGTTTTCGTGTAGGCTTATACGACTGGGAAGTATAATATTCTGTAGATTGTCCGATGATAACTCCTACCACAAGTCCCACCACAACGGCAAAAGCTATATTTATCCAGTTTGTAATGTCAAGCATCCATAGTATAAAGAACGTACCAATTACGATAAGAACAGAGCTCAAGCTTGTTCCGGTTGAAAGGGCTTTAAGCAGTTCTTTTATGCTTGCATTCTCTTTAGTACGTACGGCAAATATACCGATGATGGAAAGAACTATTCCAATGGCTGCAATCAGCATAGGGGCAATGACAGCCTTGAACTGCATTACCGTATCGCCTGTACCGATAAAGGCTGCGGCTCCCAATGCTGCTGTTGCCAGAATAGAGCCACAATACGATTCGTATAAGTCGGCCCCCATGCCAGCAACATCTCCCACATTATCGCCTACGTTGTCGGCTATCGTAGCAGGATTACGAGGATCATCTTCAGGAATACCGGCTTCTACCTTTCCCACCAGATCGGCTCCCACGTCGGCTGCTTTAGTATATATGCCTCCTCCCACTCGGGCAAACAGAGCTTGTGTCGATGCTCCCATGCCGAATGTCAGCATCGTGGTTGTTATAATACACAACTTGGCAGTCGGATTTATGGCATCATCCGGAATACAATATTCCAAAAGAAGATACCAGAAAGAAATATCGAACAATCCTAATCCCACTACGACCAGTCCCATGACTGCTCCGCTTCGGAAAGCAATTCGTAGTCCGCTGTCTAAAGAGCGACGTGCCGCATTGGCCGTACGTGCCGAAGCATAGGTCGCAGTTTTCATGCCCAGATAGCCAGATAATCCAGAAAAGAAACCTCCTGTAAGAAAAGCAATCGGAACCCAATGATTTTGCAGGTTGAATCCGTATGCCATAATGGAGAACAGAACAACCAGTCCGATAAAAACTAATGTAACAATTTTATATTGCTGTTTTAAATAAGACATGGCACCCTTGCGCACGTGCGCTGCTATTTTTTGCATTTCAGGGCTGCCTTCACTTTCCCGCATCATCTGTTTATAGAAATACCCTGCAAAAGCAAGTGCTAATACAGATGCAGTGGGGATTAACCAAAAAAGATATGTTTCCATAAAGTTTGAGATTAAAAGTTGTATCCCAAATTTAATAAATAAAATGGAAACAAAGTACTGATTACCTTACTTTTATTTCTTTTCTGACATGACCAGCAACTTATCGCCTGCGTGCAGTTCAATCTGTCCGTTCGGGATAATGAATTCGTTTCCGCGTTTAATCAGCATGACCAGTGTTCCCTTTGGGATGTTCATATCAGCCAGTCGGTTGCCCACAGTCAGCATATCTTCTGTCAAGGTTATATCGTTTAGATGAGTGTCTATTTCATCGGGCAGTTCAACGCCGAAGTCATTCCCTTCTTTTTCTTCGGGAAGGTCGAGCTTGAGCCAGCGTGCCATTTTCGAGATAGTCATACCCTGTATGATGAGCGACAACAAGGTAATAAAAAATACGATGTTGAACAACTGATTGGAACCTGGTATCTGAGCTATAACCGGATAAGTGGCAAAAATAATAGGTACGGCACCTCTTAATCCTACCCATGAAATAAAAATGCGTGCCTTGTTGCTGATTCCCTTAAAAGGAAGCAGGCAGAGGAATACGCTGACAGGGCGTGCTATCAAAATCATAAATATACCGATAAGCAAAGCTGTAACTGCAATGTCGAGCATTTCGTGCGGATTGACCAGAAGTCCCAGTGTAAGGAACATAATAATCTGGAACAGCCAGGTAAGTCCGTTCATAAAAGTGTTTGTTTCTTTTCGGAAAGCCAGCCGGGCATTGCCCACGATTACTCCTGCAATGTATACGGCAAGATATCCGTTTCCTTTTACCAAATCGGTAAGCGTGAAAGTGATGAAGACAATACTGAGCAGCAGAATAGGGTAGAGTGCACCGTTGGAAAGTTCTATTTTGTTGATAAGCCATACAGCGAACTTTCCGAAAGCATATCCCAGAACTCCGCCGAAGAGGAACTGCAGAAACAAATCTTTCAGTATGATACCTATGTTAAAATCACTTCCACTGCCTATAACCTGAATAAGCACGATGGTAAGCATGTACGCCATTGGGTCGTTACTACCACTTTCCAGTTCCAGCATCGGACGAAGATTGTATTTTAGATTCATCCGTTGGGAACGCAGAAGGCTGAATACCGATGCAGAGTCGGTTGACGACATGGTAGCTGCAAGCAGTAGGGAAACCAGCAGCGTAAGTTCTATGTTAGCCTGTGTATGATTCGAAAGAAAGAAAATAAACGAACCTGTCAGCAGCGTGGTGACCAGCACTCCTACAGTAGAAAGCAGTATGCCTTGCTTTAGCACGGGTTTGATATCGGCATATCGTGTATCCATACCGCCGGAAAACAGAATGATACTCAGTGCCATCATACCGATGAACTGGGCGTCGGAAGCACTATTGAACTGAATGCCCAGTCCGTCGCTGCCGAATGCCATTCCTACCAACAGGAATAAAAGCAAGGTAGGAATACCGAAACGATATCCGGTTTTACTGATAAGAATACTGGTAAATATCAGGACAGAGCCGACAAGTAAAATATTTTCTGCTGTAATCATGAGACTGTTTTATTATAAAGTATATGTGCAAAGTAAACAAATAAATTTGGATTTTGGTTCACGTTCTGTTGTATTGTACGAAGTTATTGCATATATTTGTCACAGTTTTGTTCCGTCAGGCTTCCCGATTGGTAGTGCGAAGCTGCGGATGAAAAGGGAATCGGGTGAAAGTCCCGGACAGTCCCGCTGCTGTAAGCTCCGTGATAAAGGTTTGTTTACCACTTCGAGCCACTGCCGTTTCTTCGGGTTGAATGAAAAGGCGGGAAGGCATAACAAACCGGAGTAAGTCAGAAGACCTGCAAAACGTGTCACGCTTGTACCTTCGAGGAAAAGGTTACAGGAACGTAAACTGATTGTATAAATTTTATTTCAAGTACAAAATGCGGGATTTTTTCCCGTCCATGTTGTTCTTGTTTTATTTGCATTTAAGAAAATGATTGTCGTAAAGAATGTTTTGAAGAGATACATACTATCTGCCCATATAGTACTTATGGTCTTGCTGCTTTCTGCTTGCGGTGGAAAGAGCAAGACCTCTTTTTTGCAGGAGCAGGGAGATACGCTCCGGTTGCATTATGCCGAGAACTTACAGATTGTAAAGTATGACCGATATACGAAAGTCACGTTAAGGAATCCCTGGGACACGTTGCAAATACTTCATACTTATCTGCTGGTGGACAAGAAGGATACGACTGCGATGTCACTTCCCGAAGGAACCGTGATACAGGTACCTCTGACTCGGGCACTGGTCTATTCGTCGGTACATTGTGGGCTTTTGCAGGAACTGGGAGCCTTGGATAAGGTAAAAGGTGTATGCGACTTGCAGTATATGCGTATTCCTGCCGTGCTGGAAGGCTGCCGGAATGGCAGCGTTACGGATGCGGGAAGCAGCATGAATCCGGATATAGAAAAGGTTATCGACATGCATCCAGATGCCATATTGCTTTCACCTTATCAGAATAGTGGAGGATACGGACGGATAGAAAAGCTGAACGTGCCGATTCTGGAATGTGCCGATTATATGGAAACTTCGGCGTTGGGACGTGCCGAGTGGGTGCGTTTTTACGGACTTTTGTTCGGCAAAGAACAAGAAGCCGACTCGCTGTTTGCCGAAGTGGAACGGAAATATCTCTCACTTCGTAATCGGGTAAAAGATATATCACCCAAGCCGACTGTTATTACGGAACTGAAGACTGGAGGAACCTGGTATGTGCCGGGAGGAAACAGTACGATGGCAAAAGTGTATGCTGATGCCGGCGCACGCTATATCTTTTCTGATATTCCACAGAGTGGTTCGGCATCGCTGGCCTTCGAAGCGGTGTTCGACAGAGGACAGCATGCCGATTTCTGGCTGATAAAATATAATCAGCAGACTGACAAGACTTATCGGGAACTGAAGAACGACTATGCGCCTTATGCCAATTTTGATGCATTCCGTAACCGACGGGTATACGGATGCAATACCAGCCGCATTTCTTTTTACGAAGAAGTACCTTTTCATCCCGAACTTCTGCTGGAAGATTTGGTAAAAGTCTTTCATCCGGAAGTTCTGAAAGACTATGCTCCGAGATATTTTACTAATTTAGCGGAGTGATAAGTTAAACCTCGTATGCATGAAGGCGAATAAAGGATATATATATGGCTGTGTGCTTGCAGGAATCATTGTAGTGCTCGTTGCGGCAAACTTGATATTCGGTTCGGTAGACATCCCGTTCAGGGCGGTAGGACGTATCTTGCTTGGCGGGGATGCGGAAAAGGAAAGCTGGCGCTTCATTATATGGGAATCGCGTGTTCCCCAGTGTGTTACAGCATTACTTTGCGGAGCGGCTCTTTCTGCATCGGGGCTGATGCTCCAGACTGTATTCAGTAATCCGCTTGCCGACTCTTCTATCTTGGGTATCAGTTCAGGGGCAAGTCTGGGAGTTGCGCTGGTCTTGTTGGCAGGAGGAGGAAGCATTGTTGCCGGTGAATTTGTACTTTCCGGTTTTCTTTCTGTGGTTGCCGGGGCTTTTGCCGGAGCCGTTTTGGTTATGGCAGTTATCTTATTTCTGTCGGTCGTGATAAAAAACAATGTGATGTTGCTTATTGCCGGCATCATGATTGGCTACGTTGTTTCGTCGGTGATTTCCTTGCTCAACTTCTTTTCTACAGCCGAAGGGGTCCATTCGTTTGTAATCTGGGGATTAGGCAACTTTGGAGGTGTTTCGATGGCGCAGCTTCCCGGCTTTTCTGTCGTTACGCTATTGGGACTGCTGGTCGCCATCTTGCTGATAAAGCCTCTTAATGCCTTGCTGCTTGGCACGCGTTACGCCGAAAATTTAGGTATTAATATACGCCGTGTCCGTAACTTGTTGTTGCTTGCTACCGGTCTGCTTACAGCCGTTACAACAGCCTTTTGCGGGCCGATCGCCTTTATCGGTCTGGCGGTTCCACATATGGCACGACTGATGTTGGGAACGTCGAATCACAATTCACTTATGCCGGTTACACTGCTTACAGGTAGTGCCGTAGCGTTATTGTGCAATCTTATCTGTATCTTGCCGGGTGAATCGGGCATTATTCCGCTCAATGCCGTAACACCTCTGCTGGGTGCTCCGGTAATTATTTACGTGATTATCAACCAGCGGAAAATACAATATTTTAATTAAAAGCATGAATCCGAAGTCTGTTGTCATAGAAGGTAAGAATCTGAACATAGGTTATCGTCGTGGAAAACGGGAGGAAACGGTACATCATCACTTGAACTTCAGCCTGTATCGTGGAGAACTGACTTGTCTGCTGGGAGCTAACGGAGCGGGAAAATCCACACTTCTCCGTACGTTGGCCGCCGTACAGCCTTCTCTGTCGGGAGAGATTTCCCTGCTGGGCAAGAGTCTTTCCGGTTACTCTCCCAAAGAACGTTCGCGTGCGATAGGGATTGTGCTGACCGACAAGACGCAAGCCGGAGGATTGTCGGTACGGGAGCTTGTCGCTTTGGGACGCCAGCCACATACCGGATTCTTCGGAAGGTTAAGTCGCGAAGATAATGAAAAGATCGAGCATGCACTGCAAGCCGTAGGCATAGCCGACAAGGCTTCGAAATATACCGCCGAGCTGTCGGATGGAGAACGTCAGAAGGTGATGATAGCCAAAGCGTTGGTTCAGGAGTGTCCTTTGATATTGCTTGACGAGCCGACCGCTTTTCTCGATGTGGTAAGTCGTATTGAAATTATGACCTTGCTGCACCGGCTTGCCGGAGAAGAACAGCGTGCTATCCTGATGTCTACCCACGACATCGAGCAGGCGTTGGTGCTTGGCGACAGACTTTGGCTGATGAAAAAAGGAGAGGGGCTGGAGTGTGGAGTGACCGAAGACTTGATATTGGCTCATAAGATGGATAATCTTTTCCCGCACGATGACATCCGTTTCGATTCGATGCATGGCATTTATTCTCCTGCCGTGAAAGGAAACAAGTGTATTTATCTGGAAGCTACCGATGAAACATTGCGGCACTGGACGCAAAATGCGATGAACCGCAACGGATATTTGTGTCTTGGACTTTCTGATGCCGCAAGAGAACAGTGCTTACCTGTGGTCAATGTGCAGGCGGCGAACAGGCTGGTCGTCACACTCGGCACGACTTCCGAAATTTATTCTTCATTCGAATCGTTGCTTGCCTCTCCACTGCTTGCAGGCAAGTTGTAGGAAATTGCTTTTTTACTGCGGGGAAATATTTTTCTGACGTTGGCGGAAGCTGAAAAAAACGTCAGCATATCTTTTTATTTTTTGTACAAATTCTGAAATCTTTTGTACAAAAAATAAAAAAATGTCTGCATGAATTTTCCAACAGCCCCTCATCTGTTTATTACAATGCGCTGAGGCCTTGGGAAAATCTGTATCTGTTGGCTGTCGGAACCTTTTCGGCTTATTGAGGTGTAAGAATGTATCCAAACGTGACATAACCGATAAATCCGCAGATTACAATCAGAAGAATCGGATTGATTTTATAGCGGTAGGAAGCGATGAACGTACCGCCAAAAAGCAGAATGCTGGTTAGAATCTGCCAGTTGTATGTACCGAAGTTTTCTCCATTCATCAGAACCAGTGCAGCTGCTGCCAGCAGTCCGACGACTCCCGGGCGTAATCCCTTGAACACGGAAGCAATAATCGGATGTTTCTGGTATTTCAGAAAGAATTTACTTATCAGCACCATCAGAATAAACGACGGCAGTACTACCGAAACGGTGGCAACAGTCGAACCTAAAACGCCTATGGCGTGAGAGTATCCGGCATTAACGACGGCAGAATATCCCACATAAGTAGCCGAATTAATCCCGATAGGACCGGGAGTCATCTGGCTGATGGCGATAATATCGGTGAATTCTGTAGAGCTGAGCCATTCGTGGCGTGTAACGACTTCGCCCTGAATCATGGAAATCATGGCGTAGCCTCCTCCAAAACCGAAGAGGCCGATCTTGAAAAATGTATAGAATAGTTGTAAGAATATCATGGTTATTTATTTTCTTCCGTTAAGTTTTGTTTGTCTTTATATCGCCCGTACAGGTAACCGCCCACTCCGCTTAGTATGATGACATAGATAGGAGAGAAGTCGAGCAGCCAGATAAGCAGTGCAGAAACACAAGGAATCCAGAAGTTATACCGGTTGATTTTGGCTGATTTTGCCATTTTGAAAGTCGGGGCAGCAATCAGTGCCACTACAGCCGGACGGATTCCCTTAAAGATGTTCTCTACAGCCGGGATATGTTTGAACTGCTGGAAAAACAAGGCAATGGCAAGCATGATGATGAAAGAAGGAAGAATGGTTCCTAACGCCATCCAGAATGCTCCCCAGAACTTTCTCAGTTTATATCCGATAAAGATAGCAATATTGACGGCAAAAATTCCCGGTACGGTTTGTGCCAAGGCCATTAAATCGAGGAAATCTTCTCTCGAAATCCATTTTTTTTTGTCTACCAGCTCATTTTCTATCAGGGGAACCATGGCATATCCTCCCCCGATGGTGAAAGCTCCGATACGGGTAAAAATCAGAAATGATTTGATGTAAAAATTCATTGTTCTTATAGTTGTTCGTTATTCACTCTTTTTATAAATGCTGGGCGGTACTCCATAGAATTTCTTGAACGTGTCTGTGAAATACTTGGGGTCGGCAAATCCCATCATGTCGGCCACTTCGGCTACAGTATACTTCTGGCTTTTGAGCAGCACTGCTGCTTCTTGCATACGTATGTTTCTGATGAAATCATTGGGAGCCATGCCGGTAAGTGCCTTTATCTTGTTGTAAAAGCTGGTACGGCTCATGTTCATTCCCGCACAAAGCGTATCTACCGTAAGGTCTTTTCCCAGGTTTTCTTTTACCAGGGTGGTAACCTTTTGCATAAATTCATTGTCCAGATTAGTAGGCATATCAATCTCTTCGGGTTTGGCTTCGATGTTGATTGATGCCTGTTGCAGTTTTTTACGTATGATTTCACGGTTTTCCAGTATATTGCTGATGTTGGCCTTCAGTACCATCAGGTCGAAAGGCTTGACAATATACATGTCGGCTTTTGTTTCCAGTCCGCGCAGGATATCCTTTTTATCTCCTAAGGCTGTGAGCAATATTATTGGGATGTGGCTGGTTTCGATGTCTGACTTCAGGGTGCGGCACATGGTTTCTCCATCCATAACCGACATCATCACATCCGATATAATAAGGTCGGGCTGCTGGATTTTTATCTTGTCGATAGCTTCCTGACCGTTTTCTGCTCCTTCTACCTGATAAGTGTCCGACAAACTTTTCATCAGGAACAGGCGGAGGCTGGCATTGTCTTCTACTATCATGATGCGGGGACTGTCGGGGTGTGTCGTTACCTGCAGAGGTTCCACGACGGGCATGACAGGCGAGATGCCGTCCTGTAGCAGGACTGGTGCCACGCTGCCGTTGTATTCCTCGTTCCGGTACTGGTAGTGTTCGCTCCGGATAGGGAAGCTCAGTTGGAATGTTGTTCCCACATTCTCCGTACTGGTAAAGCTGATCTTACCTTCATGGTTTTTGATCAGACGGTATGTCAGCAGCATGCCTACACCAGAACCTGTGATGAGCTGGTTGGTCGCATTGCTTCCTCGGAACAGGAATTTGAACAGTTTTTTCTGGTCCTCCTTCGGTATTCCGATGCCAGTATCTTTTATAATCAGTGTCCAGCGGCTTTTGTTATGTCCGGCTTCTATAATTACACTTCCTCCTTTCGACGTATATTTCAAGGCATTGCTTAGCAGGTTTTGTAAGATGGAATCAATCTTGTTCTGGTCAATCCATACTTCCAGACTGCTGAAGCTGCTTTTGTACTGAAAGTCTATTCCTTTCTGCTCGGCATAAGCCTTGAATTGCTGCATATATCCTTGTATATACTGGTTCAGTTCATGCTGAGTTACCAGTATTCTGGAACTGTACAATTCTTCTTTCTGGAAATTCATGAGGTTGTTTGCCAGTTCGGAAAGGTTGTCTGTACTTTGTATGGCGAGGTTCAGATTTGTCGTACCTTGTTCCGTCAGTTGTTCGTTTTTCAAAATTTCTCCCAAAGGTGCTTTGATAAGCGTCAGCGGCGTACGGATATCGTGTGCTGTCTGCATGAAGAAATTTATTTTAGCCTGCGATATTTGTTTGTCGCGCCGTATCATCTGGTATCGCATAATGGCATAGCTTATGCCAATGATAATCAGGGCATAGAGTACAAAGGCCCAGAATGTCATCCAGATAGGCCGTCCTATGAGAATCTGTATCTCCCGTTCTTCCAGTACTTGATGGTTATCCATCAGAATGGCACGTACATGAAGTGTGTAACTTCCCGGTGATAAGTTGGTATATCTTATCAGGTTGTCGCTCGAAGGTGGTGTCCAGTGGTCGTAGAATCCTTCCAGCTTCCATGTGTACATGATGTTGGACGGATTGTCGAAGTTGATGGACGACACGTTCATCGAGAATGTATTCTGGTCGTAATCCAGTTCTATGCAAGATGTCTGGTCCAAAGTTTGTGTAAGAGGAGAGCCTTTTTCTCCCGGATGCACGGTGCGGTACATGATACTTAAATCGGAAAAGATCATGTGACTGGTAAAGGTCCTTGGTAGTTGGATGCTGTCGGGAAGTACTATCACTCCTTCGTTGCTTCCAAAAATCATATATCCGTCGCTTGTATGGATGGCGGCATTGGGGTTAAAGCTGGAAGCCAGTAATCCCTGCTCTTTAGTCCAGTTGGTAAAGGTATCAGCTTTTGTATCGAAAAAGGACAGTCCGTTTTCTGTACCAAGATACAGATTACCGTTTCTGTCGGGCACGATACTGTAAATGTTATTGCTGATAAGTCCACAGTTCTCATCGTAATATCGGGTTACTTTTTTGGTGTGGTTATCATAAATAAACAGTCCGTTGCCGTAGGTTCCGAAATAAGTATAATTTTTCGCCGGATCGTTGTATATCATATTGATACACTGTATGTCGAAATTCGTTTCGAAAGGAATTACTTTATTGTTCCGTTTGTCGAAGATAAACAGATTGTTGATTGTTCCTATCCATAACGAATGTTCGTCTTTTTGTGCGATGCAGGTAATGGGGTATCCTACATTATATTCACATACTTCCTGATTGGTCGGGTTGTATGATTTCAGCCGGTAGAATCCTCCAATCCAGATAAGGTTTTCGTTGTCGCGGTAAATGCTGCGAATGTATTTATCGGGGCCTTCTCCTTGTCGGATATCCTTCTGCCGGAAGAAAGTAACTTCGTGTGTTCTCTTGTTTATTCTGTAGATTCCAGACATATATCCTCCGGCGAGAATGATTCCGGGACTACTTTCACACAAAGATGTAAATATATGATTCTCGCTTTGGTCTGCATTGGGAGTTTGTGATGAATGAAAATTAATCCATCTGTTTTCGCTTACGTCGAAGTAGCATACTCCGTTACTCGTCGCATACCATGAGTCGCCGTCAGAGTCTTCCATGATACCGTTGATGCAGTTGTTTACAAGCGAATTTGTATAATTGGCCGAATGCATGAACCATTCGTATGCCGGATATTTTTCGGTATAGATTGTTATGCCGGTAGGATAGATCACATTCCAGATACGGTTGGCATTGTCCATGTAGATATCTTTGATGATGCTTCCGTTCATTTTATTGGGACGCCGAGTATCTTCTTTCAAGAACTGAACAAGTTTCTGCTTCTCGAGGTCGAGTTTGTATACTCCATCTCCATCGGTTGCAATAAGAAGGACATTCTTTTCTTTTTTGCTGGGGATAATCTTGTTTATACCGATATCCTTCATGGTATTGCCCGTGTTGCTTACCTGCTGGCTTTGCGTATCGTAGATAAATAGTTTATCCAACAGTGTGTTGACAACCAGCTGTTTTGATGGCTTGTTGTAGTAAATGTAATCTATCAGATGTACATCTGGCAGGTTGATTTTCTTTATATTGATTAGTCGTTTGTTCTTTAGTTGTGCTTCGTATAGCTGGTGTTCGGATGCCAAATAGTATTTGTTGCCTTCTGCATGAGTTATACAGACAATATTGTCTGGAATGCCCGGTGATAACTGGTAGCTTTCATCATTGTAGTAATTGAATATGTATTGATACTGGTTTACACAGAACCAGATGTTGTTTTCCCAATCCATATAAATATTGGAAATGGGCATTTTCTTTAGTTGTGAGAATTCAGCCTTGAAATCGAATACAAGCTGAAAAGAATCTTTTTGCTCGTCATATCGGAATATGAGTCCGTCCTTACCTGCTTCCCAAATATTATTTTCTTTGTCTGTATAGAGAAAATTCAGATTCGGGTAAAAGCTGAGAGGACTTTTATGATGATTGAGTTGATAATGCTTAAACTGTTTTCCATTATATCGGTCCAGACCTTTATGTGTGAGAATCCACATATAGTTCTGTTTATCTTGCTGTATGGATAAGACTCTTCGGCTGCTGAGTCCATTCTCCATATTGATGTATTCAAATATTTGGGCTTGTAGCGGAAAGAAAAACGATAGTAATAAGCACGCTGTAATAAGAATAGTTCGTTTCATTATTATTGGTTTTATTCCGAGGGTGATATTGTGCAAATGTCGTGAAAAAGGCTGATTTCTCAAAGCAAAATGAGAGAAAATAAAAAAAGGCTGTCTTTCAAAACAGCCTCTTTTAAAAGAAAATATGACGTTATTTGTCTTTTCTGTACGTGCTCTTCAATAAAACGCAAGCACATTTATTCACTTTTTTCGGGTGGTGATGAGGATAACTCCGTTTTTTCCTTTCTGACCGTATTTGGCCGTAGCTGACACATCTTTTAATACGGTGATCGATTCAATGTTTTCCGGATCGAGTTTTTTCATCGTTTCGGTTGAGACTTCCGTATCGTCTATCATTACCATCGGCGATACTCCTTCTTTTCCCAAGCCATCCTTGCCGTTCTGATGCATCTGGATGGTCGGTACATCGGCCGGAGTGTCCGAGTCTGTACCATAAGCCACTACTACCACATCATTCTTTCCTGCCTGCGGCTTATTTTTGGAACCCTCCAGCGCGAAAGTGACCGGCAGGGTGAATTTCACGGCAACCGCCTGACCGTCCTGCATGCCCGGTTTCCATTTCGGCATAGTGCCAATCACCCGGATAGCTTCCGCATCCAGCCACGGGTCGACCGGCCGAAGTACGTGGAGGTCGCTCAGCGAACCGTCCTTCTGCACGATGAACTGTACGATGACCCGTCCTTGCTTACCGGCTTCCTGGGCTTTGGTAGGATACTTAAGATTGCGTGCCATAAACTTCAGACATTCCTTCATGCCACCTGGATATGCCGGCATTTGTTCCACAACGTCAAAGGTCCGGTCGTTCGAAGCCACAGCTTGTGGGCTGGGGGATACGACTTTTAAGTCTTGTCCTCCATTGTTGGCTGTCAGTCGGATAGTCTGGTCGGTCTTTTTCAGGCAGTCTGCGACAGACAGTGTGACTGCATCCATACCAATGTAGACCACTTGAAGCTGTTGGTCGGTTCCGGCTTCCAGCGTGAAGTTGCCCTCTGTGTCTGTTACCGTACCCTTGGTAGTGTTTACGATGAGTACGGTAGCTCCTATTACGGGCTTCCCTTTTTCGTCTACCACTTTCATCTTCAGTGTAGCTTTTTCTACGGGCGTTGACACATTTTTATCGGCATATTTTTTCATAACTTCCGATAAATCATTAACTTTGATATTTGAAATCTCGTCCAGTGGTTGGGAGATTTCAGGGCGGGCAAAGGCAGCCATCGTGACAGCAGCCAACGGAAGTACGTAGAGGTACTTAGCACGTGCCCATGGATTGGATTTTTTTCGAATCATCATAGTGATACGTTTTTTAAGTGAACTGTGATTAAAGCTGTTGGCAATAGAGTAGAGCCTTGCGCCAACGGCTTTTTTTATTAATAACATTTGATATTCTTTTGCGTTAATGCCCTGACGGAGTACTTCTTCATCGGCTTCATATTCGTGAATGTTCTGCAACTCTTGTCTGAGTAGCCAGATGGCTGGATTGAACCATTGCGTCCAAGCACAAAGTTCTGTTAGCAGCAAATCCCATGAATGATGGTGACGGATGTGGGCCAGTTCGTGTACAAGTATGTGATGCCCGTTTTCTTTCAGGTCTGTTTCTGAGATTACGATGTACCGCATCCAACTGAAAGGGGCAATGTTGCGTTGGTGTATCATCAGGCAGACGCCGTGGTCCAGTTTTTTACATCGGCTGTGTCGAATGAGGTAGAGCATCCGTCCCAGTGACCAAAGGTGGCGGGTTATGACAAATAGTAATCCGGCAAAATATCCTAATACCAGTCCTTCCTGCCAGCGGAACGAATGAGTGTTTTCTCCTATTACTGTTGCTCCGTTGTTCCATTGGTACATCAACAGTAAATCTTCCATCGACATGACTTGTGTGTTTATTGGAGAGGCTTCTTTTACCGTAACTTGTATTAGTGGCAACAGGCACGAAAGCAGCATAACTCCCAGCAATGCTATCCGGTTGAAGCGGTGGAAAGTTTCCTTGCTGAGCAGCATGCGGTAAAATAAGTAGAACGCTGCAAGGCAGACAGCCGATTTGAATATATAGACTAAAAAGGATCCCATAAGCAGAAAGGTTTTATTGTGGCTTTTCGTGCTGCCCTTCTTCTACCTGACGGATGAGCTCTTTGAGTTCCTCTACCGAGATGTCCTCTTCCTTCACCAGTGAAGAAACGGCACCTAAAAATGAATTGTTGAAGTATTTGCGAATAACTCCCCGCAGGGTTTTCCGTCGGAATTCTTCTTCCGATACTGTGGCATAATACTGGTAGGTATTACCGAATGCTGTGTGCGACAGGTAACCTTTCTCTTCCAGGCCTCGTACAATGGTTGACAAGGTATTGAAATGTGGCCGTGGCTCTTCGTAGAGTTCTACCAGCTGCTTGACAAACATGGGGCCTTTTTCCCAGAAAAATCCCATGATTTCTTCTTCTTTGGTGGTAAGTGTTTTCATATCTGTTTAGTTTGATTATTACAAAGAACTAAAACTTTTAGTTTATAAACTAATATTTATAGTTAAATAACTAAAATGTTTAGTTTTTCTTCTTCAGTTTCGTCTAATTATTTCTGCTTTAGGTTTGTTTGATGGGATTTTTCTCTTTCTCTCTTCCTGTATGTTTAGATTTGGCTTTCAATCGGTTTGCATGAGAACTTATTCTTTTCCTTGATATGAAGCTTGTAAAATATCGAGTAGAATTGTGCTATTGGGAATGAGTAAAATCAGAATACGTCTGATTGGGATAGACGTAAAAAAGGCCATCTCAAATTTGAATTTAAGATGGCCTTTCACTATTTGTAAGAAAGAATTGTATCTTTATTTCTTATGAGCTTCTACCCATTTGCGTGCGTTGACAAATGCTTCCATCCACGGAGTGATCTGGTCGCTGTCCTTACGGTCTAATGGATAGTAAGCGTTTTCCCATGGGAAACAAGCACGTTCCAAGTGAGGCATCATAGCCAGATGACGTCCGTCTTGTGAAGCAATACCTGCTACGCTGTAATCAGAGCCGTTCGGGTTGCCTGGATATTCATCGTATGAGTATTTCAATACTACATTATAATGATCTTCCGGATAAGGCAGAGAGAACTTTCCTTCTCCGTGAGCTACCCAAATACCCAGTTTTGATCCGCTCAATGAGCCGAACATGACACTGCGGTTCATCGGAACAGTTACACCCAAGAAGGCAGATTCGAACTTGTGTGAATCGTTATGCAGCATCTTGCCTTTCTTCTTGTCTTCCGGAGTGATCAGACCGAGTTCCATCATTAACTGACAACCGTTGCAGACACCAAGTGATAAGGTATCTTCGCGAGCATAGAAGTTGTCGAGGGCGGCTTTAGCTTTCGGGTTAAACAGGAAGCTTCCTGCCCATCCTTTGGCAGAACCCAATACATCGGAGTTAGAGAAACCACCACAGTAAACTACCATGTTAATGTCTTCCAATGTTTCTCTTCCGCTTACCAAGTCGGTCATGGTGACATCCTTCACATCGAAGCCTGCCAGATAGAGCATGTAGGCCATTTCGCGTTCACCGTTTGTTCCTTTTTCACGGATGATAGCAGCTTTGATACCGCTTGGCGTACGACGATCCGGATCCAGACCGAACTGTGAAAGCTTACCGGTAAACGATTTGTCGAATGCAAATTCCAGTGGTTGCTGTTTGTAGTTTTCGAAACGTTTCTTTGCACATCCGTTCATGCTCTGCTTGCGGTCGAGCAGGTATGAAGTAGAGTACCATACATCACGCAGATAGTCGATGCCAAACTGGTAAGTAGCATCGTGTTTAGTTACTAAGATATGACGTTCTTCTGTCGGAACACCGATTTTGACATAACCTACACCCGCATCTTCCAGAATCTTCTTAACTTCCGATTTGTGTTTGTCGGCTACCTGAATGATAACACCCGGATTTTCCGCAAACAAAATCTTCACGATGTCGTCACACTTAATCTTATCGAGGTTGATTTCCATACCACCTTCAGTATTGGCAAAGCACATTTCCAAAAGGGTAGTGATCATACCTCCGGCAGAAATATCATGTCCGGCAAGAATCAGTTTCTTGTCTACCAGTTCTTGAACAGCGAGGAAGGCGTCACGGAAGTATTCCGCATTCTGTACAGTCGGAACATCATCACCTACTTTGTTCAGGGACTGAGCAAATGCTGAACCACCTAATCTCAATTCGTCGAAACTGAAGTCGATGTGGTAGAAAGTAGATTTTTCTTTGTTTACCATAACAGGAGAAACCACCTTCTTGACGTCAGAAACTTCGCCTCCGGCAGAAACAATAACAGTTCCCGGGCTGATGATCTTTTCTCCGTTTGGATATTTCTGAGTCATTGACAAAGAGTCTTTTCCGGTCGGAACGTTGATTTGCAATGCGCAGCAGAAATCAGACAAGGCTTTAACCGCTGTGTACAAACGTGCATCTTCACCTTCTTGTGAACGACAAGGCCACATCCAGTTGGCTGACAGGGAAACACTGTCGAGGCCTTCTGCCATTGGTGCCCATACAATATTAGTCAAAGCTTCTGATACAGCGAGTACAGAACCTGCTGCCGGATCAGCCAACGCAGCCTGAGGCGCATGGCCTAATGCAGTAGCAATACCTTTTTCTCCACGGTAATCGAGAGCAACAACACCACAGTCGCTCAACGGCAACTGAAGTTCACCTTGGCATTGCTGGCGTGCAATCTTACCTGTAACGGAGCGGTCTACCTTGTTGGTTAACCAGTCTTTACATGCAACAGCTTCCAGTTGCAGTACCTGGCGAATATATTCATTCAGTTTAGCTACGTCGTATGATACATTTTCATAATGGCGTTCTACAGTTTTGTCGACCATATATGTTTTCGGAGATGAACCGAACATCTGGTCTACAGCCAAATCGAATGGGCGTACGCCGTCAGCTTGTTCAAATGCAAAACGATGGTCACCTGTTGTCTCACCTACGACATACATCGGAGAACGTTCGCGGTCGGCAATCTTCTGTACATGCTCAATTGCTTTTTCGTCAATCAGCAATCCCATACGTTCCTGAGATTCGTTAGCGATGATTTCTTTTGCCGACAATGTTTCGTCACCGATAGGAAGTTTGTCCATGTGAATCAAACCGCCACAGTCTTCTACCAATTCAGACAGACAGTTAACATGGCCAGCAGATCCGTGGTCATGAATAGATACAATCGGATTTTCATCTTCTTCGCACAGAGCACGTACTACGTTGTAGGCACGCTTTTGCATTTCTGCATTGGCACGCTGTACAGCATTCAATTCGATGCCCGAAGAGTAACGTCCGGTTTCTACAGATGAAACAGAACCACCACCTAAACCGATGCGGTAATTATCACCACCCATCACAACGATTTTATTTCCTGTTTCAGGAGAACCTTTCAGACAGTCGCGTTGAGTACCATAGCCTACGCCTCCTGCCAGCATGATTACTTTATCGTAAGCATACTTTTCACCGTTTTCTTGATGTTCGAAGGTCAGGACAGAACCGCAAATCAGTGGCTGGCCAAACTTGTTACCGAAATCAGAAGCACCATTTGAGGCTTTGATCAAAATCTGTTCAGGAGTCTGGTATAACCATTTACGTACGGGGAGAATGTTTTCCCATTCGCGTCCTTCATCTGTACGTGGATAAGAAGTCATGTAAACGGCTGTACCTGCAATCGGCCATGAGCCTTTACCACCGCCCATACGGTCGCGGATTTCTCCACCGGTACCGGTAGATGCACCGTTGAACGGCTCGACAGTTGTCGGGAAGTTGTGAGTCTCGGCTTTCAGCGAGATAACCGTTTTAATATCTTTGATAATGAAATAGTCAGAAGTTGAGTGGTCTTTAGGAGCGAATTGTTCTACGACAGGACCTTCGGCGAAAGCAACATTGTCTTTGTAAGCAGAGATGATTTTGTTCGGATTCTCCTGAGTGGTTTTTTTGATCATCTGGAAAAGTGAAGATTCCATTTCTTTACCGTCGATGATAAATGTTCCGCCAAATATTTTGTGGCGGCAGTGTTCTGAGTTGATTTGTGCGAATCCGAAAACTTCGGAATCAGTCAGTTTTCTGCCCAGGTCTTTTTCTACTTTCAGCAAGTAGTCCATTTCTTCGCGCGAAAGAGCAAGACCTTCCTGTTCATTATATTCTTCAAGGTTTTCAATGTAAATAATCGGTTGCGGTTTGATATTTACATCGAATATTTTTTGATCCAATCCGTGATACATTCGTTGCAGCATCGGGTCATGGTCTGCATTTTCGTCTTTTACCGGGAAGTATTCCTCGATACGGCGGATACCTTGCAATCCCATATTCTGAGTAATTTCTACAGCGTTTGTACTCCATGGAGTAATCATTTCACGCCGTGGGCCGATAAACCATCCTTTAAGGTTATCTTCCGTTTCTACAGTAGCGTCGCTGTATAGCCAGCATAATTTCTTGATGTCTTCAGAGGTCAGTTCTTTACTACATTCGGTAGCAATTACACTGTTAGTGGGTGTTCTGAAAAATAGAATCATAGCACTTGTTTATGTTTGTTAAAATGATAATCTTATTATCGGAATAATGCAGTGCAAAGTTACATAAACTCCTTTTTGTACGAAAGAAAAACGAAACGAAATATAGGTACTTTATAAAAAAAGTAGCATCTTTGCAGTATGAATTGGATAGAACAGGTTACTATACTAGATTTATTGGTGAAAGGCTTTATCGTAGGAGTGATTGTTTCAGCTCCTTTGGGACCGGTTGGCGTGCTTTGTATTCAGCGGACACTGAACAAGGGGCGCTGGTTTGGTTTTGTAACCGGTTTGGGGGCCGCGCTGAGTGATACATGCTACGCATTGATAACAGGTTATGGCATGAGCTTCATGGATGAATTGATCCTTAAGCACCAAATATTTCTTCAAGTGGTAGGTAGTATCATGTTGCTGGCCTTCGGTATATATACTTTTCGTAGTAATCCTGTGAAATCTCTTCGTCCTACATCAGCCAATCGCGGTACTTATCTTCATAATTTTATTACAGCTTTCTTTGTAACATTCTCCAACCCGCTGATTATCTTTCTGTTTATTGGTCTTTTTGCCCGCTTTTCGTTTGTGATGCCGGGCAGTCCGCTGGGCTTTCAGTTGGTTGGCTATCTCGCTATTGTCATCGGAGCCTTAACATGGTGGTTCGGAATTACTTACTTTGTAAATAAGGTACGTACCCGATTTAATGTGCGGGGTATTTGGATATTAAACCGTATTATTGGTGTTGTCGTAATGATCGCGTCGATTGTAGGTATCATACTGACTATCGCTGGAAAATCTTTATCTTGATATATGTATATCTCTCAACAATTAAAACAACAGAATATCGCTGAATACTTGCTGTATATGTGGCAAGTAGAAGATATGATTCGTGCCAATGGCTTCGATATAGAAAAAATAAAAAAGAATATCGTAGAGCCGTATCCGTCGTTGTCGGATGAGCAAAAAAAGGCATTGACTCAATGGTATGCAGATTTTATCAATATGATGCATGACGAGGGCGTAATGGAAAAAGGGCATATACAGATTAATAAGAATATTATTGTCTGGTTGACCGATTTACACTTGCGCTTACTTGCTTCTCCTAAGTTTCCGTATTATAGTGCGGCCTATTATAAGGCTTTACCTTTTATTGTAGAATTGCGTGCCAAGGGAGCTGATAAAGATGTGCCTGAACTGGAAACGTGTTTTGATGCAATGTATGGAGTTCTGATGTTGAAACTTCAGAAAAAGGAAATAACTGAAGAAACCCAGAAAGCATTGAAAGTGATAGGTGATTTGCTGGCTATGCTTGCCGGGTATTATATTAAAGATAAACAAGGGGAGTTGGATTTTGATTGATCTTCTTCTCGTCAAAATAAAGGAATAATGAAGAATATTTTGGTTACTGGGGCAAACGGACAGCTGGGTAATGAGATGCGTCTGCTTGCAGAAGTCAATAAGGAATATGCCTATTTCTTTACTGATGTGGCTGAACTGGATATTTGTGATGAACAAGCTGTTGGAAATTTTGTAGTTGAACATCAGATCGATATTATTGTGAACTGTGCTGCATATACAGCAGTCGATAAGGCTGAGGATAATCAGGAACTTTGCGATAAGTTGAATCATGTTGCTCCGGGTTATTTGGCAAAAGCCATTGAAAGTCGTGGAGGCTACTTTATACAAGTATCTACAGATTACGTTTTCGATGGTACTGCACATATTCCGTATACAGAGGAACAGCCAACTTGTCCTGATTCGGTTTATGGAATAACCAAACTCGCTGGCGAACAGGAAGCAATGAAATATTGTTCTAAAACAATGATTGTCCGCACTGCTTGGCTGTATTCTACATTTGGAAACAATTTTGTAAAGACTATGCTGCGTTTGGGGCGCGAAAAAACTTCGTTGGGGGTAATATTTGATCAGATAGGTACTCCTACTTATGCTCGCGATTTGGCTGTTGCCATTTTTGCGGCTATCAATAAAGGTATTGTGCCGGGAATTTATCACTTTAGCAATGAGGGTGTTTGCTCGTGGTACGATTTTACTCAGATGATTCATCATTTGGCGGGTATTGATAGCTGTAGATTGAAGCCTCTTCATACGGAAGAATATCCGGCAAAGGCAAAGCGTCCTCATTACTCCGTACTCGATAAGACGAAAATAAAAGATACATTCGGCATTGAAATCCCTTATTGGGTAGACAGCTTGAAAGAATGTGTCGATAAATTATTAGCATGATAATAAAAGGTAAATAGATAAATAAAGAATGAACGCTGAAATAGAAAGAAGACGTACATTTGCGATTATTGCACATCCGGATGCCGGTAAAACTTCGTTGACCGAAAAGTTACTGCTTTTCGGTGGACAGATTCAGGTGGCTGGAGCTGTTAAGTCGAATAAAATTAAGAAAACTGCGACATCCGACTGGATGGACATCGAAAAGCAACGTGGTATATCTGTTACAACCTCTGTGATGGAGTTCGATTATCACGACTACAAAATTAATATTTTGGATACACCGGGACACCAGGACTTTGCAGAAGATACTTACCGTACGCTTACGGCAGTAGATAGTGTCATTATTGTGGTGGATGGTGCAAAAGGTGTGGAAACGCAGACGCGTAAACTGATGGAGGTGTGCCGTATGCGTAATACTCCGGTCATCATTTTCGTTAACAAGATGGACCGTGAGGCGAAAGATCCGTTCGATTTGCTGGATGAACTGGAAGAAGAGCTGGTTATCAATGTTCGTCCTTTGACATGGCCTATCGAGAGTGGTCCTCGTTTTAGAGGTGTATATAATATATATGAGCAAAAGTTGAATTTGTTCCAGCCTTCTAAGCAGGTTGTTACAGAAAAGGTAGAGGTAGACATCCATACAGAGGATTTGGACAATCATATCGGAACACCGCTTGCTGAAAAGTTGCGTAGTGAGTTGGAATTGATTGATGGAGTGTATCCGGCCTTTAATGTTGATGATTATCTGAAGGGTGAGCTGGCACCGGTATTTTTCGGTTCAGCTTTGAATAACTTTGGTGTACAGGAACTGTTGGATTGTTTTGTTGAAATAGCTCCGAGTCCTCGTCCGGTGCAGGCAGAAGAGCGTATCGTTATGCCTGATGAACCGAAGTTTACAGGATTTGTCTTTAAAATTACAGCCAATATTGACCCTAACCATCGTTCGTGTGTTGCATTCTGTAAGGTTTGTTCGGGTAAGTTTACTCGTAATACTCCTTATTTACATGTACGCCACAATAAGACAATGCGTTTTTCTTCGCCTACTCAGTTCATGGCACAGCGTAAGACTACAGTTGATGAGGCTTGGGCAGGAGATATCATCGGTTTGCCGGACAACGGAACATTCAAGATTGGCGATACATTGACCGAAGGAGAAGTGCTTCACTTTAAGGGATTGCCGAGTTTCTCTCCTGAAATGTTCAAGTATATAGAAAATGCTGATCCAATGAAGACCAAACAGTTGAATAAGGGTATTGACCAGCTGATGGACGAGGGTGTTGCACAGTTGTTTGTCAACCAGTTCAATGGCCGAAAGATTATCGGAACTGTAGGACAGTTGCAGTTTGAGGTTATTCAGTATCGTTTGGAGAATGAATACAATGCCAAGTGCCGTTGGGAACCTATCAGTTTGTATAAAGCATGCTGGATAGAGAGTGATGATCCGGCAGAGTTAGAGGCATTTAAAAAACGTAAATATCAGTATATGGCAAAAGATCGTGATGGACGTGATGTTTTTCTTGCCGATAGTGGTTATGTTCTTCAAATGGCTCAGATGGACTTCAAGCATATTAAGTTCCATTTTACGAGTGAATTTTAAAAAAGTATAGAAGTAAAATTGGCTTTTAGCCAGTTTTACTATTTAAATAAGAAAATCGGGTATGTATTTCGTTGAAATATATATTCGATTTTTTTTGTATGTAAGATATTTTGTACTTGTCTTATTGTTTGTACACTTTATATCGGAAGGGAAAATAGGGGTAAAAAGAGTTTTCTTGCAAAATATATTCTTGATGTAAATCAAGAAAAATAAGATTGTTGCTGATTTTTAACAATTTCTTCCCTTGCTATTTCTTATTGAAATTCTAATTTTGCACCGCAAAACTAAAACTTAACAAACAGATGTCAGAAAACAAAACTGTAAAGTATCACATTCCGGAACAGGGAATATACTTGTATGCTCGTACCAGTGAAGGTAAAACAGAAATGATTGTATTGAACAGTACTGACAGAGAACAAGTTCTGCCAAGTAGTCACTATCAGGCTTTAACAAAAGAAACTAAGGAAGGAAAAGTTGTTTCAACAGGTAAAAAAATCGATTTTACACAAAATCTTGTTTTGTCTGCACGTCAGTCGTTAGTGATTGAATTTTGAAAAAGCTAATTAGGATTATATAAGACAGAGAGGTGATTCATTAAAAAAGATGTTTCACCTCTCTGTCTTTTGTATTGATAAATGTCTATAGTTGGTCTTGTTTCCCCTGTAGATTAATCTCCTCGATAGTAATACAGTAAGGAGTGGCGGGCTATAAAATCTGCATTTTGCTGTACCAGTTTTTTTTCTGTGCCCTCAGGAAGTTGTGCATCGGGGATAAGCTGGTGATGTATACAGTGTAGCAGCAAGTCTGGTGGACAGAGCATTTCTTCTGTGAGCAATCGGAATGCGTTTTTTTGAGCCTTTTCCTGATTATACAGCGGGTTTTCTTTGTCAGCTATGTATTCACAGATGTCTTTTGCCAATAGTACACCTTTTTCCGGTTCAGTCATCAGAATAAAGTTCTTATATTCTTTCATTTGTGGCAGTGTATGATTATCATCGTCCTGCCATTTCAATATTTCCACTAAGAAGCGGCGCAACTCCCCGTAACCGTTTAAATAGGTAATTTTCTTTCCACCGGTGCCACTAATGAAGTTTTGATAGGTTTCTCGATTTTTGTTTAGAATTTCTTCAGGAACATCGGGAGCAGGAGTAAATAGTCCTTTGATATTCTTCCAGGCTTCCGGACTGGCAAGCAATGAAATCCACTCGTGCAAAAATAGAGCCAATGGACCAACTGGTACGATGAATCTGTCATTGGGACTAATCTGTTCGATATAGGGGAACATGGAAGGTTCTGTCAGGTAGGTGTGTCCAAAAAGCCATGTCAATTTATGATCAGCTTCGGTTGCTGTTCCCGGATGGTCAAAATAATGTGATATGGTTTCATTCTCAGGAGCTTCTTCGTAAGCAGCTTCCAGTATGTTATAGAAGATTTTTGCTTGTTCTTCAATGGAAGTATCTTTGGGATTTATGTATGTATGTCCTTTCCATGAAGAAACTTTCTGCCATGTATTCCAGATAATGAAACGGATGTCTTCTTCATTTATTTCATCTGCAACGTAATTGGAAGTTGTAGAATAAAAGGGCAGTACTTTACCATACAGACGTTGGTGCTCTGTTGTAAAACTACGCCATAACCCTAGTTCTGAAATCTGGTCTTCCAGATAAGCTGCAACATACATGCTTAACTTTTTACGAAAGGCGTCTGGAAGTGCCAGCACGCAGGCATGATACAACCTATTTGATAGATTAATGAAATAACTATCCGAAGGTTGCATTGAAGTATAGGGATGAATTTTTAACCACTCATTGGCGTAAATTAAAGATTTACTCATGTTTTTGCAAAGTTAATGTTTAGAAAACAATGTAATTAGTAGTGATGTGGCAGCCAGACAAATACCTACTCCTGTTACTCCTGCCCATCCGAACTGGTGCCAGAATGTTCCAGCTAAAAATGTTCCTAATGAACCACCCAGAAAATAAGTTGTCATGAAGATTGTATTTACTCGGTTTGAGGCTTGAGGAACAAGTGACAGGGCACATGTCTGATTGCTGATTTGTACACATTGCATACCAATATCAATTAAAATAATACCGGCAATAATTCCGATGTAACTATTTTGGAAAATATAGAGTATGACCCATGAAAAGATCATAATGCAGCATCCGATATAGTTGAATGCTCTTACCCCTAATATGCGGACGAATTTGCCGACAAAGGAGGCTGTCATAGCTCCGGCTATACCGCATAATCCCAGCATACCGATAATGTTGTTTCCTGCATAAAAAGGTTCTCCACTCATTTTGAAGGCTAAGCATGCCCATAAGGTAAGGAAACAGCCGAAACAGATACCCGCACGCAATGAAACCAGTCGCAGAGTAGCATTCTCTTTTACTAAGGTAAATACTGATTTCATTAATCCTCTATAAGTACCTTTATAATTGGATGGCATGTCAGGTAATATACGGATAATAACAACTATACAGGCTAACATTAATATGGATGCGATATAAAATATGGTTCTCCATCCCCAGTATTCACCTACTATTCCACTGACCACTCGTGAGCCAAGAATACCGGTCAGTAATCCGCTTACCAGTACTCCTACATTTTGCGCTTTTTTCTCCGGTTGTGAGAATTGTGCTGCAATCGGTATAAATATTTGAGGCATAACCGAGCAGATACCTGTAATTAGTGAAGCTAATAGGATGAAATGTATGTTTCGTGCTATTGCAAATCCTAACATGCTTACGGACAGCAGTAAGAAGTTGATAACAATTATATTTCGCCGTTTATATAAATCTCCAAGTGGAATGATGAATAGTAGCCCTAACGCATAGCCTATTTGTGTTGTCATTGGAATCAAATTGGCTGTAAACTCGGAAACCTGTAAGTCTTCACTGATTTTATTCAGTAACGGTTGATTGTAATATAGATTAGCTACGGATATACCCGCAATGATAGCCAGCATCAAAAGTAAAGATGCCGGAATTCCTTTGTTCTCTTCTAAAATTCGTTTCATGTCGCAAAGTTACGTATTTTTTGCGAGCTTATTCTGTTTTGGGCTTGATGGGAACGGTGTTTTCCTTGTAAGCTGCAAAACCTTTTACTTTTACCCGTTCTTTCTTTTCTTCTTCGCCAACGGCTGCATTACCCAGTTGGTTCAGATTTTCCTTAATCGCGTTATGGGTGTCGAAGAAATAATCGAGCAACATTTTCAGGTGGTCTTCCAGCTCTCCTTCATTGGGTGAGAAGAAAGTATGGCAACGTGAATGTAATCCTACAGTCTTTTCGTCTTCGTCTACCATATATACGGTTGTAACCAGCGAATTGACATTAACCAGATTGATGATTTCTTTCAATACGGGAAACGCTTCATTGTCTGTGCTTATTGATCCCCACCATGGATTCCATATCATAATGAACCGGTTCTCTTCTTCGGCTGCAATATAGAAGTCATCACCTTGGTACTTGAAAGTAACATGTCCTTCTTCGTTTATTTCGGGCTGGCAGCCTATTTTTTTCAATACGCTGATGACAAGATCTTGTGTGCTGATATTGTCTAATTCATTTTTTGTCATACGTTCCAGATGTTCCAGACGTTTTTTTCGGATGCTTATAGTTTTGAGCAAGAATAAAACTATGGGCCACAAAGCGAGTGCAATAACAGCAATCAGTATGGTTATGTCGGTTATGTTATTCATAATAGTTGGGTTTTAGGTTAAATACAAAAACAGTGTTCTCTATAGCTGTTTTCTTTGATAACCTTCTGCATCTATATTTTGTTTGACACAGATTTTGATAATCTCTGAAACAGCTTCTTAAATATACAAATTATCTATAGGAATAAATTCATTTATTTTGCTTTTAAACTTTTTTAAATAAAACAGATGCAGCAAAAGGCGAATATAATTGTTTTATAGTTGAACTTTAAAATAAAGAGCTTATGAAAAAGTTAGTATTATTTATGATACTGGCGTTGACTATGATGGTTGGTCACGTACAGGCACAGGACACAGAGAAGAGTTTATCTCGTGAAGAAAAGAAAGCTTTACAAGAGCAATTGGATAGTTTGCTGGCTGTAGAAGCGATACAGGCCATCAATGACAAGGCATTTACTCTGGAGGCAGATCAGGTTGTCTTCAAGTATGGTAATATGGCTTATGTCAATTCAAATACAAATTTTGTTTCTGTAAAAGGCGATCAGGCTGTTGTACAGGTAGCATTTAATATTCCCGTCAGCGGTCCGAATGGAATTGGTGGTGTAACAGTAGATGGTAGCGTTTCCGACTATGAAGTAAAGACTGATAAGAAAGGTAATACTTCGATTACCATGAATGTTATGGGAACAGGTATTTCGGCACGCGTATTTATCAGTTTGCCGAAGGGGACAAACAAGGCTACGGTAGAAATCAATCCAAACTTTAATTCCAATCGTATGACGTTGAATGGAGTAATTCTGCCGATACAGAAGAGCAGTGTGTTTAAAGGACGTTCCTTATAATTTTTGATATTAATGAAAAGGTTAGGAATTATGAAAAAGATTTTGTTTATGCTTTGCATGGCGGGCTTATTTATGACGTCGTGTGAAAAAGACCCTGATATGGGTAAACTGGATGCAGATCTGGTGGTATACACAGACCACGACAATAATACAGATTTTAGTACTTTCCATACTTATTTCCTTCCTGATAGCATTTTGGAAGCAAGCGGAGTACGTGCTTCGTATTGGAAAGACGAAAATGCCAAGATGATTATCAGTGAGGTTGAAAGTCAGATGAACCGCAGAGGATACGAACGTATTACGGATCCGGAATTGAAGGATCAGGCTGATGTCGGTGTACAGTTGTCGTATGTAGCACAGACTACTCAGGTTGTTACTGGCGGCTATTGGGGAGATCCTTTTGGCGGCTGGTGGAGTACTGGCTTCTGGGGACCATGGTGGAGTGGATGGTATTATTCATATCCTGTAACATATAGTTACGATACTAATACATTAATTCTGGAAATGGTCGATTTGACGAATAAAGATGAAGACGGAACTCAGAAACAGCAACTTCCGGTTGTATGGTATGCAAGTGCGTCCGGCTTCCAGTATGGTAATAGTAGAATAAACATGCAGTTATTGCTGAATGGAGTGGATCAGGCATTCAATCAGTCTACTTATATCCATAGAAATTATACAGAATAAAAGAGTCAGGATATTTTCAATCTATTTGATTAATGTCCAATACAGAAAAATAATGGAGATGATAACGATGAAAAGATATACTATTTTTAAAAAAGCAATTTGGTCTTTCTGTGCTTTGGTCATGTTTGCTATGCAAAGTTATGCTCAGTGGGATTCACAGAAAGCACATCTCATTGTCGACTGGCAGATGAATGCACCTGTTTCAACTGGCTTTGCTGATAAGATAAGTGGATGGGGTATGAACTTTGAAGGACTTTACGATTTGACTCCACGTTGGTCGGTTGGGGCTTTTATTAATTTTCATACTAATCATAAATATGTAGGCAGACAGACGCTTCAGTTATCTCCTACGGAATTATTGACAACAGATCAGCAGCGTTCTGCATATCAGTTACCGTTTGGTATAGGTACTTCATATACTTTATACGACGGAAGATATGTAAAGCCGTATGTAGGTGTAAAACTTGGAACTGCGTTTACCCGTTATACAACTTATTATGGTGCAGGTGGCGTATTTGATGATGGATGGGGATTTTATGTATCTCCTGAAGTGGGACTGAAGATTTATCCTTGTCCTCATCGTCGTTTTGGTTTCCATGTAGCTGGCTATTATAATTACATGACCAACGATATGGCAACATTGACCGGTGATGTAACAGGACAAAGTAATGTCGGATTTCGACTTGGTTTAATATTCTGACGTATTTGATCAAGATTTTATTTAAATTTGCCCCTTTAATTCAAAATTTATATATAACTTCGGTTATCAACAGGGAATGGCGGTGGTGCTGTGAAGCACTGCCGTTATTTTTTGTAGAAAGTGGTATTGATAGTCTTGTGATAGTCAGTGGCAGATAGGTATAGCAGACTGTTGAAGTGATATTGGGGAGGTATTTATAATAAGAAAGCATCCGGTTATGTTCGTCATAATAAAACATAACCGGATGCTTTTTTATATAAATCTTTCTTTTTAAAGCTTAGTTCTGTTGGGGTTCTGAACCTTTCGGAGTCATATCTCCTTCAATATAAAGGCGAACAACTTCTTGTTTGGCGTTAGTTCTCAAAGTGATTGATTTACGGAAATGGCCGGGGAATTTTCCTGCCCCATTGTAAGTTACTGTGATTTCTCCACTTTCACCCGCTTTGATCGGTTCTTTAGGATATTGAGGCACTGTACATCCGCAAGATGCTATAGCCTGATGAATTACCAGTGGTCCGTTTCCTGTATTGGTGAATTTGAATTTACAAGTTACTTTAGGGTTGTTTTCGGAAAAAGCTCCGAAATTGTGAGTCGTCTGTTCGAATTTAATTTCGGCTGTACCTTGTGCTATTGTTACAAGTACTGCCACTACTAAAAATAATGTAGTAAGAATCGTTTTTTTCATTTTTCCGGATTTTTTAAAATCGCCCTAAAGATATTGACTTTCTTTGTATTTCGTGCTTATTTATTAGGTTTATTAACATTTGTTCTGCTCTGATAAGATGGATATGATGAAAATATCTGTCAGTATTCTTTGCATTTTGGGGATATTCCGACAATTTATAATCGCATTTTCCTCGGAATTCTCGATTAAAGAGAATGGGTAAAAAACGTCTCGATGAATTAAAAGAAACGTGCCCACGTTATAAAGGAAACGTGGGCACGTTTTTATAGGAATGTCAGGAGAGAAAAAAGTTATCCACGGTTCACCTGTTTTACTCCTTTGACAGTCTTTATTTTCTTGATAAGCGATTCCAGTTTCGACGTATCATCTACCATTACAGTAAGCATGCCAGAGAATAATCCGTCGTGAGAATCTATGCTGATAGACCGCAATAAGATATTGCTTTCCTTATTGATAATAGACGTAATGTTAGTCACAATACCTATATCATCATGTCCCACAATACGAAGTGTGATAGGATACTGTTTTCCCTGACTCTTTCCGGCCCAGCGTGCACGGACAATACGATAAGGAAAACGGGCTTTCATTTCTTTGGCGTTCGGGCAGTCGCAACGATGTATCTTGATACCTCCCGATATTGTTACAAAGCCGAACACATCATCACCGTAAATCGGGTTACAGCATTTGGCCAGATTAAAATCAAGTCCTTTTAAGTTCTGGTCTATCACCAGTACGTCATCTTTGTAATAATCTTTACCATCTGTACTTTGCTGTATATTGAACCCTTCGGCGCTGCGGTAAGTTATTTCTTCACGTTGTTCGGTTTCCTTGCGCTGCATCTCCACATACCGGTCAATGATGTCGTTCACATCAAGTGTTTCGTTGGCAATACTTTGATAAAAGTCGGTTACCGTTTTGAAGCCCAGCTTTTTGATCAGTCGCATCAAGATGGCCTCATCATATTCCAGTTTACGGTTCTTAAACTTACGCTCCAGCGTTTCTTTGGCAAATTCAGTCTGGCGTGCTACCATTTCCTTCAGAGCCTGACGTATTTTAGTCTTGGCCTTCGAGGTGGTGACAAAGTTCAGCCAGTCACGTTTCGGCGTTTGAGTGCTTGATGTCGTGATTTCTACTTGGTCACCACTGTTTAGCGTCTGTTTCAACTGAACATTTCTTCCGTTTACTTTAGCACCAATACAACGGCATCCCAAATTTGTATGAATGGCAAATGCAAAATCGAGTACGGTAGCTCCCTGTGGGAGTTTGTATAAATCACCTTTCGGGGTAAAGACAAATACTTCATCTTTATATAAATCGAGTTTGAACTGATCCATTGCCTCCATATCACTGTCGGCATTCTCCAGTGTTTCCCGAATAGAATTCAGCCACTCATCCAGTCCGCTTTCTCCTTTTATACCTTTATATCTCCAGTGAGCAGCAAGTCCTTTTTCTGCAATTTCGTCCATACGTTCGGTACGTATCTGTACTTCCACCCATTTTCCTTCCGGTCCCATAACGGTGATATGTAAAGATTCATAACCGTTACTTTTGGGTACAGATAGCCAGTCGCGCAAGCGCTTGGGGTTAGGCAGATACATATCAGTGACGATAGAATATGCTTGCCAGCATTCCTGCTTTTCTTTATCCAATGGAGAATCGAGAATAATTCGGATGGCAAACAAATCGTACACACCTTCGAACGGACATCCCTGTTTCTTCATCTTCTGGTAAATGGAATGGATAGATTTAGTACGTCCCTTGATGTGGAATTTCAGTCCACTTTCCTCCAGCTTTTTCTTTACCGGTTCGATAAAGGCATCAATATAACGGTCACGCGCAGCCTTTGTAGCATTCAGCTTATCTTTGATATGATAATATACGTCATGCTGTGTATATTTCAGCGACAAGTCTTCCAGTTCCGATTTCAACTTGTATAGTCCTAATTTATGTGCCAGTGGAGCATATAGATACGCAGCTTCATTCGACACTTCCAGTCGGGCTTCCTCGTTGGTACTGTCTTTTATCTGGCGCATCAGATTTACACGGTCGGCTATCATGATAAGGATAACCCGCATATCTTCGGCAAAGGAGAGAAGCAAGTTTCGGAAGTTTTCAGATTCAATGGTCGGACTTTTGGAATAAAGTTCGTTTATTTTTACCAGTCCATGTATAATTCCAGCAACATCTTCACCATACATTTGCTTGATAGACTCCAGACTGCAAAGATTATATTTAACAGATTCGTGTAGCATAATACCCAAAATGGAAGCGCGCCGCATACCTATTTCTTCGGCTACGATAACTGCTGTTTGCATGTCTTTTATAATCGGATTCATGCCAAAGGCATTGCGCGGTATGCTACCTGCAGACATTACTTGAACCAGATGTTTCTTTAAGTTACTGCAGTCATCTTTTTGCAAAGTATCTCCTGACAGTTGCAATAATCTTTTGTATAGAGAAATCAACAGTTTGTGTTCGTCCGGTGTAAAAAAAACTTGTTCGTCCATAGTCTTTCTAGTTTTGTTGAGAATCTGTTTGTTGTAAATTGAAACTCTTTTTTAACTTAAAGGAGAAAAAAGAGGAATTCCTGACAGCTTCTGTGGGTAAAGATAGTTTTTTTCTTCTTTTATTGTTACAAACTTAATGGTTTTTTTATACTTTTGAGGTGGAATCGATTTGTAAATGAATATTTATCACTTAAATTTATCATAATATGTTAACACACGAAGACAAAGAATTACTCGCAAAGAAAGGAATTTCTGAAGAACAGATTGCAGAACAATTAGCTTGTTTCGAAAAAGGATTCCCCTATTTGCAGTTGGCTGCAGCTGCGTCGGTAGACAACAACGGAATTATGATTGCTGATGCCGATGCTCAGAAAAAATATCTGGCAGCATGGGATGCGTATAAAGACACTGACAAAAAAATTGTAAAATTCGTGCCTGCTTCGGGAGCTGCAAGCCGTATGTTTAAGAATATGTTCGAATTCTTGGGAGCAGACTATGATGAGCCTACCACCGATTTTGAAAAGAAATTCTTCGATCATATTCATAATTTTGCATTTTACAATGATTTGAATGCTGTATGTCTTGATAACACAGGTAAAAATATTGATGCTCTGTTGTCGGAACATAATTATAAGGCAGTGGTAGCCAATTTGCTGGAATCTGCTGGCCTGAATTATGGTTCTTTGCCTAAAGGATTACTTAAATTCCATCGTTATACCGATGGAGTGCGTACTCCGCTGGAGGAGCATTTAGTTGAAGGTGCACTTTATGCAGCAGGAAAAACAGGTAAGGTGAATGTACATTTTACTGTTTCGGGAGAACATCGTGCATTGTTCCAGAAACTTGTAGATGCCAAGGTTGCCGAATATGCCAAGAAATACGGTGTAGAATATAATATCAGTTTTTCTGAGCAGAAAGCAAGTACAGATACAATTGCGGCCGATATGGAGAACAAGCCGTTCCGCGATAACGGTAAATTGTTGTTCCGTCCGGGTGGTCATGGAGCATTGATTGAGAATCTGAACGATCTGGATGCTGATATCGTATTTATCAAGAATATCGATAATGTAGTGCCCGACCGTCTGAAAGGCGATACGGTAACTTATAAAAAATTGCTTGCCGGCGTATTGGTCACACTTCAGAAACAGGCATTCGATTATCTGGAACTGCTTGATAGCGGTCACTATAGCCATGAACAGCTCGAAACTATTATCCGTTTCGTTCAGCAGCAGTTGCGTTGCCGTAAGAGTGATATTAAAGATTTGGAGGATGCCGACCTTGTTATTTACCTGCGCAAGAAACTGAATCGCCCGATGCGTGTATGCGGTATGGTGAAAAATGTAGGCGAACCGGGTGGCGGTCCGTTCTTGGCTTATAATCCGGATGGAACTGTTTCACTTCAGATTCTGGAAAGTTCTCAGATTGATATGAAAGATCCGGAAAAGAAGGCTATGTTCGAGAAAGGTACTCATTTCAATCCGGTAGACTTGGTTTGTGCCGTACGCGACTATAAGGGAAATAAATTCAACTTGTTGCAGTATGTAGATAAGGCAACAGGATTTATCTCTTATAAATCGAAGAATGGTAAAGACCTGAAGGCTTTGGAACTGCCGGGCTTGTGGAATGGTTCAATGAGCGACTGGAGCACTGTCTTTGTGGAAGTTCCGTTGAGCACATTCAATCCGGTAAAAACGGTCAACGATTTGTTGCGTGAACAACATCAGTAAATCATTAATTTAGAATATTGCATCCGGCATGGAATCAGACGCTGTAACGTTTGCTCCGTACCGGATGCTTTGTTTTTGATTTATACTTCCCATCTGTCTATTTGGCGCAACAGACGTGTAAGAGCTGATTTGCACGATTCGGGATAGAAGAGTGTATAGGAGAACCATAGCTTCTGATTGCGGACGTATTTGGCATAATAGCGATATCCTTCTATTTTGTTTCCGTTTTCATATACAGGGCCACTGAGAATAAAAGAATCGCGTAACAGTTGCTGGTCTTCAGCATGCAGTTGAGTGGCCAGTTCTTTCATTTTTACTTTTACCGGACTTGTGTCAGGCGCTTTCAATACGGAACATTCGATGACAAAACGTTCGTTATTCCAGTATCCCAAACGTACAAAGCCTTCATCGGCTACTTCTTTTGAAAAGAATTCCGGATAGTGAATACAGTATCCGTAAAAACTGTCGCAATAAGTTTTCATCGGAGCATCGTTTATCAGTTCAGCCAAAACTTCCTGATAACTGCGGAAGCCGTTGGGTTTTCTTGATAAGTTGATACCTATCATAAAGCCGGTCAGTATGATAATTACAACAATCAGTTTTCTCATAACTTTATTCCCCACTTATTATCTGTTTTTATATGCAGCCTTTGCTGGAAGGTACTTCGTAGTGATAGATATCTCTTCTGACTGCCATTTTAATGCTTCGCGCCAGAGCCTTGAATATGCCTTCTATCTTATGGTGCTCGTTCTGACCTTCTGCTTTGATATTCAAATTCATACGTGCGGAGTCACTTAGTGATTTGAAGAAATGGAGAAACATTTCAGTAGGCATCTCACCAATCTTTTCACGTTTGAATTCTGCATCCCAGACCAGCCAGGGGCGTCCTCCGAAATCGAGAGCTACCTGACACAGACAGTCATCCATAGGCAGGCAGTAGCCGTATCTTTCAATTCCTCTTTTACTGCCCAGGGCTTGATGCAGGCATTCTCCCAGTGCAATGGCCGTATCTTCTATGGTATGATGTTCATCCACTTCCAGATCACCTTTCACGCGAATAGTCAGATCTATACCGCCGTGTTTTCCGATTTGTTCCAGCATGTGGTCAAAAAATCCCAGTCCGGTACTGATGTCGCAGTTTCCGTTTCCGTCCAGGTTGAGGCGTATATAGATATCGGTCTCTTTTGTCGTACGGCGTACTTCAGCAATCCGTTCTCCGGCAAAGAGAAATTCGGTTACCTTATCCCAGTCAGTTGTAGCAAGAATACAGCAATCTTGCAGTTTCTTGTCAGTCAGTACACTACGATCTTCTTGCAGTAGAATGGCTTTACATCCCAGATTATATGCCAGTTCTACGTCGGTAGCCCGGTCGCCTATGACGAAACTGCCGTTCAAATCATACTCCTCATTATTCAGGTAGCGAGTAAGCATGCCTGTTCGTGGCTTTCGGGTTGGCGCATTGTCTTCGGGAAAACTTCGGTCGATAAGTACTTCATCGAACGTGATACCTTCGTTGGCAAATGTTTTCATAACCAGATTATGTACGGGCCAGAACGAATTTTCGGGGAAAGACGGGGTTCCTAATCCATCCTGATTGGTCACCATGACAAACTCAAAGTCGAGATTCTGCCGGATAAAATGCAGGTTACGGAACACCTTGGGATAAAACTCCAGCTTTTCGAATGCATCCAACTGATAGTCGGTTGGAGGTTCGATGACCAATGTGCCGTCGCGGTCTATAAACAATACTTTCTTTTTCATGATAATTCCGGATTATATTGTTTTAAAGCCTCAAGCAAAGCATCGTTCTCAGGACGGGTACCGATGGTGATGCGCAAACATTCGTGACACAGGGTAACGCCGGAACGGTTGCGGACAATGATCCCTTTACTTACCAGATAGTCGTAAATAGCCTTTGCATTGGTTACTCGGGTCAAAAAGAAATTGGCATCGGTGGGGTAGATATGAACACAGCATGGCAATTTGCCGAATTCTTTGATCATACGCGTACGTTCATTGAGCAACGACTGTACCCATCTCTGAACTTCGTAATGTTTATGCATCATCTGAATGGCTTCCTGCTGCGTAAGCCGGTTGACGTTATACGGATATTTTATTTTACTGAGTATGCCGATTATTTCAGGTGAGGCAAATGCCATGCCCAGACGGATAGCTGCACATCCCCATGCTTTAGAGAATGTTTGAAACACAATCAAATTAGGATATTCTTTCAGTTTCCCAATCAGGGAAGGCTCATCGGAAAAGTCTATATAAGCTTCATCAACAATAACCAGTCCCTGAAACTTATTTAGCAGGGTAATAATTTCCTTATGGCACAGATTATTTCCTGTCGGGTTATTGGGTGAACAGAGGAAAATCAGTTTGGTATTTTCGTCTGAGGCAGCCAGCAGTTCATCGGCTTTAAACTGAAAAGAATGGTCGAGCAATACTTTCCGGTATTCTACGTCGTTTACGTCAGCACATACTTCGTACATGCCATATGTCGGATCGATGGCAACAACATTGTCGATGCCGGGACGGCAGAAAGCACGGTATACTAAATCGATGGCTTCATCACTTCCATTGCCTAAAAAGATTTGGTCAGGATTTACCTTTTTTATCAATGCGATCATATCCTTCAGTTCCCGTTGAAGCGGATCAGGATATCGGTTATTGGGAGTGTTATACGGATTTTCATTGGCATCCAGAAAAACGGAAGCCTCTTTTCCGCTATATTCATCACGTGCCGAAGAGTAGGGTTTCAGTGCCCATATATTCGGTCGTGTCAGTTCTTTCAGCGATTTCATAACTATCTTGTCGGTTAAAGTTTCTCATTAAGTCGTACTGTTACAGCGTTCTTATGAGCGTCGAGATGCTCATTGGCAGCCATAACCTGAATAGCTGGTCCGAGAACCGCTATTCCTTCACGAGTTATTTCCTGGAAGGTTATCTTGCGGATAAAGCTGTCCAGACTTACTCCACTGTAAGCTTTTGCATAACCGTTGGTTGGCAGCGTATGATTGGTTCCCGATGCATAGTCGCCCGCACTTTCAGGGGAGTATGATCCCAAAAATACCGATCCGGCATTGACAACCTTGCAGGCTATATCCATATAGTCTTGGGTTTCGATAATCAAGTGTTCGGGAGCGTATTCGTTGATCATGTCGATTGCTTCCTGCATATCTCTTACCAGAATAAGTTTGCTCGACTGAAGTGATTTTTCGGCAAGTGCCTTACGTGGAAGTTCTGCCAGTTGGCGGTCGACTTCCATGGCTACTTTGTCTATCAATGCTTCAGAGGTTGTTATCAGCATGGCCTGACTGTCGGCACCATGTTCGGCCTGAGAGAGAAGATCGGACGCAACAAATACCGGATTGGCTGTTTCGTCGGCAAGTACGGCGACTTCCGATGGTCCGGCTGGCATATCGATAGCTACATCGCGCAAGGCCACCTGTTGTTTGGCAACCGTAACAAATTGATTGCCTGGTCCGAATATTTTATAGACCTTCGGTATGCTGCTGGTACCGTATGCCATGGCTCCGATAGCTTGTACTCCACCGGCCTTGAATACTTTTTTTACACCGGCGGCACGTGCAGCATATAAGATAGCTGGATGAATGTTGCCTTCACGATCGGGAGGAGTACATAGTATAATTTCCTTACATCCGGCTATCTGCGCTGGAGCGGCAAGCATCAGTACTGTAGAGAAGAGAGGTGCTGTACCACCCGGAACGTAAAGTCCTACTTTTTCTATGGCAACGGCTTTTTGCCAGCAGGTAACACCTGGTAGTGTTTCTACTTTCTTACCTTCAAATTTTTGGGCAGCATGAAACGTACGGATATTATTTAGTGCCAGCATAATAGCTTCTTTCAACTGGTTATCGACTGCTTTTTCTGCATCGTCGAACTCTTTTTCTGTTACTTCCAGTGAACTTAGTTTTACTTTATCAAACTGTTCTTCGAAACGGATAACAGCAAGATCGCCTTCTGCCTGTATTTTTTTCAGCATATCGCAAACTGTTTCGCGAATATCTTCTGTGTGCAGTGCAGAGCGTTTCAGGAGAGAGTTCCATTCCCGGCGTTCAGGATAACGTATGATATTCATAGCTTTGTGCGTTTTAAGAATTCATTGAATTATAAAATCATTTTTTCGATGGGCAGTACCAGAATGCCTTGTGCTCCCAGGGCTTTCAGTTTGCCAATAATTTCCCAGAAACATTCCTGGTCTATTACAGTATGTACACTGCTCCATCCTTCTGTAGCAAGTGGCATGATAGTTGGGCTTTTTATACCTGGCAGAACAGCAGTGATTTCCTTAACCTTATCGGTTGGGGCATTCATCAGTACATATTTTTTATCTTCAGCAGCTTTGACAGCTTCTATCCGGAACAGAAACTCATTTAATATCTCTTTTTTCTCTGGTGTCAGGTTGGGATTACCTATCAGCAATGCTTCACTTTTCATGACAACTTCCACCTCTTTCAAGTTGTTGCTTATCAGAGTGGAACCGGAACTTACAATATCGAATATCGCATCCGAAAGTCCTATGCCGGGAGCAATTTCTACTGATCCGGTAATGACGTGGATATCCGACTTTATACCTTGTTCTTTCAGGTAGTTTTGCAGGATGCCCGGATAGGATGTCGCAATTTTTTTACCATTGAACCATGATGGACCACTATATTCTTCTTCTTTATGTATCGCCAGCGATAATCTGCATTTACTGAATCCTAAGCGATAGATGAGATCGGCTTTCTCGGCGCGTTCGACAAACTCGTTTTCGCCTACGATGCCTAAATCGGCAACTCCGCTTGCTACGCTTTGGGGAATATCGTCATCGCGCAGGAAAAGAACCTCAATCGGAAAGTTAGACGACTGTGTAAGTAAGGTACGTTTGGAAGTAGAAAGTTTAATATCTGCTTCAGCAAACAAGGCCATTGTATCTTCAAACAGACGGCCTTTTGATTGTACGGCAATTCTAAGCATATTCTATCAATTTTAAATTATCGAATAAAAAAAGGCTTACCGTAATACGGCAAGCCTTTATATTTCTGTAACTGTACGACACATCAGCCTACCGTATGTTTACGTCAGGTGCATGATGGTGGCGGATAGTCAGATTATTATTCATATTAGGTTTTGTTTTCTTTATTTGTGGCAAATATAAACTGTTTAAATATAAAATCCAAATAATTGTCAGGAAAACTTAGTTTTTGCTTTCAGTTTTCATTTCTTCTTAATCTTGGAGATATTTCATGGGATTGATTTCCCCATTTTCTATTTTCATGAAAACAGCTTTTGCCTGTTCAAGAAAATGTGTGTCATTGTGGAACGGTGTATTTTCCTGTTCCTCTTTTTTCAGCGATTCTGGAGAGAAGATAGCCCCTCGTACCAGATAAGTCAGCATATCTTCATCCTGTCCGCTCCGATAATAACAGTAGGCTGTCAGATAATAATTGCCATGCATTGTTTCAGGGGCAAGTTTTTCTTGTTCCTTGAAGCAGCTTAGCGCCTGCTGCCAGTATTCATAGCGGAAATAAGCATTTCCTGCATAAGAAATTGCTTCTGCTTCGTTTTCGGCAAACAGCCGACCGTAATGAAAAGCCTGCTGAGCATCTTCTGGTTTGCCTTTAGTCAGTTGTAGTTCTCCCCTTAGCAGATATAAATCACTGTTGTGGTTATCGTATGCCAGTCCTTGTTCTATATCTTCTTCGCAAGCCTGAACATTGCCGAGTTGCAGATGCGAGTACCCTTTTTTATGATACAGAGAAGCCATCTCAAAATCAGTCAGATTATTGCTTACCGTAATTTTGTCGGCATACTCCAGCACTTTCTGATAATTTTGTGTGATAAAATATATCGACATAATTATATTCTGAATATACGGTTTCTCTGTTGTATATTTTTCTATATAAAAAAGACAGTCCAAGGCCTGTTCTATTTCGTTTTCCAGCAGTAAGGCATTACTTTTCAGCTCCCATGTAATCAGGTTGGTATCGTCTATAGCCATGGCAAAATCAATAGCCTCCATTGCCTTTTCCGGTTTATACATGCGCAGATAGCATCGTATCAGGTTATGCCAGAAATCGATGGTATAAGGAGCTTCGTCGAGCAGGCGATTGTATAAGTTGGCTGCTTCTTCCGGATTGCCAAAGCTGAAATGATAAGACGCCAGTTCTTCCAATACTCCCAGATTGTCGGGGGCTTCGCTGACGGCCTTTTGCAGCCAGAAGTAAGCATTTTTCTTTTGATGCTCATCCATGTACAAGTGAGCGATATCGAGCATGGTGTCTATATCCTTCTCATCCTGATAAAGCTGGTTCAATAATTCATCAGCTTCCTGATTTCGCTTTTGTGCCAGATAAAGTTCAGCCTGCAGCAATCTTACTTCATAATCGCTTTGGTCTGTTATAGAATTCAGTACTTCCTGTGCTTCGGTAGTATATCCCTTGACTATCAGATTATGGCATTTGAATATCAATATGTCCAGGTTGTCGGGATGAAGTGACAGGCCGTAGTTTACCACCTCTTCGGATGCTCTGATATTTCCCATACTGGCATAGAATTCAGCCAATAAGGTAATTTCATCCGGTTCCAGATAAATAGTGGTATGATTGTTTATCATATCCGAATATTTAGCCAGCAGTTGCTTGAACTCCGGTTTATGAAAGATTGAAGACAAGTCGTCCTTCATAATTTGATGGTTTTTTAAAGAGATATAAATAAAAACGCAGATTACGCAAATTCATGTTCCCATTTGGGTATGTGTACAGTTTTTGCGCAATCTGTGTTTCTTACTTTTTATACCAGCCGGTATAAATGCTTATTTATTGATTTTGCTCCAGGTATCTTTCAGTGATACGGTACGGTTGAATACCAAATGTTCTGGAGTTGAATCTTTATCGACATTGAAGTATCCGATACGTTGGAACTGCAAGTAATCGAGCGGTTTGGCATCTGCAAGGAATTTTTCTACATAGCAATCCTTCAGTACTTTCAGTGAATCTGGATTGATCATTTCTTTCATCGCTTCCAGTGCCGAGCAGTTCTTTGCTTCACGGATAGCAGCCATTTCATCGCGCGGATTTTCAACCTTCCACAAGCGGTCGTACAAGCGTACTTCTGCTTTCAGGCAATGATTGCAGCTTACCCAGTGCAATGTACCTTTTACTTTGCGGTTAGCTTCCGGCATTCCGCTCTTGGTATTCGGATCGTATTCAGCGTATACTTCTACAACATTTCCGTTTTCGTCTTTCTTGCATCCTGTACATTTCACGATATATGCATTCTTCAAGCGGACTTCCTGTCCCGGAGTCATGCGGAAGAATTTCTTTGGAGCGTCTTCCATAAAGTCGTCACGCTCCATCCACAGCTCGCGACTGAATTCGATAGTATGAGTAGGAGAGTTCGGGTCTTCCGGATTGTTGATAGCTTCCATTTCTTCTACTTTATCTTCCGGATAATTGGTAAGAATCAGTTTTACCGGATTCAGAACGGCCGAAACACGTGTAGAACGTGCGTTCAGGTCTTCACGGACAGCACTTTCCAGTAATGCGAAGTCATTCAGAGCATCGTAAGTAGTATAACCGATTTTATCGATAAACTTACGGATTGACTCGGGAGAATATCCTCTGCGGCGGAAAGCGCAGATAGTCGGCATACGAGGATCGTCCCAGCCGTTTACCAGTCCTTCTTTTACCAGAATCAGCAGGTTACGTTTACTCATCAAGGTATAGCTGAGGTTCAGCTTGTTGAATTCATACTGATGAGGGCGGTTGTCATCGAGGTCTTTTCCGTCTTTTACCCAGTCGACGAACAAATCGTACAGCGGGCGATGTACTACAAATTCCAGTGTACATAATGAATGTGTTACGCCTTCGAAGAAGTCGCTCTGTCCGTGTGCAAAGTCATACATCGGATATGCTTTCCATTTATCTCCTGTACGGTGATGAGGCGTTTTGACAACACGGTAAATAATCGGGTCGCGGAAGTGCATGTTCGGATTTGCCATATCGATTTTGGCGCGAAGTACCATTTTACCTTCTTCTATTTCACCGTTGTTCATTTTTTCGAACAAGGCAAGGCTTTCTTCTATCGGGCGGTTACGGTATGGGCTTTCTACTCCGGGCTGTGTAGGAGTACCTTTTTGGGCAGCAATTTCTTCCGAAGTCTGTTCGTCAACATACGCCTTTCCTTCTTTGATGAGGCGAATAGCAAAGTCCCACAACTGCTGGAAGTAATCGGAAGCATAATATTCGTGTCCCCACTGGTAGCCCAGCCACTGTATGTCTTCTTTTATGGCTTCTACATATTCTACATCTTCTTTGGTAGGGTTGGTATCATCGAAGCGCAGATTGCATACACCTCCATATTTCTGGGCGATACCGAAGTCCATGCAGATGGCCTTAGCATGGCCAATGTGTAAATATCCGTTTGGTTCAGGCGGGAAGCGGGTTTGTATTCTTCCTCCGTTTTTTCCCTCCTTTAAATCTTTTTCTACAATTTGCTCAATAAAGTTCAGACTTTTCTTTTCAGAACTTTCCGTTACTTTCATTTCTGTCATAGCGTTTTCGTTTTACACTTTTGTTTGCAAAAATAATGATTCTTTCCTGAACTACCTATAAAAGGAAGATGATACTAACGGTTAAATTATAAAATAACTTCTGTAGGGGGCGAGAGGGGATAGAGTGACTATTCAAAAAAAGATGCTGTATGCAGGGAAAAAAATCACAGACTGTTCTGCGTGTAAACCAACAGACTATAAGAGCTTGGAAACGTGAAAAAGTACTGACAAAATCTGTTTTACAAGAAATTTCAGATAATTTGTAAAAAGTACTGAATAATAATATTGTATACAAAATGTAGAAAAACTCTTGTTGTCGTTCTGTTTTAAGAAATATTTCTTATCTTTGTAATACTATTAAAGAATGAGGACTTGACAGAATGTTAGCAAAGAAAAACGCTAAACATGTTTTAAGACATAGTTTTTTATTTGTTTAGTTCAAAAAAAGCCCGCATCTTTGTAGCGTTATCCTGAAAACAATCTTTTTACCTTAAAAAAAACTAATACCTATTGAAAACTTAAAAAAGCTTCTTTGTGAAAAGAGGCTTTTTTTATTGCCTTTTTGTGAGCTTTTAAGCGAAGATTTCTTTTACTGCTATTCCATTGGGGCTGGTTCCGTTCAGCTTTTTTATATAAGAAATAAAAAAATCCTTGAATTTTTGTGTGAAGACGACAGAGGGATTTTGGGGGCGTTTCTATCCGATAACTCGAAGTGTCGGTGAATATTCTTTCTAAATCCATACGTATTTGGACGAGTTTCATTATTTTTGAAAACTTTTCTCAACATAATGCAAGATACAATAAACAAGAACTTCCAAAAAATAGAATATTATGGCTCAACCGTTGGCTGAACGTATGCGTCCGAAAACACTGGACGACTACATAGGGCAAAAACATCTGGTAGGAGAAGGAGCGGTGTTGAGACGGATGATTGACTCCGGCCGCATATCTTCTTTTATATTGTGGGGGCCTCCGGGCGTAGGGAAGACTACGCTGGCAAAGATTATTGCCAATCGCCTGGAAACTCCTTTTTATACATTGAGTGCTGTGACATCGGGAGTGAAGGATGTGCGCGATGTAATCGACAAGGCAAAGAGTAACCGTTTCTTCTCGCAGCAGAGTCCGATTCTTTTCATTGATGAAATACACCGGTTCAGCAAGTCGCAGCAGGATTCATTGCTGGGAGCTGTTGAAACGGGAGTGGTTACCCTGATAGGAGCAACCACCGAGAATCCTTCGTTCGAAGTCATCCGTCCGCTGCTTTCACGCTGCCAGCTTTATGTGTTGAAGTCGCTTGAAAAGGATGACTTGCTCGAATTGCTGCATCATGCGATAACTACAGATGCTATATTGAAGGAGAAGCAGGTGGAATTGCGTGAAACGGATGCCATGCTGCGTTATTCGGGAGGAGATGCCCGAAAACTGCTCAATATATTGGAGCTGGTGGTAGAAGCAGATGATGCGGTTCCGGTAGTCATTACTGATGAGAAAGTAGTGGAGCGCTTGCAGCAGAATCCGCTGGCTTACGACAAGGACGGGGAAATGCACTATGATATTATTTCTGCTTTTATCAAGTCTATCCGGGGAAGCGATCCGGACGGGGCGTTGTATTGGCTGGCGCGTATGGTAGAAGGTGGGGAAGACCCTGCTTTCATTGCCCGGCGTCTGGTCATTTCTGCTTCGGAAGATATCGGATTGGCCAATCCCAATGCACTGCTTCTGGCAAATGCTGCCTTCGATGCCGTGATGAAGATAGGATGGCCCGAAGGCCGTATTCCGCTGGCTGAGGCTACGGTTTACTTGGCTACGAGTCCGAAAAGTAATTCGGCATATGCAGGAATCAATTCTGCACTCGAGCTGGTACAGCAGACAGGAAACCTTCCGGTTCCGCTGCACTTGCGCAATGCACCGACCAAGCTGATGAAGCAATTGGGATATGGCAAGGACTATAAGTATGCTCATGCTTATAAAGGTAACTTTGTACGGCAGCAGTTTTTACCCGATGAAGTGCAGCAGCAACGCCTCTGGCATGCACAGGAAAATGCTTCGGAAGCAAAACTGAAAGAGCGGATGATACAGTTATGGGGCGATCGGTTTAAAGAATAAACAAGAATGTGATGCATATGAAGATAGTTGTATTGGATGCTTATACACTGAATCCGGGTGAAAGAAGATGGGAAGAACTGGAGGAACTGGGAGAAGTTGTGGTACACGACCGTACTTCACAGTTAGAGGTCGTGCGTCGGGCTGAGGATGCTGACGTGGTGCTGACCAACAAGACGGTGCTGAATGGATTTATTTTGAAGCAGTTGCCTAAGTTAAAGTATATAGGAATCTTGGCAACCGGATATAATGTAGTCGATCTGGATGTGGCGCGTCAGCAGGAAATTGTGGTAACGAATATTCCGGCTTACAGTACGCTTTCGGTTGCCCAGATGGCGATTGCTCATCTTTTGAATATTACGCAGCAGGTGGCACATTATGCCAACGAGGTTCAGAACGGAGTATGGAGTGCGCAGTCGGATTTTTGTTACTGGAATACTCCGCTGGTTGAACTGGCGGGAAAGAAAATGGGTATTGTTGGCTTTGGAAATACGGGACAGGCTACGGCACGGATAGCCGAGGCATTGGGAATGGATATTCTGGTGTTTACCAGCAAGTCGAAGAAGGCGCTCCCGAAAAAGTATCAGAAAGTGACGCTGAACGAGCTGTTTTCGTTGAGTGATGTAGTAAGTTTGCATTGTCCGCTGACTTCGGAGAATAAAGAAATGGTCAATTCGTTTCGTCTTTCGCTGATGAAGCAGGGAGCTATTCTGATTAATACAAGCCGTGGCGGACTGATAGATGAAAAAGCATTGGAGCGGGCTTTGTTGAGCGGCAAACTGCTGGGAGCCGGACTGGATGTGCTTTCCTCGGAACCGCCTTCTACAGGCAATCCGTTGCTGAAGTTGAAGAACTGCTTTATTACTCCTCATATAGCGTGGGCAACCCGTGAGTCGCGTACGCGGTTGATGAATCAGGCGGTGGAGAACCTGAAAGCATGGATGGAAGGAAATACTATTAATAATGTACTTGATATATGACAAAAGAAGAACGTATACAGAAAGCCGTAGCTTTCTTTAAAGAAGGGTATAACTGTTCGCAGTCGGTGGTCGCTGCGTATGCCGATTTGTATGGATTTACTCACGAGCAGGCCTTACACATGGCTGCTTCGTTTGGTGGTGGAATTGGCCGGATGCGCGAAACGTGTGGAGCTGCATGTGGAATGTTTCTGCTGGCCGGACTGGAACGTTGTGCTCTCGAAGGGGCAGACCGTGAAGGTAAAGCTGCCAATTATGCGCTGGTACAGGAGCTGGCCGAGAAGTTCCGTCAGGAAACAGGTGCCCTGCGTTGTGCCGATCTGCTGGGACTTTCGAAGAAAGAACCGGTTGTTTCTACTCCCGAAGCACGTACGGCACAGTATTATGCCAAGCGTCCGTGTGCCCGGATGGTAGAAACGGCAGCCCGTCTGTTTGGCGACTTTCTGGAAAAAGAAGGCAAACTTTAAGCGGATTTTACGCTGTTGTGGCTCTTCGCTCCTTTCACCATTAGCCTTGTGCAGGCTCGTGTTGGGTGAAAGAAGTGAAGAGCTTTCTTTTTTTCTCTGCCGGCAATCGGGGTAATTTGTCGAGATGTTTTTTTATTTTTTGTACAAAAACTTATTTTTTTTGTACAAAAAATGATGGCTTTTTCAGGGAGTCTGTGCATTTTTCTGCCGACGTAATATCTATATTTTCAGATAAAATGTCATATGTTTGATGCAGAAATAGTTTTTTTTGAATAAAAAAAGGTCGAATTCAAAATATTTTTCCATAAAAAAAACGCCTCACGCTTTTTTTCGTTAAATTTGCATTGCAATGCACACAAACACTTCTCAGGTTGGAGAAGTCAAAATATTACAGTTTTTAAAGTAGAGAACTATGTTACAAGAAAAAGCAGGTGCTATCGCCGGACAAATCTGGGAAGCACTAAATGGAAATGAAGGAATGACTCAGAAGGGACTTAAGAAAGCCGCTAAACTGAGAGCGGATAAAGATTTGTTCCTCGGATTGGGTTGGTTATTGAGAGAAGACAAGATTGAAACAAGCGAAGTTGAAGGCGAATTATTTATCAAGTTGAAATAAGTAAGATCTTGAAGTTTCTAAAAATGCGTTGAAACGCCCGGAGAAAATAGGACCGGGGTTACAACGCATTTTTTTTGTGCTATCCGATATAATAGCTCAATTCGATATATAATGCAGTATGTTGTCCTTGCATACTTTCGTCAAACTGGATTTTTCCTTCACAGGCCAGCCAGCCGATAGCGGCATTCAAATCCCTGTCACGTAGTCCGGTTGCTTTTTTCAGTTCCTGATACTCCCATTTTCTGTTATCTCCGTGCAGCAGACGCCATACTGCTTTTGCACATTCTGCAATGCTTTGTGTATTCATAATTGTGTATTTTTTGTTGGTTAATTAAGGGTCGACTTGAAAATATATTTCTTATCAATCTATTACAAAAATAGTATTTTTTGTGAGAAAATCCAATTTATTTGTAATTTTGTCTGCTAAAAATAGAAAAACTGTATATGTATACAAGAAAAGAACAGATGGAAGCATTCGGGCGGTTGCTTGACGTGCTTGACGAGTTACGAGTAAAATGCCCGTGGGACAGGAAACAGACCAACGAAAGTTTGCGCCCCAATACGATAGAAGAAGTGTACGAGCTGTGTGATGCCTTGATGAAGAATGACCAGAAAAATATCTGCAAGGAGCTGGGGGATGTACTGTTGCATGTGGTGTTTTATGCTAAAATTGGCAGTGAAACCGGTGCATTCGATATAAAAGATGTATGCGATAAACTTTGTGATAAGCTGATATTCCGTCATCCTCATGTGTTTGGTGAGGTCAAGGCTGATACGGCTGAGCAGGTATCGGAGAACTGGGAACAGATAAAGCTGAAGGAAAAAGATGGAAACAAGTCGGTACTGAGTGGGGTGCCTGATGCGCTTCCTTCACTGATCAAGGCTTATCGTATACAGGATAAGGCTCGTAATGTTGGTTTCGACTGGGAAGAACGTGAACAGGTGTGGAGCAAGGTAAAGGAAGAAATCGGTGAGTTTGAGGCTGAGGTGGCTACCATGGATAAGGAGAAAGCAGAAGCCGAATTTGGAGATGTGATGTTCAGCCTGATCAATGCGGCTCGTTTGTATAAGATTAATCCGGATAATGCGCTGGAGCATACAAACCAGAAGTTTATCCGTCGTTTCAATTATCTGGAGGAGCATACAATTAAGCAGGGGAAAAATCTGCACGATATGTCGCTGGAAGAAATGGATGCTCTATGGAACGAAGCCAAGCAAAAAGGACTGTAACGAAGGAATTTGTTGCTGAATGAAATGGAAAGACCGGATTGGGGCACGATATAATGCCTGAATCCGGTCTTTTCATTTGGTTTATTTTTTCTTCTTGGGCTTGAGGAGTTCTCTATGGAATTTCATTTCTGCCCGTTGTATTTCATAGATTTTCTTGGCAGTGAGGAATTTCTTGTATTTCCGGACGTAATCTAAGTCGAGCTGGTCGATTTGGATTCGTGTCTGTACTATATCTTCTACGATTTCGTTGTATTCTTCTTCACTTACGTTTTCTTGTTTCCCTTTTCTGATTTTATGCCAGGCTTCTTTGTTGAGGGATGTTTTCTTGTCCTGCAACTCGAAATAGAGCGGGAAGAATTGTTTTGCTTCTTTGGCTGTAAGGTTTGCTTTTTCGGTAATGAACTTTTCTTGTACCTTGCGGAATTCTTCTTTGCTCAATTGGGCCTTTTGTGCTTGCAAGCTGCCGCAAAAGCCAATGAGTAGGGCAAGTATATAAAATAGTTTTTTCATCTCAGTTCAGCTTATTTTAATTGTAAATATTAGTTTCGGCATCAGTCAGATAGCGATATAGCTCATAATCGTCCATCATTGTTTGGTTTACGATCGGATCGATGTATTCATCGGGTATTTCGGTATAGCCTCCTATTTCAGTTTCTGCATTCTGAGTGTGTTGTTGTCCTCCCATAAAGGCACGGACGGTAAACATTAATCCTACGAACATGGCAGCCATGTATATCCACGGTTTAATGCGATCCCATATTTTGATTTCGGGTTCGGGCATAACTTCTTTTTCAGGAAGTTGCTCCATCAGCCTTTCGTTGAAGTCCTGAAAATATCCTTCGGGAACGGTGAAAGGGTTCTTTCTTCCATATTTGCTTAGTAAATCTTTATCTTCCTTCATAGTATGTTATCCTCCTTTATTTTCTTAGATAGCTGTTTGTCCATAAGGTTTAATCGTTTTGGCTTAAAAATTCTTCTATTTTTTTTACGGCATGATGGTATGAAGCCTTGAGGGCTCCTACGCTGGTTCCCAGAATTTCGGATATCTCTTCATATTTCATTTCCTGAAAGTACTTCAGGTTGAAGACCATACGTTGTTTTTCGGGTAGGGTTTGAATAGCCTTCTCGAACAATAGTTGTGTCTGGTCGCCGTCAAAGTAAGGGTCACTTTCCAGCTTGTTCAGTGCAACTGCTTCTGCATCGTCGATGGAAAGTTGATTCTGTGCGCGTTGTTTGTTCAGGAAATTCAGACTTTCGTTCAGAGCAATACGGTATAGCCAGGTAGAAAGCTTGGCTTCTCCCCTGAAATAATTCAGGTTACTCCATGCCTTGATGAAAGTATTTTGCAGTAAATCGTTTGCATCGTCGTGTGAGAGGACCATTCGCCTGATTTGCCAGTACAGTTGTTCGCTGTAGGCTTTAACTACTTCTCCAAAAGCCTCGCGCTGCGTTTCCGGATATTGTAGTCGGTCGATTACATCTTCCTCGTTGTATGTATTCATATTCTTTTAACTTCTTTGTTTCCGTTATTTTTAGATTGGTATGTTGCCACAGGGTTTAAGTCGGTTGAGTTTTATTAACTTCTTTCTTTTACAAAGTGATATTCATGTTTTCTTGTGCCAATATTGTATTGGGAAAGATGGCTTGGGCTTCCTGTAGCAAAGGCCCTTCGTCTTCGTATCTGGCCGAAAAATGTCCGATAACCAGCCGTTTTACTTCTGCATCGCGGGCAATGGTTGCCGCCTGTCCGGCAGTGGAGTGCATAGTCTGGCGGGCACGAGCTGCTTCCGTATTGGCGAAAGTAGCCTCGTGGAACAGAAGATTTACGCCTTTTATCTGTTCGGTAATGCGTGGCAGATAGGAGGTATCCGAGCAGTATGCGTACGAACGGGGAGGATCGGAAGGAATGGTCAGGCGTTCGTTGGGAATGACTGTTCCTTCTTCTGTGGTATAATCTTCTCCATTCTTTATGCGATTAATCATGCATATCGGGATTTTGTAAAAGTCTATCATATCACGCTTTATATGATTGGGTGTAGGCTTTTCGCGAAAAAGGAAGCCGCACGTCGGCAATCGGTGTCGTAGAGGAATGGTTTCTACCGTGACAGAACGGTCGTCGTATATAATTTGCTGTTCTTTCGGGTTGAAAGTATGAAAGATGACGTTATAGGGCATGCCTTTGCAAAAAAAGTCAATGTGTGGGGTGAGCAGTCTTTCCAGTTCGGGATGGCAGTAAATATGTAAGTCGGCTGTGCGTTCCAGCATGCCGAATGTCGATATAAGTCCCATCAGACCAAAGCAATGGTCTCCGTGCAGATGTGAAATGAATATATGGTTCAGGCGGCTGAACTTTAGTCGTGAACGCCGTAATTGTACCTGTGCACCTTCTCCACAATCTATCATGAATAGTTTTTCCCGGATGTTCACTACTTGTGAGGTTGCCATGTGTCGTGTAGTCGGCAGGGCAGACCCGCATCCCAATATGTTTACTTCAAATTTTTCCATACAAACAAAGATACGCAAACTCGCTCACATACGGATGGATTTCAGAGGAATAATGCAAAGTGCTTGGACGAGAAAGGGATAAGTCGTTTTGTTCCACATTCTTCCATTTGAGGTTTTTGACCTGTTTTTGGGGAGTTAGGCAAACAAATCGCTACTTATCCGTTGCCTTTTCGGGATTGAAAATAGGTATGAAATTTACTTCCAAAACTGTTTTTCTACCCCTGTTCACCACCGCAAGAACGCTGTTCTGTCTGTTTTTTGCTAATGCAAAGTTAGTCAAAATTTTCCGTATCAGGAAAAAATACAGTCTCAGATTGGAAGTCAAGGGGGCTTTTTCTATATTCCGCTATATTTTTCATGCCATTCATTTGCTCGCTATATAATAATTTTGCAAACAAAGGAATAGGTTATGAATCAGGCAAATGTAAAGGTGTCGTTCTACCTGAAAAAGAGCGAGGCGGATGCCAATGGCGAATGTCCGGTAATGGCTAAGTTGAACATCGGAAAATACTCTGAAGCGGCATTCAGCGTGAAGATGAAAGTGCCGCAATCCCGATGGACTTCGGGGCGTGCGTCTGGCAAGAGTGTGACGGCAAAGGAAATCAACAACCGGCTGGATGAGATCCGTGCGGTGGCGTTGAGTATCTATAACGAGCAGTCTGCCGTCCGTGACGGTGTGACCGCTGAGGAAGTGAAAAGCATTTTGCTTGGAATGGCAAGCGGGCAGAAAACACTGTTGAGCTATTTCAGGCAATTCATCAACAACTTTGAAAAGCGAGTTGGAGTCAACCGCACAGCCAAAAGTTTGCAGGCATACCGCAATGCCTATAGGCACATTGAGAAGTTTCTGCAAGAAAAATACAGGCTAACGGATATTCCTTTCTCGGCATTGGACCGCTCCTTCATCGACAAATACGACCTGTACCTTCGTACCGAACGCAATCTCGCTCCCGGAACCGTCATCAACCTGACCGTCCAACTGAAAACCATCGTGGGTGAGGCTATCGCTGACGGTATCATTACCGTTTATCCGTTCATGGGTTACGAGCCGGTTCGTCCGAAAGCGGTGCAGAAGTATCTTACCGATGAAGAGCTGCAACGGCTTATGACCACTCCGCTCCATAGGCAGACACTTTACCTTGTCCGTGACATGTTCCTGTTTTCCTGCTTCACCGGCATTTCATACAGGGATATGCGCTCGCTGACAAAAGAAAACCTGTCGCTTGCGGAAGACGGCACATGGTGGATTAAAAGTGCCCGCCAGAAGACCAAGATAGAATTTGAAATCCCCTTGTTGGACTTGCCGTTACAGATTCTGAAAAAGTACAGTGATGCCGTTTCTGATAACAGGCTGCTACCGATGTATTGTAATTCCAACATGAATCTCTACCTGAAAGAGATTGCCCGGATTTGCAACATCAACCGTCCGCTGGTATTTCACGTGGCCAGGCACACCTACGCCACGGAAATCACCCTTTCGCATGGGGTTCCTCTTGAAACCGTCAGCAAAATGCTCGGACATAGCCGGATTGAAACCACACGTATTTACGCGAAAGTGACCGATGACAAGATTGATTCCGACACAAGGACTTTGAACCGGAAAATATCGGAACGTTTTTCCGTCGTGATTTGATTACCTCTTAAAAAAACAAGAACATGGAAAAGAATATAGAAAACCAGAATATCAAGCGGCGTAGTACATTTGCCGTATTGTTCTATATAAACCGCACGAAAGTCCGCAAGGACGGAATGTGCCAGTTATTGTGCAAGGTAAGCATCGATGCCGAATGGGCACAGATAGGAACCAAAGTATCCGTCAATCCCTCTATTTGGAATCCCGACAAAGGACGCGCCGACGGACGGAGTGAAAATGCAGTTACGGTGAACCGCGCCATAGATGACCTGACAGACGAGATAACCGGACATTACGACAGGATAAAGAACAGTCTGGGGTTCATTACAGCGGAACTTGTCAAGAATGCAGTCAAAGGCATCGGGCAGAAACCACTTACCCTGCTTGCCTTGTTCAGGGAGCATAACGAGGAGTTCAAGAAGCGTATCGGGATAGACCGCATACAGGAAACATACGACTCCTACAAGCGTTCCTACAAGCACCTTTCCGCTTTTGTTCAGGAGAAGAAAGGCGTGGAGGACGTGACATTGAGAAGCCTTGACCGTGCGTTTTATGACGACTTCGAGTTGTTCCTGCGCACGAACCGCAACCAAAAACCCAAGACCGTACATGAACACCTGTACCGCCTGAAGAAGCTGACAATGCGGGCGGTCAGCCAGGGGACATTGCGCCGTGACCCTTACTGCCGCCTGCATCCCGAACTGCCAAAAAGAAAAAGCCGGCACATGAAATTGGAGGACTTGAAGACACTGATGACCACCCCGGTGGAGAAGCCTCAACTGCAATTCGTAAGGGATATGTTCATTTTCTCGACATTTACCGGATTGGCGTATGCGGACTTGAAAAAACTGTCGGTCAATGATGTCACGCAGGCTGAGGACGGCACATGGTGGATTCACATCCACAGGCAAAAGACGGATACGCTTTCGTCTGTCCGCCTGTTGGATATTCCCCTTCAAATCATCGAGAAATATCGTAGCCAAAGAACCGGGGACAAGGTATTCAATGTTTACAATCGTGGATATTTTATAACATTGACACGAGAGCTGGGACAGGTATATGGCTTTGATTTGACCTACCATCAGGCCAGGCATAATTTCGGGACCCACATCACCCTCTCGCTCGGTGTGCCGATAGAGACGGTCAGCCGCATGATGGGACACAACTCCATTTCCACCACCCAGCTGTATGCCCAAGTAACGGACACCAAAGTGGACGAGGATATGAAACGGCTAAAGTCCACAGGTTTCGGAAAACAGATACAGCTTTGCGAAGAAGATTTCATCGTCAAGAAAAAACGGGGAAGAAAGTCTGAAATGGCATAAAATAAAAACGGAGAAATGCCCTTTGTAAAAAGGAAATCATTTCTCCGTCTCTTTTAGTGAACGATGCTATACCCATCGTTGTTCTTCCCGGCAACGCTTGTAGGAATCCTCCAGTATCTTCAGAATATCCGATTCCTTATACAGAGTCTTGCCCTGCACCATGTAATAAGGAACCACCCCGAATGTCCGGTACTCCTGCAATGTGCGCCTGCTTACCCGCAGGACTTTGGAGAGTTCCTCGTCAGTGAGGAAGCGCTCACCGTTAAAGAGGGATTTCGGCATCTTCTCAATCACGGAGAGCATCTTCTCCATTTTTTCCAGCCCTTGAAACATCACGTCGATCCGAGGGTCTTTGTCGTCCAAGAAATGATAGCTCATAATCTGCTTTTTATTAAAGGGTGATAATTCAAATCCAACAATCTCTGTACGTCTTCAGGCTTGTAGAACAGCTTGTTCTTGATACGGCTGAAAGGCAATATCCCTTTGTTGCGATATACCTGTAGTGTCTTCTTGTTGATGCGAAGCACATCGCACACCTCCTGATTATCCAGCCAGTTTTTCAAGCCGAGGTCCTCGGCCGGACGGCATACCCGCGTCATCCGTTCCTCAAAATCACAGAACCGGACACGCAATTCTTCAAAAGTCTGTTTGTCAACACATATTATTTCCATAATCCTTGCTTCATTTTAATTAAACATTTGGCTGATGTCTGAACCTCGCCGGCAATGACTTGCCCTTTTGGTTGAGGAACGCCTCCACTTCGGATGCCTTGTAGTAGGTTCTCCCGTCAATCATGTAATAGGTCACGAGCTTCTTCTGGCGGTAACGCGCCAGCGTGCGTTTGGTGATGCCGAGCAGCCGGCACAGGTCGTAGTTGTCCAAGAGCGTGTCGCCGTCCAGGCATTCCTTCAGCTTGTTCATACGCTCCAATGCCCGCTCTATCCTGTCGAACCGTTCCATGATTTGGGCGAACATCTCGCTGTTTATCTGTAACATGAGTAATCTGTTTTAAGTGTAACTTATCGTTTGCTTACACCTTGTTGCGCAACAGGTTATATCATATTATAAGGCCAACAGCGTACCAATGACACCGATAGACACCAAGAGGAACTGATATAACATTGTATATCAGTGAAATAAAAATCTGAGGCTGTAAAAATGAATAAATGGCGAATCTTGCAAATTGCAAGATTTCCTTGCAGGATGCAATGGACTATCGCGAGGATTTGCGATAAATGAGACGGACAATCCCGTTTTTGAAAGCAACTGTCCTGTAAAGTTTCCAACGATTGACCGGAAGTCGATGCAGGCAGTCCGTACCGTTGCCTGTTGTCAGAGGAAGAATGTAGATGATGATTTCGTCAATGAGGTGGTAGATGGAAAGCCCGTGTAGCAAGTCAAGGCTCTTTGGGTCGGATATTTCTGAGGTAAAGGTAAAGGAGTCCGGTTTCTCGTCCTTTTCACAAATCAAGTCCAGCATGGGATAGCCGGGAAACAGCGTGAAGGTACTCCTCTCGTGCCAGAACGGGAAACCTTGGCTGTCCGTCTTCACCCATTGCAACAACTCTTCATTCGGGTCGGGAAGATAACCGTCCAATGTCACTGCCGTTATGATTTGTATTCTAGCCATACCTGTCCGTCTAAAAAAAGAAGCGTGGTAGCCACGCACTCAGACAGAGGCTCTGGTAAAGCCTAAAGGAGAACACGCAACACCACGCTATGACAGAGCATAGCATAAGCATTACGCAATCATTCTCCTTTAACGTCAATTTACCAGATTTCTGTCCGAGAAGCTTGCGCTCTTATGTTATATAATCAGCAGAGGGGTTTTCCCTCCACCGGTTTTCTTCTATGTTTCAGACCGGCAAGGCTATACCCTGCCAAATCTTTTGCAAATTTACAAAATTTCAGTCGGATTGAAAAATCATTTCAATATATTCTGTGTCAACACTGTTGCCGGAAATAGATAGAATATCGGGGATTATCTTATCCCGTATTTCTTCATCTTCCGGTACAGTGTTGAAGAGTTTACATTCAACAATCGTGCGGTCTGTTCACGATGCCCGTTGCACGCTTGAAGGGCATTTGCAATGGCTTCCCTCTCGCTGTTTTCGTCTTTCAAAGGCAATATGTCCGGAGTTTTCTCCGTAATCCGAATATCAGTCTGACTGTCTGCGTTCAAGTCCGGCAACTCCAATACAGGGGTTTCCGTAAGCAACACCGCCCGTTTGATCCGGTTCTGCAATTCCCTGACATTGCCCGGCCAACGATAAGAACGAAGTCGGTATATGGCATCTTTTGAAAAGCCTTTTGTCTCTTTCTTAAGTTCTTTGGAAAACCGTTCACGGAAAAATTCCGCCAAAGGCAAAATGTCATCAGCACACTCGGCCAAAGATGGCATCCTGATTTCCATCTCTGCCAGACGGTGGTACAGGTCTTCCCGGAATCGTCCTTCCTTGATGGCCCGTTCCAGATTTTCATTCGTTGCCGCCACAATCCGCACGTCTGCCATCCGCTCCCTGTCGCTGCCGATAGGGGTATAGGTATTCTCCTGCAACACTCTAAGGAGCATGGACTGTATGTCAATAGGCATCGTGCCGATTTCATCCAGGAAGAGCGTACCGCCTTTTGCCATGTCGAAATATCCGTTCTTTGCCGTATCCGCACCGGTGAAGGCGCCTTTCTCGTGTCCGAACAGGAGGGATGCCGCAAGTTCGCGTGGCAACGCTCCGCAATTGACCGCTACAAACTTGCCGTCACGTCCGCTGTTCGCGTGAATGCCCTGTGCCACGGACTCCTTGCCGGTACCGTTGGCACCGAGTATCAGCACCGACATATCCGACGGGGCTACTATCCTCGCGTATCTCTCCACCTCAAGTATTTTAGGGCAGGTACGTCTGAACAGGTCTTTCGGTTTCGTGCGGACAGTCGCGAGCGGACGGAATATCTCTTCCGCCAGTTCAAGCAGGTGTTCCCGGTGTACCGGCTTGGGCAGATAGTCTTTTGCCCCCAACTTGATGGCGCGTACCGCATCCGGTATAGACCCGTATTCCGTTGTCACTATGAATGGAATGTCTTTCTTCTCTTTTGTGAGCCACTCTAAAAGCGATATTCCGTCACCTTCAGGCAAGCGCACATCGGACAATATGAAGTCGAACCGATGCTTGCGTATCAATGCACGTGCGGCCGGTTCACGCATGGCGGTCATTACATCGTACCCCGCCTGTTCAAGCCAGTCTTTCTGGCGTTGTGACAAACTTATATTGTCTTCAACTATCAGTACCTTCTGTTTCATCGCTCATTTTCTTTATTTCCTTTTCAGCTTCTGTTATAAGTCCGGAGATGTGTCCTATCAGCAGCTTCACCTGTTCATTGACGGTATTCATATCGCATGCAGAATCGTTTAACGTGGTGCGGAGTTTTACCAGTGGAGCATCGGCCCGTAACAACTCCAACGAGGGCTTTATCTCGTGGGCTATGTCATGGAGCTTTTCAATGTCCCCTGTCTTTATTGCCGATTGCAAGTCTGCCATATTTTGTTCGGACTGGATAATGAAAGTTCTTAGCAGTTCTCTTTTATCAAGCACATCTGCCGTGAACGTGGCAAAATCCGGTGTATGTGACTCTTCCACATCGCGTGACACCACAGAAGAGACCATATCCAACAGTTCTCTCATGGAAAACGGCTTGTGGATGGAGTCCGTGAATCCGCCCTTTATGAATGCCTCTTTTTCTCCTTCTCCTCGTGCAGTCATGGCTACTATCGGAATTGTGTGTGAATTTCCGATGCTGGATTTGCGAAGCAATGCCAGAATTTCAAAACCGTTGGTTTCCGGCATCTGTATGTCGCTTAGCAGCAAGTCGTAATCCTGCCTGCGCATCTCATTGACCAGTTCTTTGGCATTGGAACAGGTGGTACACGATACTCCGTTGCGTTCAAGCATTTCCTTGGCTATTTCCAGTTGTAATGTGTCATTGTCTATAACAAGTACGCGCTGTGGCAATGGCAGACGGTCTTGCGGAACTGCCGACGCTTCACTATTGATTTTCTCATTGGAAACCGCTAACGGCAGGGATACACGAAATGTGCTGCCATGCCCGATTTTACTTTCCACATCAATGCTGCCTCCTAAAAGTTTGACCAATCCTTTTGTGATGGGCAAGCCCAACCCGAAACCTTCGGCATTCGCCTCAGACGACAGGCGTTCAAACGGACGGAAGATACGCGAAACGGTGTCTTGATCCATACCGATTCCCGTATCCTTTATTTCTATATAAAGCATTCCATTTTCATATCGGACATTGAACTGTATCATACCGGCGTTTGTAAACTTCACAGCATTCGTCAGTAGATTGTCTATAATTTGAGAGATACGATCCATGTCACCGCACAGTACGACATCCGTATTTTGGGAATCATGGTGGAATATGATTCCCTTATTATTGGCAATATGTGAAAATCCGGTCACAATACGTTCCAACAGATCATTAAGGTTGAACGGTACATTGTTGCAGGTTTCCTTGGACTCGTTCAGGCGGTACACGTCCAGCAGATTGTTCAGCAGGTGCAGGATATGTTTGCACTCCGTTTCGATATTTTCCAAATGGTGATTCCTGCGTTTCCTGTCCCGGGTATCTTTTGCCAGTTCGACATATCCGTAAATGATGTTCAGGGGGCCGCGTATGTCATGCGAGATAGTAAGTATGACGTTTTTACGCGTTTCCAGCAGTTCATTATTCCGGTCAATGACACCCTCCATCTTTTTCCTGAGCAGCGAATCCCGTTTCAGATGTTTCTGGATAATCAGGTACGAGAACACCAGCAGGAGGATGGCGGCGATGATCAGCCCGGTGATGATGGAGGTGGAGCGTTGGTGCGCTTGGGCTATCTGCTCTTCCCTGTCCCGGAAGGCGGCTTGTGCATGGTCGCTGATGTTACCGAGCAGGGCGAACAGTTTGCGGTTCAGTTCCCTGTTGCGGATGCGCAGGCTGTCGGTGTAATTCTCCATGTTGCGTATCCGCTCCGCTTGCAGGGCGATAAGCTGTTCGTTCAGCGAGCGGAGCTTGTCGGACGAGGCGGGCACTTGCACCGTTTCCTTGCCGCCGAACCATCCGGCTATGCCTTTCTTCTTCTGCACGACGGTACGGGTCTGTGTCGCTTGCCTTGCAGCTTCTGGCAGATGGTTCACCAGCAGGCTGTCGGCTTTGTCCTGCCGGTGGAACACCTGCATGATTTGGTGCAGGTGTGTCTCCTTGTCCGCCAACAACTGTTGCAGGGTATCTATCTGCGACAGACCGAATATGTAGCTATGGTTCGTTTGCAGCATTTGCAGCAGGCTGTCCACCCTCAGCCGTCTCGTTTGGTAGGCATGGTAGTCCTCATCCTCCCAAGCGATGACGCTCTCGCCCAATGAGGCGAGTACCGTGATGTTGCGGTGTATCTCGGATATGTCACGGCGTGCCTGTCTGATTTCGTAGGTGTCGGCCTCGATTTTCCGAAGGCGTGCGTGTTCATGGAAAAGAATAGCGGCCATGCTGATGATGACCGCCATTAACATCATATAGCCGAAGAGGATTTTAGCTTGCAGGGGTATGTTTCTGTTCATATATAACAAGGTCATATTAAACATCTGTATCGTAAATCCTCTTTTGCAGCAGGTCTATAAAGTTCATGGCATCCATAGGGGTGGAGCGAGAGAGGTCGAACGAGAGTATCATAGCCTGCAGGCTGTTGTCATACGAACTTTTGCTGCCCTTGCGGTCTTGCCCGCCCTCCGTTTTTTCGGGGATGGAGACCAACGCCTCCGCTTCGCTGCCGTCTATGCCGGAAAAGACGAAAGAACCGTCGTCCTGCCGGTCGATTTTCCCTCCGGCGGCTATTATCTGTTCCATCACTTTCCCTACA
>HF993286.1 GCA_000436795.1 Bacteroides sp. CAG:1076
TACCTTATACTTATCCTCAGTCGGTGGAAGCTGCTGCCGATAAAATCTCGGCAGAAATCACTCCTGAAGATTATGCTGAGCGTGAGGATTTCCGTGATGTCGTAACTTTCACTATCGACCCGAAAGATGCTAAGGACTTTGATGATGCACTCTCTATTCGCCAGCTTAAGCCAGGACTTTGGGAAGTAGGTGTACATATTGCTGATGTTTCACACTATGTAAAAGAAGGTAGCATTATCGACAAAGAGGCAGTAAAACGAGCAACTTCAGTCTATCTGGTAGATCGTACTATCCCTATGTTGCCCGAACGTCTTTGTAATTTCATCTGTTCGCTGCGCCCTGATGAAGAGAAACTGGCTTACTCTGTAATTTTCAATATGAATGAAAAGGCAGAAGTAAAAGACTATCGTATCCGGCATACTGTCATAAAATCGAACCGTCGCTTTACGTATGAGGAAGCTCAAAATATTATAGAAACAGGAGAGGGAGATTACAAAGAAGAAATTCTGGAGCTGAACAAACTTGCTCAAATCTTACGTGAAAAACGAATAGCAGCCGGAGCTATCAATTTCGACCGCTGCGAGGTTAAGTTTGAAATTGACGAGAAAGGCAAGCCGCTGAGCGTATACTTCAAAGTTTCTAAAGAAGCAAATAAACTGATTGAGGAGTTTATGCTGTTAGCAAACCGTACGGTTGCCGAACACATCGGAAAAGTTCCTAAGAACAAAAAGCCGAAAGTATTCCCTTATCGTATACACGATTTGCCTGACCCGGACAAACTGGATAACTTAAGCCAGTTTATTGCCCGCTTCGGTTATAAGATACGTACAGGAGGAAGTAAAGCAGAAGTATCAAAATCGATCAACCGCTTATTGAGCGATATAGAGGGCAAGAAAGAACAGAATCTGATAGAAACAGTTTCATTGCGCGCTATGCAAAAAGCAAGGTACTCTATTTATAACATCGGACACTACGGACTGGCCTTCGACTATTATACACACTTTACTTCTCCAATCCGTCGTTATCCGGACCTGATGGTACATCGCCTACTGACACGTTATCTCGCAGGAGGACGCAGTGCTCAGGCCGACAAATACGAGGAATTGTGTGAGCATAGTTCTGCTATGGAGCAGACAGCAGCAAGTGCTGAACGTGCTTCCGTCAAATACAAACAGGTAGAATTTATGAGTGAACGTATCGGAAACGTATACGATGGTGTAATATCTGGAGTAACAGAATGGGGACTGTATGTAGAAATTAATGAAAATAAATGCGAAGGTATGGTTTCCATGCGCGACTTAGGCAATGATTATTATGAATTTGATGAAAAGAATTATTGCCTTATCGGACGCCGTCATCATCGCAAGTTCAGTCTGGGTGACCCGGTAAAAATTAAAGTGGCACGTACAAATCTGGAAAAGAAACAGCTGGACTTCGTTCTTGCCGACGAATAGCAGACATTTCAAAGAAACCAATCCGTTAAGTTGATATAATAAAAAGAGGCTGTTTCAAAATGGGAAACTGAGATAGGCTTACTTATCTATAAGTTACGACATAAAAATCTCCTACTTTAGTCTTTGTTTTCTTCAATTAGAGGACTAAAAGTAGGAGATCTTTTTATTTCTAAATTTCAATCTATCAGATTTTACTTTTGCAATTCTATTTTGAGACAACCTCTTTCATATTTTTCTTTGCAAACTACCACTTCTTTCCCAATGGTACTTATTTCTTCAGCAAGCGCTTGCTCAGGAAACGAACCGGATACCAGACCGATAAGAAACCTACCAGCAGCACGGTTACAAATACTATTATAACATCCGAAGCATGAACGCTTACCGGATAAGCATCAACTACAAAACTTCCTGAATCGCCTAATGAAATCAGACCATATTCCTGTTGAAGCCAGCATAACAGCAGTCCCAATATCACGCCCGCTAAAGCTCCAAAAAGAGAAATCATACGACCTTCGAATAAGAATATATGTACAATCTGTTTATCGCTGGCGCCCAGATTACGTAAGGTTACCACATCATCACGCTTGTCGATAATAAGCATTGAGAGTGAGCCTATGACATTGAAACAGGCAATCATAAGAATAAAAGTAAGGAACAAATAAGATATCAGTTTCTCTATTTCCATGATACGAAACGTATCTGCTTGCTGCTCGTAGCGATCTTGTACTCGAAAATCATCACCAAGCAATGATTGTATACGTTTCTTGACAGCATCTATACTGGCACCATCTTTCAATTTCAGATTAACGGCGCTCACTTCGGTAGTATACTGAAACAACTTGCGTGCAAAATCCATGGAAGTAAGGATATACGACGCGTCATATTTCTCTTGATTTACGGCAAATACAAGTCCCGACGAAAATAGATTTCCTGTAACAAAACCGGTGGAAGGATTTGCCATATTTACTTTCGCGCCACGTCGCGGTGCATATATTTCCAACGGATCAAGGAAACGAATTCCCGAACCTAAAGTAGAAAGCAACTGAATGCCGGGAATAGCATAATCAACTACTTCATCGTGAAGCAACAAATCTCCCCTTCCGAAAAGAATACTATCTATAGGTGTCAACTGATCGAAATTATCTTCGACTCCCTTTATTACTGCCATGGCCTGCCTTCCCTGATACTGCACCATCACATTGTCTTCTAATGATTCTGAATAAACTTCTACTTCCGGCAATTTTTTCAGTTGAAGGACTCTGCTGTCCTGCCCATCAAAAACCTTACCATGAGTTGCCGTTATCTTCAGTTGCGGATCGAATGCCGTAAAAAAAGTTTCTACCAAATCCTGAAAGCCGTTGAATACGGAAAGTGTACATACCAATGCCAATGTAGCAAGCGCAACTCCACAAACAGAAATTGTTGAAATCACATTTATGGCATTGTGCGACTTCTTGGAAAACAAATATCTTCGGGCTATATAGAAGGGAAAATTCATGGCTTATAATTTTTCACCACAGGCCGTACCCCATCATACAAAAGTATGTTAAGTACGATCTGTGGTGAATAACAAGAGTTTATTTTTTCAGCAACTCATCAATATGAGCGGCATAATCCAGTGAATCGTCAACAAAGAACTTCAGTTCCGGAATAATACGCAACTGATGACGTACTCGGTTGCCCAGTTCGAAACGAATGGATTTCATATTATCATTAATGTTTTTCACAATTTCCTGACTGCGCTCCGATGGGAAGACACTAAGATACACACGAGCATAACTCATATCAGGGCTGATACGTACCACGCTGACTGATACCAGCACACCGTGCATCGCCTTGGTCTGCAACAAGAAAATATCGCTCAACTCTTTCTGGATGAGTCGGGCAATTTTATTTTGTCTGGTTGTTTCCATATTATTATTACTTTTTACGTATAATGGTCAACCCGTCACGTAAAGGCAATATCACTTTCTCTACACGTGCATCGGATGCCACTAAATCATTAAACTTCTTAATTCCGATAGTCTGCGTATCTGTATGATGTGGTTCAGCCTCAAGTACATGACCGTCCCATAATGTATTATCGGCAATGATATAACCACCAGGATTCATCTTCTTCAGAATCATCTCATAATATTCCACATAGAAACGCTTGTTACCGTCGACGAAAGCAAGATCAAAAACTACATCCATATCTGGAACAATCTTCAATGCATCACCAATATAAAATTTAATTTTATCTGCATATGGAGAATTTTCCAGCCATGGTCGAGTAAAATCTTCCTGTTCGTCATTTATCTCGAAAGTATGGAGCATAGCTCCCTCTTCCAGTCCTTCTGCCAGACAGAGTGCGGAATATCCGCTGTAAGTACCTATCTCAAGCACTTGTTTCGGACGAATCATCTGCACAAACATTTTCAGCATACGCCCTTGCAGGTGTCCGGAAGCCATACGGGGACGCAAGAGTTTTACATGCGTCGCCCGGTATAATGCTTTCAGATATTCTCCTTCTTCATCTATATGCTGAAGTATATACTCATCAAGAGCGTCCGTTTCCTTCATACATTATTAATTATAAGTAACGGTTGCGGTTCGGTAATACATATTCATCTTCGCTATCAAGCACATCACCCACCTGATTAATCTCAAGGAATGAAGTATGAGTACCTTTCTTACCGCCACTTAAGTAAGCTACCATGTCCTTATTA
>HF993287.1:0-66664 GCA_000436795.1 Bacteroides sp. CAG:1076
TAAGGGCTTGTCAAAAACAAAGGAAAGTGTTTTTGGGAAGATAGCTCGTGCTGTGGCTGGAAAGTCTAAAGTGGACGATGAAGTGTTGGATAATCTGGAAGAGGTCTTGATTACTTCGGATGTGGGTGTAGAAACAACATTGAAGATTATTAAGCGAATCGAAAAAAGAGTTGCTCAAGATAAGTATGTAAATACGCAGGAGCTTAATAACATCTTGCGGGAAGAGATTGCCGCACTGCTTACAGAAAACAATACAGTCGATACAGAAGAGTTTACTGTGCCTGAAGGTAAGAAACCTTATGTAATAATGGTGGTAGGTGTAAATGGGGTAGGTAAAACTACGACTATCGGTAAATTGGCCTATCAGTTTAAAAAGGCTGGCAAGTCTGTTTATCTGGGGGCTGCCGATACATTCCGCGCAGCGGCCGTAGAACAGCTTGTCATCTGGGGCGACCGTGTTGGAGTTCCTGTTATCAAACAGAAAATGGGTGCGGATCCGGCTTCTGTCGCATTTGATACGTTGAGTTCTGCTGTCGCAAATAATGCTGATGTCGTTATTATTGATACCGCAGGACGCTTGCACAATAAAATCGGTCTGATGAATGAGTTGACCAAGATTAAGAATGTGATGCAGAAGGTTGTGCCGGATGCTCCTCATGAAATCTTGCTCGTTCTTGACGGATCGACCGGACAGAATGCTTTTGAGCAGGCAAAACAGTTTACACTGGCTACAGAGGTGAACGCTATGGCAATTACGAAGCTGGATGGAACTGCTAAGGGAGGAGTTGTGATAGGTATCTCCGATCAGTTTAAAATACCTGTGAAATATATCGGTTTGGGCGAGGGTATTGAAGATTTGCAGATATTCCGTCGTCGGGAGTTTGTTGATTCATTGTTTGGAACAGCTAATAAATGAGAAAAAATACAATAGATATTATTACCTTAGGGTGCTCTAAAAATCTGGTCGATTCGGAAAAGCTGATGAAACAGCTTGAGGCGAATGGCTATAAGGTGACGCATGATAGTGAAAATCCTCAAGGGGAAATTGCAGTTATAAATACGTGTGGATTTATTGGCGATGCGAAGGAAGAGTCTATCAATATGATTCTTGAGTTTTGTCAGGCTAAGGAAGAAGGACGTTTAAAGAAACTTTATGTAATGGGATGCTTGTCTGAACGTTACTTGAAGGAACTGCAGGTGGAAATTCCTCAGGTTGATAAATTTTATGGTAAATTTAACTGGAATGAGTTGCTTGCCGACTTGGGTAAGACTTATCAGTCTGATTATGCTATTGAACGTCATCTGACGACTCCTAAACATTATGCGTATCTGAAAATATCGGAAGGATGCGATCGTAAATGTTCGTATTGTGCTATTCCTATCATTACAGGAAAACATGTTTCTCGTCCGATGGAGGAGATTTTAGACGAAGTCCGTTTGCTGGTTTCCGAAGGCGTGAAAGAATTTCAGGTCATTGCGCAGGAGTTGACTTATTATGGCGTAGATTTGTATAAGAAACAGATGCTGCCGGAATTGATAGAACGTATGGCTGAAATTCCGGGTGTGAAATGGATTCGTTTGCATTATGCTTATCCGGCGCATTTCCCGAAAGATCTTTTCCGCGTGATGCGTGAACACGATAATGTGTGCAAATATATGGATATTGCCTTGCAGCATATTAGCGATAATATGTTGACGAGAATGCGTCGCCATGTGACGAAGGAGGAAACGTATCAGCTGATTGAGGAGTTCCGTAAGGAGGTTCCGGGAATTCATTTGCGTACAACGCTGATGGTAGGACATCCCGGGGAAACAGAACAGGACTTCGAGGAACTGAAAGAATTTGTACGCAAGGCGCGTTTCGACCGTATGGGGGCATTTGCCTATTCGGAAGAAGAAGGCACTTATTCGGCAAAACATTATAAGGATGATGTTCCGCAAGAGGTGAAGCAGAAGCGCTTGGATGAGATTATGAGCATTCAGCAGGAGATTTCGAATGAGTTAAGTCATAATAAAATCGGTAAGGAGTTTAAAGTAATCATCGACCGTAAGGAAGGGGATTATTACATTGGACGTACTGAATTTGACTCGCCGGAGGTTGATCCTGAAGTTTTGATTAAAGATGAAGGAAAGTTGTTGCGGACGGGCTCGTTCCATCGTGTGAAAATATATGATGCGGATGATTTTGATCTGTATGCAACATTAGTATAATTAATTTTATTGTGGAGCGGACGACATGAACAATAAAGAATTGACAGGCGAATTGTCACGCCGCTTGGGATATACCAATAAGGATGCTTCGCGTTTGTTGGCATCGGTAACGGCTATTATGGGAGAGGAGTTGCAGGAAGGTAAAACGATTGCAATTCAGAATTTCGGAACGTTTGAAGTTCGGAAAAAGATGGAACGTATTACGGTAAATCCTGTTACCAAGCAACGATTTCTGGTCCCTCCGAAATTGATTTTGAATTTTAAGCCGAGTCCGGTATGGAAGGAACGGCTAAAGAATACTCTGGGTAATGAGTGATAAGTTCACACAGCAAGACTTGGCTGATTTGTTGGCACAACGCCATGAAATGGAGCAGGCAGATGCAGAAGCATTTGTAAAGACTCTGTTTGCCCTGATCGAAGAGTCTATAGAAACGGACAAATATGTAAAGATCAAAGGCTTAGGAACGTTTAAGCTGATAGATGTTGATGCTCGTGAAAGTATAGATGTCAATACCGGAGAGCGGATTGAAATACAAGGGCATTCACGTATCTCGTTTACGCCGGATTCTTGGATGAGAGAAACGGTAAATAAGCCTTTCGAGCATTTTGAAACCGTACTGCTGAACGAAGGTACTCGGTTTGATGATATGGATGAAGTTTCTTCATTGGACGAGGATGTTGATGCGTCGGAAGAAGAAATCGGCGAAGGTGTTTCTTTGCCGGATGCAAACAGTAATTCTGAAATGGAGGAAGCTGAAGAGGAAAAAGCCAATCAAGAAAAACTTGTACCGGAAGAAGCTGATGGCAATAAGGTCGTGCCTGATAGTCCTCAGAAGGAGCCCGATAGTGAGACGACAGAACCTGTATCTGAAAAAGCGGAAAAGCCTGAAGATGAAACGGCAGAACCTGTACAGAAGGTCACCGAATCTATACATGAAGATTTGGAGCCTGCCGTAGGAAAAAAGATATTCCGTTTTCCTTGGTGTATGGTTGCTACAGTGTTATTGGTGGGTGTTATTCTGGGAGGTATTATTGTATGGAGTATTTTTTCAGGAAGAAGATACATTCCAGAATCTGTTGTCCATATGCTTATGGAAAAGGAAACTGTACCCCTGAATAAGGATACTGTCGGTATACGCTCAGACTTGGAGAAGGATAGTATATTGCCGGTTAAACAGATTCCTGCGGTTCAGCAAGATACCGTTCGCGAGGTCGTTGCTCAGGTAAAGCCGGATGAAGAAAAACAACAGTTGCCTACCGTTGTCAAACGGGAAACTTTGGCTGATACTGTTGAATATATGATTACAGGTACACGCTCTACTTATACCATAAAATCGGGTGAAAGCCTGGTTCGTGTTGCGCTGAAGTTTTATGGTAATAAGAAGTTGTGGCCCTATCTGGTACAATATAATAAGGATATCATTAAAGATGCGGATGTAGTACCGGTTGGTACGACTATTCGCATACCGGAGCTTACTCCAAAAGAAATGAATAGAAAATAGGAGGAATAGGACAATGTTATTTTTTAAATATCTTTAGTCCAATAAGACTTAAACGAAAGAAGCAACTAATTTTTTTTAATAAAAATTAGTTGCTTCTGTTAATATAATGCCGTACTTTTGGGTTCGATTAAAAAAAGGTCAGTTGACCAATTGATAAAATTGCATATTTGAAACATAAAAATAAAAAATTATGGCTGAAGCTATTGACATTCGTGAATTGAACGAACGCATTGAACGTCAGAGTGCATTCGTGACCAATCTGATGGCTGGTATGGACCAGGTAATTGTAGGTCAAAAACATTTGGTAGAATCATTATTGATCGGCTTATTGGCCGACGGACATATTTTGCTGGAAGGTGTTCCGGGATTGGCAAAGACATTGGCCATTAAGACCTTGGCTTCGTTGATTGACTCTAAGTATAGTCGTATTCAGTTTACTCCCGACTTACTTCCTGCCGATGTGCTTGGTACAATGATATACAGCCAGAAAGATGAACAGTTCGTTACAAAGAAAGGTCCTATCTTTGCAAACTTCGTATTGGCTGATGAAATAAACCGTGCGCCGGCTAAGGTACAAAGTGCTTTGCTGGAAGCTATGCAGGAGCGTCAGGTTACATTGAGCAAGGATACTTTCCGTTTACCTGATCCATTCCTTGTAATGGCAACTCAGAACCCGATTGAACAGGAAGGTACATATCCGCTTCCTGAAGCACAAGTCGACCGTTTCATGCTGAAGGTAATTATCGACTATCCAAAGCTGGAAGAAGAAAAGAAGATTATCCGTCAGAACATTTCAGGTAATAAAACTGAAGTTCGTCCTATCTTGAAAGCTGAAGATATTCTGGAAGCACGTAAAGTGGTTTGTCAGGTATACTTGGATGAGAAGATAGAGCAGTACATTGCTGATATTGTATTTGCAACTCGTTATCCTGAAAAATATGACTTGAAAGATTTGAAGGGTCTGATCAGCTTCGGAGGTTCTCCGCGTGCTTCTATCAATTTAGCCTTGGCTGCCCGCAGTTATGCTTTCATTAAACGTCGTGGATACGTTATTCCTGAGGATGTACGTGCTGTTGCACATGATGTGCTTCGTCACCGTATCGGCTTGACATATGAAGCCGAAGCAACCAATGTTACTTCCGACGAGATAGTAAGTAAGATATTGAACAAGGTCGAAGTGCCCTGATTCGTCTGAAAGAATAAGACATAGCCTGAATGATTGTGTATATTCAATTGTTCAGGCTCCAATTATACATGGCATACAGAGCATACAGAGAAAAGATGTCATGTAAAAAATGGTATATTTTGCTTTGGTTGTCCGAAGCGTAATCCAAGAAAGAATGGAAACAAGTGAACTATTAAAACGCGTTCGTCAGATTGAAATAAAGACACGAGGGCTTTCCAGCAATATTTTTGCTGGACAGTACCACTCGGCTTTCAAGGGCAGAGGTATGGCATTCTCCGAAGTGCGCGAATATCAGTATGGAGATGATGTGCGCGATATAGACTGGAATGTAACTGCTCGCTTTGACAAACCATTCATAAAGGTGTTCGAAGAGGAACGTGAGCTGACCGTCATGCTGTTGATTGATGTGTCGAATAGTCTGGACTTTGGTACAGTCAAGCAGCTTAAGAAGAGTATGGTTACGGAAATTGCTGCGACATTGGCCTTTTCGGCTATTCAGAATAATGATAAGATTGGAGTAATATTTTTTTCCGATCGTATTGAGAAGTTTATCCCTCCCAAGAAAGGACGTAAACATATTTTGTATATTATTCGTGAACTGCTTGACTTTAAACCGGAAAGTACTCGTACGAATATCCAGTGTGCTATTGAATATCTGACGAATGTTTTGAAGAAACGTTGTACGGCATTTATGCTGAGTGACTTTATTGATGAACGAGATTTTCAGAATGCATTGACTATAGCCAACCGGAAACATGATGTTGTGGCTTTGCAGGTATACGATCGTCGTCTGGAGGAACTCCCGGATGTAGGTTTAATGAAGGTGAAAGATGCTGAAACGGGACATGAGCAATGGATTGATACTTCTTCCAAAGCTTTGCGTAATGCGCATCATGAATGGTGGAAAGCCCGTCAGCAGAAGTTGCACGACATATTTACGCATAGCAACGTCGATTCAGTTTCGGTACGTACCGACCAAGATTACGTAAAAGCATTGCTTAATTTGTTTGCTAAACGAAACTAAAAAGGAATATGAAATACTATAAGAAATATCTGAAAGCGTTGTGGGTTGCTTTATTTTTGTTTATATCCATGCCGGGTATAAAAGCACAGGTCACCGTGGAAGCTACTATTGATCCTTTACAGCTTCTGATAGGTGAACAGGCGAAAATAAAGCTTCAGGTAAGCATGGATGCAAATCAGAAATTACGTTTGCCATTGCTGCGTGATACACTGGTCACAGGGGTAGAGATATTAGATGTTGCAAAGCCTGATACTCAGCTATTAAATAATGACAAGCGCTGGTTGATTTCTCAGGAATATACAATTACCTCATTCGATTCGGCGTTATATTACCTGCCTCCTTTTGAAGTTTTTGTAAATGACAAGCCTTATCGTTCGAAAGCGTTGGCTTTGAAAGTTTATTCAGTTCCCGTTGATACCTTGCATCCTGATCAGTTCTTTGGTCCGAAAGATATCCGAGAGGTACCTATTACATGGAATGATATTGCTCCTTTGGTATATTGTGGATTAGCTATGCTCATATTGGGAGCCGCAGCTGTGTTCTTTATCATCCGTTATCGCGATAATAAGCCTATTATCAAGATTATCAAGATAGAACCTAAGTTGCCTCCTCATCAGGCTGCTATGAAGAAAATCGAAGAGATTAAGGCTGACAAGCAGGTACAGCGTGAAGATCCGAAGTTGTATTATACAGAACTGACCGAGGTCTTGCGAACATATATTAAAGAACGGTTTGGATTCAATGCGCTGGAAATGACTTCTTCGGAAATCATCGAACACTTACTGCAAGTAAAGGATCAGCAGTCCATCAACGATTTGAAAAGTTTGTTTGAGACAGCCGACCTCGTAAAATTTGCTAAGCACGCTCCGATGATGAATGAAAATGACATGAATCTGGTTAATGCAGTCGATTTTATCAATCAAACTAAGGTAGAAGAAGATCCGAATGCGAAGAAAGAGCCTACAGAAATCAGGGTGGAGGAAAAGCGTTCAAAGCAAGGACGCATCATCTTGCTGTGCAGTATTACTGTGGTAAGTATAGGTGCCGTGGTTTGTCTGTATTTGGTTATCTGTCACATTATCGACCTCTTTTTTTAACGTTTAACATGTAAGGAACTATGATTTTTGCAAATCTGGAATATCTGTTTTTATTACTTCTGCTCATTCCATACATTGTATGGTATTTTATGCGCAGAAAGAAGACAGAGCCTACCATGCAGGTTTCTACGACCCGCATGTATATGAATGCACCAAAGAGTTGGAAGGTATATCTTCTGCATGCTCCTTTTGTCTTAAGGATCGTGACGTTTGTTATGATTGTACTGGTTTTGGCACGTCCTCAAACAACAGATAACTGGCAGAATACTGAGATAGAAGGTATTGATATTATGCTGGCTGTCGATGTTTCGACCAGTATGCTTGCGGAAGATTTGAAGCCGAATCGTCTGGAAGCCGCAAAGCAGGTAGCTGCTGAGTTTATAAATGGACGTCCAAATGATAATATCGGTTTGACTATTTTTGCAGGAGAGGCCTTTACACAATGTCCACTTACCGTAGATCATGGAGTCTTGCTAAATTTATTCAATAGTATAAAAGGTGATATAGCCCAGCGTGGACTTATCGAGGATGGTACAGCTATTGGTATGGGGCTGGCAAATGCTATTAGCCGCTTGAAAGATAGTAAGGCAAAATCGAAGGTAATTATTCTTTTGACAGATGGTAGTAATAACCGAGGAGATATTTCTCCGTTGACAGCAGCCGAAATTGCTAAGCAGTTCGGTATTCGTATTTATACGATTGGAGTCGGCACGAACGGAACCGCTCCTTATCCGATGCAAACATATGCTGGCGTTCAATATGTCAATGTTCCCGTCGAAATAGATGAGCAGACTTTGACGCAGATTGCAGGTACTACGAATGGAAATTATTTCCGTGCAACCAGCAATTCTAAACTGGAGGAAGTTTACAAGGAAATCGATAAACTGGAAAAGACAAAACTGAATGTCAAGGAGTTCAGTAAACGAGAAGAAGCTTATACGACCTTTGCTCTGGTAGCATTCTTCTGTATTTTGTTGGAAATATTGCTGCGTAATACAGTATTAAAGAAAATACCTTAAAACCAAGAATATTATGTTTCGATTTGGAGAACCTGTTTATTTGTATCTACTTATCGTTTTGCCGATATTGGTAGGGCTATATATATATTCCAATTATCGCCGGCGTAAAAAAATTGCTCAATACGGTGATCCTGAATTATTGGCTCATCTGATGCCTGACGTATCGAAATATCGTCCGGATGTAAAGTTTTGGCTGGTTTTTGCAGCCTTGGCTATGGTGATATTCATGCTGGCACGACCTCAGTTCGGCTCAAAAATGGAAACCGTCAAACGTCAGGGGGTTGAAACTGTCGTAGCACTCGATATTTCTAACTCTATGCTGGCGCAAGATGTTACACCCAGTCGTCTGGAAAAGTCGAAAAAGCTGATTTCTCGTTTGGTGGAAACATTCAATAATGACAAGGTTGCCATGATTGTTTTTGCCGGAGAGGCTTTTACACAGTTGCCTATTACAAGTGACTATATCTCGGCAAAGATGTTTCTTGAAACAATCAATCCTTCACTTATCTCGACTCAGGGTACTGATATTGCCGGAGCCATAAATTTGGCAATGAAGAGTTTCACTCCGAATGAAGGAGTCGGACGAGCTATTGTACTTATAACCGATGGTGAAAATCATGAAGGAGGAGCTGTTGAAGCAGCACAAGAAGCAGCCAAAAAAGGTGTTCGTGTTTTTGTATTAGGAGTCGGTTCACCAGATGGTTCACCTATTCCGGCTGAAGGGACAAATGAATTCCGTCGTGATAAGGACGGCAATGTGATTGTAACCCGTCTGAACGAACAGATGTGTCAGGAAATTGCAAAAGCGGGAAATGGTATATATGTACGAGTGGATAATACCAATAATGCTGAAAGAGCTTTGAATGCCGAGATAAATAAATTGGCTAAAGCTGATGTGGAAACTCAGGTCTTTACTGAGTTTGATGAGCAGTTTCAGGTACTGGCATGGCTGGCTTTGATTCTGCTGGCAGTTGATTTGATGTTATTGGAACGTAAAAATCCACTTTTCAAGAATATAAAACTCTTTAAACAGAATTGATTTTATGTTGCGGAAAAAATATGTGATGCTGGGAATAATGTTCGTATCGGTTGCTGCTTACGGACAGAAAACAGAGCGTGATTATTTGCGCAGTGGAAATAAGTTATATAAGGACAGCACATTTGTAAAAGCTGAAGTCGATTATCGGAAAGCTTTGGAATTAGAACCGAAGTCGACGGACGCCATGTATAATCTGGGCAACTCCCTGTTGATGCAACAAAAAGCGAAAGAAGCGATGGAGCAATATGAAGCTGCATCGCGGATAGAAAAAGACAAGAACAAGCTTGCACAGATTTATCATAATATGGGGGTGATTTTGCAGTCGTCTAAACAATTGCCACAATGCATAGAAGCATATAAAAAGGCTTTGCGAAATAATCCGAAAGACGATGAAACTCGTTACAATCTGGCTTTGGCACAAAAGCAGTTGAAAGATCAGCAACAGCAGAACCAGAATCAGGAGAAAGATCAGAAGCAAGATCAAAAGCAGGATGATAAGCAACAAAACAAAGACCAGCAGGATCAGAATAAGAAAGATCAGCAGCAAAATAATCAGCAGCAGCAACAGAACCAGAACCAAATGTCGAAAGAGAATGCAGAGCAGCTTCTGAAGGCAGCTATGCAAGATGAGAAAAATGTACAGGATAAAGTGAAGAAAGCGGTTCAGGTACAAGGACGTAAGTTGGAAAAAGACTGGTAATTAATGGTGAATAATTATAAATGAAATAAAGGAATGATGAGAAAAGTTATTTTCTTTCTACTGTTGATTCTTACTACAGTACATGCATGGGCAGACAACAAAGCTACTTTAACAGCCGATGCACCTGATGTGGTTGTAAGCGGAGATCAGTTCCGCCTGACGTTTACAGTCAACACGCAAAAGGTGAAGGATTTTCGTGCACCTTCTATAACGAAAGGATTTGATGTTTTGATGGGACCAAGTCGTTCTCAGCAAAGCAGTACACAAATTATCAACGGCAAGGTTTCTTCAAGTAGTTCCATTACGTATACTTATATACTGATGGCTGGCAACGCAGGAACTTATACAATACCAGCTGCAAGTATCGAGGCTAATGGAGAAAAAATATTTTCCAATGCCGTTACGATTAAAGTACTTCCACCTGATCAGTCGGCAGGAGGAAGCAAGAGCAGTCAGGGGGGAAGTGCACAGGCTGACCGCCGTCAGACTACAAACGGACGTATTACAAGCAATGATTTGTTTATTACAGCAACTGCCAGTAAGACGACTGTACATGAACAGGAAGCTATATTGCTGACTTATAAGGTTTATACGTTGGTAAATCTTCGTCAGTTGTTTGGTAAAATGCCCGATTTGAAAGGTTTTCATACTCAGGAAATTGAATTGCCCCAACAGAAGACTTTCTCATTGGAGCATTATAAAGGACGCAATTACAATACCACCGTGTGGAGCCAGTATGTATTATTTCCACAACAGACCGGTAAGCTGGAGGTTCCTTCGATTACTTTCGAAGGCGTAGTTGCCATACAGACCATGTCGGACGATCCATTTGATGCTTTCTTCAATGGAGGAGGATATCAGGAAGTAAAGAAAAAAATCGTTACACCTAAGCTGACTATCAACGTTCAGCCGCTTCCTGCCAAGCCGGCTAACTTCTCGGGAGGTGTGGGAGAATTTACACTTGCTTCTTCCATCAATGCCAAAGATGTGAAGACCAATGATGCAGTAACGATAAAACTGACCATCAGTGGTTCGGGAAACATGAAACTGATCAGTACGCCTGAAGTGAAATTCCCTGAAGATTTTGAAGTGTACGACCCGAAAGTAACGAATAACTTTGAAGCATCACGTGCCGGACTGAGCGGAAGCCAGACCATCGAGTATCTGGCCATACCTCGTCATGCGGGAAACTTTACAATACCTCCTGTCGAGTTTACTTATTTTGACTTGAAGTCGAATTCATACAAGACACTGAAAACCGAAGCCTATAATATTAACGTAGCAAAAGGAAATGGAAATGCCGATCAGGTAATTGCCGACTTTACCAATAAGGAAAATGTCAAGGTTCTGGGACAGGATATCCGTTTCATCAAACTGGGCGATACAAAACTGATGCAGAAGGGCGCCGTCTTCTTCGGCACTGTAGGTTACTATTTGTGGTATATCATTCCGTTTATCTTATTTGTGGGATTAGTTGTCTTCTTCCGCAAGCAGGCTGCCGAAAATGCCAATGTAGCAAAAGTGAAGACAAAGAAGGCTAATAAAGTAGCGACCAAGCGTATGAAACTTGCCGGAAAGCTGCTGGCAGAGAACCGTAAGAATGAGTTCTATGATGAAGTATTGAAAGCCTTATGGGGATATATCAGTGATAAACTGAGTATACCTGTTTCGCAGCTTTCTAAAGATAATATCGAAGCCGAGCTGGTGAAATACGGTGTAGCAGACGATGTAATAAAAGATTTCATCAATGCCTTGAACGAATGCGAATTTGCCCGTTACGCTCCGGGAGATGAAAATGAAGCGATGGACAAGGTATATACGACATCGGTAGAAGCGATCAGTAGAATGGAGAACAGTATCAAACATTAAAAACAGACAGAAGAACCATATTGATATGAAAAGACTATTTATAGTTATTGCATTTCTGATTGGCATAGTCCAGTTCACTTCGGCCGCAGTATCAAAGGCCGAAGCCGACAAGGATTATCAGGAAAACAAGTTTGCTGATGCAATTGAAAAGTACGAAGCTATTCTAAGTTCGGAAGGCGAGTCGGCAGACATTTACTACAATTTGGGAAACAGCTATTACAAGAACAAGAATATAGCCAAAGCCGTTTTGAATTACGAACGAGCCTTATTGATGAATCCTGGTGATGCAGATATACGTTTCAATCTGGAAATGGCGCGAAGCAAGACTGTAGACCAGGTTACTCCTGCCAGTGAAATTTTCATTGTGACATGGATAAACTCATTGATAAACTGTATGAGCGAAAGCGGATGGGGAGTAACAGGTATCGTTTCCTTTATCCTTCTTCTCGCGGGTATGGCATTGTATATTTTTGGAAACAGAATCCTTTTCAAGAAAATAGGTTTTATTTCGGCTGTAGTGTTCTTGATTGTAGCCGTATGCGCCAATTTCTTTGCCAGCGAACAGAAGGAAGAGCTTCTGAACCGTACAGGTGCCATTGTAATGTCGCCAAGTATTACAGTTAAAAGTACTCCCAATGAAAGCGGAACCGATCTGTTTGTCTTGCACGAGGGTACTAAAGTCTATATAGAAGACAATTCGATGAAAGGCTGGAAAGAAATCCGTCTGGAAGATGGGAAAAAAGGATGGCTGCCCGTATCGGCAATAGAAGTTATCTGATGTTTTCCAAAATATATAATATTTATGATTGATATACAGCAGCTTATTGAGGCAGATCAGAATCTGTTATTGACCCTGAACGGAAGTGATTCCATGTTCTGGGATGGTTTTATGTGGATTGTATCCGGTACAAAAATATGGATTCCTGTTGCCGCAGTGCTGCTGTATGTCATATTCAAAAATACCAAATTTACTCAGGGACTGCTTATACTTGCCATGATAGCTTTAAGCATAACCCTGGCCGACCAGTTCTCTTCCGGTTTCTGCAAGCCATATTTCATGCGTTTCCGTCCTGCACAAGATCCCGAGATTATGTATATGGTGCATGTTGTCAACGGATACAGGGGAGGAATGTACGGATTTATATCAAGCCATGCAGCCAATACGTTTGCTGTAGCTACTTTTGTTTCGCTGCTTGTACGGAGAAAGGAAATGACCGCTGTCATGTTTATATGGGCATTGATTCCCTCGTATTCACGCATATATCTGGGTGTACATTATCCGGGAGATATTATATGCGGTGCAATTGCAGGCAGCGTTATCGCTTCACTGGTTTATTGGCTTTATGCGTTTATCCGGAAAAAATATTTCGAACAGCCCCAGTTTGTGTCAGAACAATATACTCTGACGGGGTTTGAGGTTGCAGATCTCAAGATTTTCCATACAGTCTTGCTGCTGACTTATTTTTATGCTGTTATGGCAGCTATGGTCATTTCCAGATTATTATCGTTCTGATATATTGCCAGCAAAGTAAAAAAGTTAATTTTTTGTTGGCTTATTCATTTTCTTTCATTACATTTATATCGTGAATTAACAAAAGTTTTGTCTAACACTTTAAATTTTGATTACTATGAATAGAACGATAACTTTCAACGAACTTCGAAAAATAAAAGATTCTTTACCCAGTGGAAGCATGCATCGTATAGCCGATGAGTTAAATTTGAGTGTGGAAACTGTACGCAATTTCTTTGGCGGACATAATTTTAAGGATGGCAAGAGCGTAGGTATTCACCTGGAGCCGGGGCCGGATGGCGGACTGGTAATGCTCGATGATACGACCGTGCTTGATAAAGCGATAGAAATTTTGAAAGAGCAAACAGCCTAAGGTTGAAGATAAGTGGCAAAATCCTAATCGGTATGGTTTCTTACTGATTAGGATTTTTTGTTAATCTCGTAGTGTTTTTATGTGAAACCTTTTAAAACTTTAAACTATGGAAGATAAACTTGTTACATTAGCTATCCTCACTTATTCGAAGGCACAGATTTTAAAGTCTGTACTCGAAAGCGAAGGAATCGAGTCGTACATACATAATGTGAATCTTATCCAGCCTGTTATCTCGTCGGGTGTAAGAGTGCGCATTAAGGAAAGTGATTTGCCTCGTGCCTTGAAGATTATAGAAAGTTCTTCCTGGTTGTCTGAAGAAACTCTGGAAGAGAAGTCCGCCGAATCGAAATCGGAAAAAGTCCCCAAGGTACTTGTCCCGGTCGATTTCTCTGCATATTCTCTCAAAGCATGTGATTTTGGTTTTAAGGTAGCTGCACACATGCATGCTGAAGTGGTTCTTCTGCATGTACATTTTACACCTATTTACATACCAAGCTTGCAGTACGATACGGAGAACTATCATGTCCCCTCGGCAAACGATGCCACTACAGTAAGAGGAATGATAGAGAATGTGCACAAGCAACTGAATAAGTTGTCGGCAGACGTAGCCGAGAAAATAGAAAAAGGAGAGTATCCGAACGTGAAATTCACATGCGTGCTGCGTGAGGGTATACCAGAAGAAGAAATAATATATTACATACGTCAGGAGAAACCTCTCATTGTGGTTATGGGAACCCGTGGAGAGCATCAGAAAGATCTGGACCTGATAGGAAGCGTAACGGCAGAAGTTATCGAACGGAGCCGCTCCTTTGTTTATGCGATACCCGAAAATGCTCCGGAGAAATCGCTTGAAGATATTCATAAAATAGCATTGTTTACCAGTTTCGACCAGCGTGATTTGATTGCTTTCGATTCGCTGATTACGACTTTCAAGGACAACAAGTTTGAGATTTCATTCATTCATGTGAACTCCCACGAAGAGAAACGTACATGGAACGAAATAAAACTGGCAGGCATCAAGGAGTATTTCAAGAAGCAATATCCTCAGCTTGAATTTACTTATTTGAATATTGACGAAGAAGACCTGTTGAGCAATGTAGACAAATTTGTACGGGAGAATGGCATTGACGTAATCTGTACTTCAAACTACAGACGTAATATCTTTGCCCGTCTGTTTAATCCCAGCATTGCACGCAAGATGCTTTTCCATTCCAATACGCCGATTCTGATTATAAAGTAAGAGGAGATTAACCCTATACTCGAAAAGTCTCAGTCCCGCAGAAGGAAATATACAGAATTCTCCGTATATACCTTCGGGACTGAGACTTTTATTTATATTCCTAATTCTAATAGGAGAGGATGAAACAGAGATTCTCCGGCTCTACTTCTTAAGGTGTTTTACGATGAACTTCTCAACCTTATCGAGCATTGCTTCGGTCCAGAACTGCCAACTGCCGTGGTCAGCATTGCGTAAAGCATAAAATTCGTATTCGCATCCGTTTTTCTCCATTTCGTTGGCCAGCAGGTCAGCCTGAGAGAAAGGAACCACCCTGTCTTTTGTTCCATGTGCAAGAAATACCGGAGGCATATCCTTATTATCTTTTATATAGTAGAAAGGACTTGCTTCCTTAGCCTTCTCAGGGGCGTTCCAGACGGCAATTTTACCGATAAGCAATCCCTCGGGGCTGTTTTCGTCGCCCTTCGAAGCTGCTGTAGGATCATCTTTCAGATGAAGTACGTCGGTAGGAGGATAATAAGCTATGATTCCGTTTATATCCGGAAGAGAATCGTTCTTGCTGTCGGCACCTTTAAGATGAAGTCCCGTAAACAAGGCTGTATGTGCTCCCGATGAACTTCCCCATACAAAGATATTGTTTACATCGACACTATATTTCTGCGCATTCTTTTTCATAAAGTTTATCGCAGAGATAGCATCATTACGCTGGGCTGGAAAAACAGCCACATCAGACGGACGGTATTCTACAATGGCAACTACATATCCACGCTTTGCCATAGCTGAAATCTGTGGTACATCCACATATAAGTTTTGTTTCATCCATGCAGAACCTCTCACATAAAGAATGCAAGGGAAGGTTTTGTCTGATTCTCCATAGGGCTTAGGCATGACAATCTGCAATTTCAAATCCATATTGTCCTTGGTTGCATATACCACGTCCTTCAGATAATCTAATGAATATACTTCATCTGTCTGATTGAAGAATTGTACTTGACTGTTGGTCGGAACTGCTTCGGGGAAATTTTTACTGTTGTTTCTTGGCCCATTCTGTGCATGCAGAGCCAATGAAAGACTACAGATGCCAAGGCACATTAAAATTTTCTTTTGATTCATATTCTTCCTGTTCTTGATTTTGTATGGCAAAAATAAGACTATCCGTTCGCTTACGCTTCTTGTATAATGCCAAAAACTTATCATATGACGCCAATTCGGATGCGGGTCCGGAGTAAGGGGAGAAAACAAAAAAGGTCGTATCGTGAAAGATACAACCTTTTGTGACCGCGACAGGATTCAAACCTGTAACCGGCTGATCCGTAGTCAGCTACTCTATTCAGTTGAGCTACGCGACCAATTCTTCATTTATTTTGTCAGAAAGAAGAGGGTGACCGCGACAGGATTCAAACCTGTAACCGGCTGATCCGTAGTCAGCTACTCTATTCAGTTGAGCTACGCGGCCAATTCTTTCAATATTTCAATCCAGAAGAGTGATCGCGACAGGATTCAAATCTGTAACCGGCTGATCCGTAGTCAGCTACTCTATTCAGTTGAGCTACGCGGCCATGTCTTTTTTCTTAACGGGTGCAAAGGTATGAGGTTTTTCCGAAACTTCCAAATATTTCCAGCTATTTTTTGCAGATTTTTTATTCGATAAACCGCGATCCAAATATCTGCCAGCCCAGTGTAAGGCCTATATTCCAGTTCTTAGATGGTGAGCTATAGTGATTTAGATAAGCACTGATTGCGCCGAAAGGAAGCTTTACTACCAGTGACAATTCTCCCATATATTCTATCCGGCTGAAGAGTTTTCCGTAAGAAGCCTTCGATTCTTCATTGCATACTATCGGAAAAATCGGAGCAAAGCCGTAAACTTCTGCTCTTACATGAAAGACCGGCGTTATCTGAAAAATAGGCATGACACCTGCTCCGATGAATTGATTGGCCCGGAATGCTTCATTGTAGGTAATTTTGCTGTGGGCAGTAGGAGCGAATTCTCCGGCCTGCATCATGGTTGCCGTATAGTTCTGGCTGAAATTGCGCGAAGAATAGTAGGCATGAATATAGTTTCCCAATACAAATCTGGAAGAAAGGGGATAGTAGCGTTCCATTTCATACGATACTTGCAGCCATGACTGCACATAATTATATGAGCCATTGTAAGGGTCGGGAGTCGAACCACCCTGAAAGTACTCTCTTCCGGTATATATATTGGCCACAAGCCGTTCTCTTCGTCCTGCCGTAGGATATTGTTTACTGTTTAATGTATTTCCATCCATGGCTACAGAACCGCCGAATATGGTATAGCGGCTGATGTCGTTCTTGTCGTTGTTGAAGTCGATTACATTGCTTTGGAAATACTGATCCTGCAGTTTTCCGATGCCTATTCCGAATTCGGCCTTCTGTCGTGTAAGGAAAGGAAGCGAAACCAGCAGTTTGACAAAGTGCTCTTTCTTCTTGTTGAAGACAGGGGTACTTCCCTTGGTGAAAATCTTTTCCTGTTTGAAGTAATCGAACGAAGAAGTCGATGCTACCAGGCGGAACGAAGTCGGAATATAGGTCGGTATATCTATGCGTCCCGATATTTGCAGATTATTGTAAATCTGTCCCAGTTGTCCGTCGAGGGAAACTTCTTTCGAGAAATTGTTCAAGTTATGGTAAGTCCCTCCTATATAAATCTGGTTGGCTCCATTTGAGCCAACGTTTCCTCCGACGCGCAGTGACAAGTCGTCTTCTATTTTGACCTTCAGATGAAGGTTGAAGGTGGAATCGGCCGGATTGTAGACGGCATGGGGGATAATTTCGGAAATCATATTGTCGGACATCAGGCGGAAATACCCCTTACGTAAATCCTCCAGCGAAAACAAACCCTGGTCTGAGGTATGAAACTCCTTGCGTATATACCTTTTCTGCTGTTCGCTGCCTCCCTGAATATTTATATCCCTGAACCGCAATTCGGGCATATTTTTCTTGTAGGCGATTCGTTTCAGCTCAAGCTGGCGATAGTTGACACGGCGAGGAATACGAGCCTTGATAGAATCCATGAGCTGCATGGTGCGCTTATATCCGTTGTCATGCAGTTCGTCGAAGCGGTCGAAATCCATCAGGTTCACGTTGTCGTACTTAAACGTCATCAGGATTCCCAGCGAATCGGGTAGTGAATAGTCCGTCTTCTGCATGATCATGTTTTCCAGTTGCCCCATGATATCTCCTTCCTGCGGCTTCCCCGGATTGGAACTTACCACACTTCCTATGATGACATCCGGATGAAAGTCGTTTACCATGACATTGACCGGGAAATTATTGTATATTCCACCGTCGTATACCAGCGTAGAATCGATTTCGATGGGCTTGAACATGCCGGGAAAACTCATGGAAGCACGTACAGCATCTCCCAGATCACCGTTTTCGAATATCATAGGTTTTTTGTTGTATACATCCGATGCCACACAGCGGAAAGGTATGAAAAGTTTGTCGAAATCGTTCTGGCACGCTGCTGTAGCCTGTCCGAACAATTCGAGAAAAGCAAGATTCATCTGCAGAGGGTCTACTACACTCGAAGGAAGGAACTGAGTCTTTACTTTGTGCAGCGGATTTTTTAAGGAAACACGGATGTTGATAAATTCGGGAGTCGGAGGGTTTTTCTTGAAGTAGTAAATGTATTTCTCTTCAATGTTTCCGGTATACCAGCGTTTGAAACTGTCCGATTTCAACAGCTTTTCCATGTCGTCGGGCGAGTAACCCATGGCATACAGCGAACCTATAATGGCACCCATAGAGGTTCCTGCAATGTAATCGATAGGAATATTGTTTTCTTCCAGTGCTCTGATAATACCTATATGAGTCAGACCTTTAGCACCTCCACCGCTTAATACGAGTCCGACTTTCTGTGCGTGAAGAGTGCCGGATAGGAAGATTAGCAGAAAAAGTGTATATAGTATTTTTTTCATTAGTCGGGATTGTTGATGATATAAAACCAAAGATAGAAAAAAACTATTTCTTGTACAAGGAAAAGAAGAAATTCAATTCAGCCTTGAAAAAAATCATCCGGTCCGTTCTTTTATAAGCTGACGGTCTTTGCCGGAGAAGCTGAAGAAGTTTCCCGTATTTTTTGTACAAAAAATATTTGTTTTTGTACAAATTTTCGGAAAACGTCAAGACAAATTTTCCGAAAGGACACGATGTGTATTGCTTCATGTGCCGACAATGGAGTATGGAGCTGTGGTACACTGACTTACCTGATGCTGCAAGTCGGAGAGGAAGATATAAAAAAAGCCGTGCGGGGCCTATCAACCTCGTACGGCTTTCTATATATTATTTTAGAGAAAGACCTTAAATCAGTTCGATGCTTCGTTTTACGAAGTTTGTCAAGGCTTCTCCTTTCAGCATGTTGTTTTGCAGCAATGCCAAGTCAATCAACTGATGTACTACCTTGTTTCCGGCAGCATATTCATTGATGATATCAGTCTTCTGCTTCTTCTGTTCGTCGAGTTTCTTTTCCACATCGTTCAACTCATCTTTTTCTGTGGTCGGGATTTCCTCATCTTTCTTGCCTTCGTGAGCTTTGTGAAGTTCTTTTTCACGCAGTTTCAGCATGGCAATTTCCGATTCAACCGGAACCAGTTTTTCAGAGCAGGCAGCTTCTGCATCTTCCAGTACCTGCTTGATGAGTCGGTGGTCGCTGTTCAGGACAAGGTTGAACATGTCAGGCATTTCACCATAGAAGCTCATACCCGGCTGGATATTGGCCATTTCCTTCATACGACGCATGTATTCGGCCTGCGTGATGATGATAGGAGCTGCTGTTTCACCCATGGCTTGTGTTTCTACGTGGAACTCAGTCTTCTGAACTTTCGGCAGTTGACCGGTAAAGACTGTAGACAAGATTTCTCGTTTAGTATCTGCAAGTTCTTCTCCTTTCTGCTCTTCTTTCACAATCAGACGGTCGATAACATCGCTGTCCACACGTGTGAAATGGCTCTTCTCGAACTTCTGTTCCAGCATGTTAATCATAGGAACATCCAGTTGTCCGTCGAGCAACAGAACATTGTAGCCCTTGTTCTTGGCCGCATCAATGTAAGTATACTGTTCGTCGAGGTTGTTGGCGTACAGATAAATCAGGCTTCCGTTCTTGTCGGTCTGGTTATCTTTAATCAGTGTCTGATACTCTTCGAAGGTATAATACTTGCTGTCTGTATCTTTGAACAAGGCAAACTTGCTTGCTTTTTCGTAGAAGTCTTCCTGAGTAAGCATACCGTAGTTGATGAAAATCTTCAGGTCATCCCATTTGTTTTCAAATTCCTTACGGTCGTTCTTGAAGATAGCCTGCAAGCGGTCGGCTACTTTCTTGGTAATATAAGTAGAAATCTTCTTTACATTCGAATCGCTCTGCAAGTAAGAACGAGAAACGTTCAACGGAATGTCCGGTGAGTCGATGACACCGTGAAGCAATGTCAAAAAGTCCGGTACGATGCCTTCAACCGAATCCGTTACATATACCTGATTGCAGTACAACTGAATCTTGTTCTTCTGCAAGTCGATGTTGCTCTTGATTTTCGGAAAGTAGAGTACACCTGTCAGGTTGAACGGATAATCTACGTTCAGGTGAATCCAGAACAACGGTTCGTCCGACATCGGATACAAGTCGCGGTAGAACTGCTTGTAGTCTTCATCTTTCAGCTCACTTGGCTTCTTTGTCCAGATAGGGCAAGTACTGTTGATGATGTTGTCTTCGTCTGTATCTACCTGCTTGCCGTCCTTCCACTCTTTCTTCTTTCCGAAAGCAACTGGTACGGGCAGGAAGCGACAATACTTGTTCAGCAAAGCCTGAATGCGTGACGGTTCCAGAAACTCACGGCAGTCATCGTCTATGTACAGGATGACGTCGGTACCACGGTCGTCTCTTTCAGCATCTTCCAGCGTAAACTCAGGACTTCCGTCGCAGCTCCATTTGATAGCCTTTGCGCCTTCTTTGTAGGAACGAGTTACGATTTCTACCTTTTTGGCTACCATGAAAGCCGAATAGAAACCTAATCCGAAATGTCCGATAATCGCATTGGCATCTTCTTTATATTTCTCCAAGAAGTCGTTTGCTCCGGAGAATGCAATCTGGTTGATATACTTATCTATTTCTTCGGCAGTAAGTCCCAGTCCACGATCGGAGATGGTAATAGTGTCCTTGTCTGCCTTAACATGAATTGTAAGATCTCCCAGCTCACCTTTGAAGTCGCCTGTAGATGAAAGAGTCTTTAGTTTCTGTGTTGCATCGACTGCATTCGAAACCAATTCACGAAGGAATATTTCGTGATCGCTATATAAGAATTTTTTAATGATGGGGAAGATGTTCTCGGTCGTTACCCCAATATTACCTTTCTGCATAATTTTTATATTTAAGTTTTACTATATTTTATTTTTTGTTAGAAAACAGTGGGGCTAAGACAAAAAAAATGCCAGACGATTTACGCCTGACATTTTGTCTGTATTCGGATTGCAATACGCTCTTGTTGTCCGTCTATTTTATTATTTCCATCTTCAGTCCGTTTCCTTCCGGATTCATGCCGACGTGGATGGTATCTCCATTTTGTGGGTCTTCATTGAGGATAAGTTCTGCCAGACCGTCTTCCAGATTGTTCTGGATGGAACGTTTCAACGGGCGTGCTCCAAACTGAACATCGTAGCCTTTCGATGCGACATAACGTTTGGCTTCATCGTCGATTTCCAGTTTATATCCCAGAGATTCAATGCGTTCGTACAGTCCTTTCAGCTCTATTTCGATAATCTTGGTCAAAGCCTCGATATCAAGCTGGTCGAATGTAATGATTTCGTCCAGACGGTTGATGAATTCGGGTGCGAACGATTTGTTCAATGCCTTTGTTATCACACTTCGCGAATATTCTTTATCGTCGGTACGAGTCTGGGCAGCGAAACCTATTCCCTTGCCAAACTCTTTCAACTGACGGGTTCCGATGTTTGAAGTCATGATGATGACTGTATTCTTGAAGTCTACGGTTCTGCCATAACTGTCAGTCAAGCGTCCTTCGTCCATCACCTGAAGCAACAGATTGAACACGTCGGAATGTGCTTTTTCTATTTCATCCAGCAAGACGATAGAGTAGGGTTTCCGGCGAACTTTCTCGGTCAGCTGACCACCTTCTTCGTAGCCAACGTATCCCGGAGGAGCTCCTACGAGTCGTGACACAGTGAATTTTTCCATGTATTCACTCATATCAATACGAATCAGCGCATCGGCCGAGCCAAACATCTGCTTGGCAAGTTCTTTCGCCAGATGAGTCTTTCCCACACCGGTAGGGCCAAGGAACAAGAAAGTACCAATTGGCTTATTCGGATCTTTCAGTCCCACACGGCTTCGCTGAATAGCTTTTACCAGAGTATCGACAGCCTTGTCCTGTGCGATGACCTTCGAGAGCAACTGCTCTTTCATGCCTCTCAGTCGAATTCCTTCAGCCTGTGCCATTCGTTGTACGGGGATACCCGAAATCATGGAAACAACATCGGCAATCTGATCCTTGTCGACTGTTTCGCGGTTTTCCTTCAGGCTCTCTTCCCAGCGCTGTTTCATTTCTTCCAGCTCACTCATCAGCGATTTCTCACGGTCGCGGAAACTGGCTGCCAGTTCGAAGTCCTGCAAGCGTACGGCGTCGTTCTTATGCGCACGTGCTTCGTCTATCATCCGTTCCTGTTCTTCAATCTCTTTCGGGACAGTGATATTCTTTAAATGTACGCGTGAGCCGGCTTCATCCATCGCATCGATGGCTTTATCGGGGAAATTACGGTCGGTAATGTACCGATCTGTCAATTTGACACATGCCTGCAGTGCTTCGTCGGTATAAGTAACATTGTGATGTTCCTCATACTTATCCTTGATGTTCTGTAGAATCTGGAGTGTTTCTTCCGGAGTGGTCGGTTCGACGATGACTTTCTGGAAACGTCGTTCCAAAGCACCGTCTTTCTCAATGTTCTGACGGTATTCATCGAGAGTCGTTGCTCCGATACATTGTATTTCTCCACGAGCCAGGGCAGGCTTCAGCATATTGGCTGCATCCATGGAACCTGCGGCAGAACCGGCTCCTACAATATTGTGTATTTCATCAATAAAGAGGATAATATTCGGATTCTTCTTCAGTTCGTTAAGGATGGCGCGTATACGCTCTTCAAACTGTCCGCGATATTTGGTGCCGGCTACTACAGCTGTCATGTCGAGTGCCACCACGCGTTTGTCGAACAAAATGCGTGATACTTTTTTCTCGATAATACGCAAGGCAAGTCCCTCTACGATAGCCGATTTACCAACACCCGGTTCTCCAATCAGAATCGGATTGTTCTTCTTGCGTCGGCTCAGAATCTGTGCCAGTCGTTCTATTTCTTTTTCACGTCCTACAATCGGGTCCAGCTTCCCTTCCATAGCGGCTTTCGTCATATCTGTACCGAACGAGTCGAGAACAGGTGTGTCATTGTTGGGCTTTTGTTGCTGGGTGCGGGTTGCCGATCTGGATTCTTGTGAGAAAGAAGAACTGTCGCCATTGCCTGTAGGCTGGCGGCGGATGCCTTCATCCTCATCTTCCTCCTCTTCGCCAAAGTCCAGTCCGCTTTGCGGTTCCGCCTTCGGGACGAGTTTATCCATTACTTTTTGGTAGGTAACTTCGTTTTCTTCCAATACTTGCGAAGCTCTATTTTGGTTTTCTCTCATAATGGCCAATAACATATGTTCTGTATCTGTAGTCGGGCTTTTCAGCATTCTTGACTCCAGTATACTCATTTTTAATATTTTTGAAGCTTTTTCATTGAATGTAATTTCTTCTGAATAATTGTCGGAAGCTTCGGCCGCCAATCTGAGTTCATCTTCTATTTCCTTTTTTACTTGTTTCAAATCCACATACAAGCTTTCCAAAATCTGGACAGCTTTACCTTCGCCTTCGCGAATAATGCCTAACAGCAAATGTTCGGGACCGATATAGTTATTGCGTAATCGGTTGGCCTCTTCTTTGCCGAACTGTATTACATCGGATATTCTTTGTGAAAATGGGTTGTTCATAAATTTGAGTCTCTTCCTAAAACACTTTCTTTTTGCAAAGATACATTATATAAATAATATGATTAAGTTCTTTCTTTCTATTTAACAAAAATCATGCCAAATGGATAAGGTTTTTCGCGCAGAAGTAGCATTCTTCAAGTGAACTTTGCCTTTCTGTCTCTTCTTTGACGTTGTTTTGCGGTGTCGTTATTTATATATAACAAATTTTGCCATAGGAAGGTTTCGCGGTAGAATAGCGGCAGAGAGGGCTGTATGGCTAAAACTTCAGCTTTTTTTTTGCCATTTCAATAAAATGTCGTACTTTAGCGTGGTTTTTAATAAGCCAGAGAGATCTAAATAATAACTAATTTTGTTTCAATGCAAGAACAAGACAGAATAATAAAAATCAACATCGAGGAGGAAATGAAAAAGTCGTACATCGACTACTCTATGTCAGTAATCGTTGCTCGCGCCCTTCCGGATGTAAGAGATGGCTTCAAACCCGTACATCGCCGTATCTTATACGGAATGATGGAACTGGGAAATACTTCGGACAAGCCATATAAAAAAGCAGCAAGAATCGTTGGTGAAGTTTTAGGTAAATATCATCCACACGGTGACTATTCCGTGTATGGAGCACTGGTTCGTATGGCACAGGATTGGGCAATGCGCTATCCGCTGGTCGACGGACAGGGAAACTTTGGTTCTGTTGATGGTGATAGCCCGGCTGCCATGCGTTATACTGAAGCACGTCTGAAGAAGATTGGTGAAGATATGATGCAGGATCTTTATAAGGAAACTGTTGACTTTACGAATAACTTCGATGACACGCTGCAGGAACCAACTGTAATGCCTACTCGTATTCCTAATCTCCTGGTAAACGGTGCTTCGGGTATTGCGGTCGGTATGGCTACAAATATGCCAACGCATAACTTGTCGGAAGTAATAGATGCATGTGTCGCTTACATTGATAATAATGATATTGATATAGATGGTCTGATGCACTACATCAAGGCTCCCGATTTCCCGACTGGAGGATATATTTATGGTATCAGCGGGGTACGTGATGCTTATGAAACCGGACGTGGACGTGTGGTTATGCGTGCTAAGACTGAAATCGAATCGCATCCTACGCATGATAAGATTATCGTAAATGAAATTCCTTATAACGTAAATAAGAAGGAACTGATCGAGAATATCGCAGCTCTGGTAAACGAAAAGAAAATAGAGGGAATTTCGTATGTAAACGATGAGTCAGACCGTGAGGGTATGCGTATCGTAATCGATATAAAACGTGATGCCAATGCAAGTGTTGTATTGAATAAATTGTTCAAGATGACGGCTTTGCAGACCTCTTTCGGGGTGAATAATATTGCTTTGGTACATGGACGACCGAAGTTGTTGAACCTGAAAGATTTGATTCGTCTGTTTGTTGAACATCGCCACGAGGTGGTTATTCGCCGTACACAGTATGATTTGCGTAAGGCAAAGGAACGTGCTCATATCTTGGAAGGATTGATTATTGCTTCCGATAATATTGATGAAGTTATCCGTATCATACGTGCTGCGAAAACTCCGAATGAGGCAATTACTAATTTGATGGATCGCTTCCAGTTGTCTGAAGTTCAGGCTCGTGCCATCGTAGAAATGCGTCTTCGTCAGCTTACAGGACTTTTGCAGGATCAGTTGCACGCTGAATATGAAGAACTGATGAAGCAGATTGCTTATTTCGAAGAAATCCTGACCAACGAGGAGCTCTGTAAGAAGGTTATCAAGGATGAGCTTATCGAAGTGAAGGAGAAATACGGTGACAAGCGTCGTTCTGAAATCGTATATGCTTCCGAAGAGTTCAATCCGGAAGATTTCTATGCTGACGATGAAATGGTAATTACTATTTCTCATCTGGGATACATCAAGCGTACTCCGTTGTCTGAGTTCCGTGCACAGCATCGTGGGGGAGTAGGATCGAAGGGTAGTGAAACGCGCGATGAAGATTTCATCGAACATATCTATCCGGCTACAATGCACAATACCATGATGTTCTTTACTCAGAAGGGTAAATGTTACTGGTTGAAGGTATATGAAATACCGGAGGGCAACAAGACTTCGAAGGGACGTGCTATACAGAACTTGCTGAATATCGATGCAGATGATGTGGTAACTGCTTATCTGCGTGTGAAGAATCTGAATGATACTGAATTTATTAACAGCCATTATGTATTGTTCTGTACGAAGAATGGCGTGATTAAAAAGACATTGCTTGAGCAGTATTCTCGTCCGCGTCAGAATGGTGTAAATGCTATTACAATTCGTGAAGACGACCGGGTTATCGAAGTTCGTATGACGAATGGAAATAATGAAATCGTAATTGCTAATCGTAATGGTCGTGCTATTCGTTTCCACGAAAGTGCAGTCCGCGAGATGGGACGTACGGCTACAGGTGTTCGTGGTATCACTCTCGATGAAGATGGTTCTGATGAGGTTATCGGAATGATATGCATCAAAGATCCGCAGAAAGAAACCATTATGGTTATTTCTGAAAACGGTTATGGAAAACGTTCGGATATTGAGGACTATCGTAAGACGAATCGTGGCGGTAAGGGAGTCAAGACCTTGAGCATCACAGATAAGACCGGAAAACTGGTGGCTATCAAATCGGTAACAGACGAAAACGATTTGATGATTATCAATAAGTCGGGTATCACGATTCGCTTGCATGTGGCAGATGTTCGTATCATGGGACGTGCCACTCAAGGTGTACGTCTGATTGACCTTGAAAAACGTAACGACCAGATTGGCTCAGTTTGTAAGGTAACATCTGAGACAGAAGAGGAAAATGTAGATAGTGAAAACTCTGTTTCTGTGGATGGTGAACCTTTTAATGAAGAAAATTCTGCTGAAGAAAAGCAAGAATAAATAAATTGAATATATTTGTATTACTAAATCAAAAACAGTTATGAAAAAAGTATTGTTTACTACAGCTTTATTCCTTACAGCATGTGCCGTATCAGCACAGGAAAGTGTTGTGAAGGAAGCTAAATCTGCTAAAAGCGATCCTGTAAAGGCAGCGCAGATTATTGAACCGGCTTTGGTGGATCCTTCAACTGCTAACGATCCTGAAACATGGAAGTTGGCTGGTGATTTCCAGAAAGCAATTTACGATGAGGAAAACATGAAACTTTATTTGCCGGGTGGTCAGGCAGATACATCGAAATTGTATAACAGCTTGGTTAAAATGTTCGAGTATTATACAAAGTGTGATGAGGTAGAACAGGCAAAGGTAAAGAGTGGAGAATTGAAAAAGCCTAAATTGAGAAAGAAATTGTCAAAGACATTGGCTACAGTTCGTCCTAACTTGACTAATGGTGGTTCGGATGCTTACAACTCAGGAAATTATGCAAATGCATTGAAATTCTTTGGCTTGTATGTTGATGCTGCTGAAAATCCGATGTTTGAAGATGAAGCTGCCGTTAAAAACGATACATTGACTCCGTTAATCGCATGTTACGCTGCGTTGGCTGCAAATTCTTTGAATGATAAGGCTGCTGTTATCAAATATGCAACTGTAGGTAAATCTCACAAGGAAGAAGGTTACAGAGCTTTGATGTGCTTGGCTGAAGCTTATGGTAAAGGAGAAAATCCTGATTCAACTCAGTGGTTGGCTACTATCAAAGAAGGTACAGAAAGATTCCCAGCTCAGGAATATTTCATCGGTAACTTGATGGATTATTATATTCAGAAGGGCAGAATCGATGATGGTTTAACTGAGATCGATCAGGTTTTGGCTAAGAATGAAACTCCGTACTTCTTGTATGTAAAAGGTGTACTGCAGTATGAAAAGAAAGATTATGATGCTGCTATAGCAACATTCAATTCTATTATTGCAAAGAACTCGGATTTCGTAGCTGAAGCTTATTCTAAGATTGGTGACTGCTATTTCTTCCCAGCACAGCTTATCGTAGAAGAAAATAGTAAAATTTCTATGGATGATCCGAAGTATGCTGAGAATGAAGCAAAAATCAAAGAGCTTTATGAAAAAGCAAAACCGAACTATGAAAAGGCTAAAGAACTTAAGCCGGATAACAGGCAGTTGTGGGGACAGTATTTGCTGAATATTTACTGGAAGCTCAATAAGGCTGAATATGATGCTTTGGAAAAAGAATTAACTATGTAATTAAGGATCATCTAATTCTTCATATGAAAGGCTGTTTCAAGAAATTGAAACAGCCTTTTTTATTTTTAGACTTTGGAATTCTTGTATAAAGATAAAACAATAAAAGATTCTTTGTTGTCGGTCGTAGGGGCGTATTTCTTATTATACAATTAAACATAATCGTGATTATAAAAAATAGAGAGGCGTAAAAATAAAGAAACCCGGCTTATGGTAACCGGGTTTCTTTATCTATTTAATAAACAGATATTTTATCAGCATTTCACTTTTAATTCATTTAAAATGCGCCGCATTTCTTCGAAAGTTGTGATACGCGTTGGAACCAATGGTAAACGCAATCGGTTCTTTATCATACCCATCATACTTAACATAGCCTTTACACCAGCTGGATTTCCATCTACGAATAATAACTTGAATAGTTCTGTAAACTGGTGATGAATCGATAAGGCACTAGCATAATCTCCAGCAAGAGCCAGACGAGTCATACGGCTGAATTCACGTGGAAACGCGTTTCCAATTACAGAAATGACACCTACAGCTCCTAATGTAATCAATGGAAAAGTGATCCCGTCATCCCCTGATATTACATCGAAATTAGCAGGTTTATTTTTGATGATATCATCCATCTGAGTTATATTGCCAGAAGCTTCCTTGATTGCTACAATGTTACCAAAATCACGAGCAAGGCGAAGTGTTGTTTCCGCAGTCATATTAACTCCTGTACGTCCTGGAACATTATACAATACTACTGGAAGTTTTGTTGCTTCAGCTATAGCCTTATAATGCTGATAAATACCTTCTTGTGAAGGTTTGTTATAATATGGTACAGCTACCAATACAGCATCTACTCCTGTAAAATCATCATTTTTTAAGGTGTCAACTACGGTTTGTGTACAATTACTACTGATTCCCAGCAAAATAGGAATACGTCCGTTTACACGCTCTATAACGACTCGTTTTATTTTCTGTTTTTCTTCATTTGTCAGTGTTGGAGTTTCTGCAGTAGTACCCAGTACGCATAAAAAGTCTGTACCGTTTTGTACCTGATATTCAACTAACTTTATCAGGGAATCATAGTCCACACTTCCGTCTTCATTGAAGGGAGTAATCAGTGCGACTCCCATTCCTTTCAACCTTCTTTGTATCATAAGTAAAATATAAATGCTATTTCAAATATACAAAAGTACGAATATTTTCTATTTATACTTCGATTTTATCACTTTTTTGCTTATAAAATAAGGAAATGTCAATTTATTCTTCCCCTATCATTGCCAAAAACTCGTTTTCGTTCTTGATAGGAATGTTAAGCTGCTGTGCTTTTTCCAGTTTACTTGGCCCCATATTGTCGCCTGCAAGAATGAAAGATGTTTTCTTCGATATGCTACCTACATTTTTCCCTCCATGCTTTTCTATTAACGTTTTGTATTCATCACGTGAATGGTGAGTAAATACTCCGCTTATTACGATGGACATCCCTTTCAGTTTGTCTGAGTGTCCTGATAAGTCTTCTTCGTCAGCTTCCAATTTAAGTCCCGACTGGCGGAGGCGCTCTACCAGTGCACGATTCTTTTCGTTTGCAAAATATTGGATAATACTTCCAGCTATTTTTTCACCGATTTCATCTACATGAATCAAATCATCAAGATTTGTCGAGGCTAAAGCGTCTATTGAGCGGAAAGCTTTGGCTACCTTTTTGGCTACAGTTTCACCAACAAATCGTATACCAAGGGCAAAAAGTACACGTTCGTAAGGAACATCCTTAGAACGAGTAATCCCCTGAATGATATTCTCTGCCGATTTTTCTCCCATACGATCTAAGCGACAAATATCTGCAGCCTGTAACGTATACAAATCGGCTACGTCATGAATCAAACCCTCCTGATAAAACTGGTCGACAGTTTCCGGTCCCAGCCCTTCAATATTCATAGCCCGGCGGCTGATAAAATGCTCAATCTTGCCTTTTATTTGTGGCGGACATGCCGTTTCATTTGTGCAGTAATAAGCTGCTTCATCTTCGTAACGAACCAAAGGACTACCACATTCTGGGCAATGCGTAATAAACTTGACTTTTTCACTTCCTGCCGGACGAGCAGACAGTTCCACTCCTGTTATTTTAGGGATAATCTCTCCTCCTTTTTCCACATACACCATGTCTCCGATATGAAGGTCGAGTGAAGCGATGATGTCGGCATTATGAAGCGAAGCACGGCGGACTACAGTACCCGAAAGCTGAACAGGGTCCAAGTTTGCGACAGGCGTAATTGCACCTGTACGGCCTACCTGATAAGTAACTTTTTCGAGCTTGGTAAGTGCACGTTCTGCCTGAAACTTATAAGCGATTGCCCAACGTGGGGATTTTGCCGTATAGCCCAAATTTCGTTGCTGGCGAAGCGAGTTAACCTTCAATACGATACCATCAGTCGCAACCGGAAGATTTTTACGCTCTATATCCCAATAGTTGATGAAATCAAAGACTTCCTGCAAAGTACGGGCCTTACGCGAAACATGCGAAATCTTGAAGCCCCACTTGGCTGCCTCCTGTAAATTTTCATAATGCCCGTCGTGTGGAAGATTATCTCCCAACAGATAATACAGGTATGCATCGAGCTTTCGACTGGCTACAACGGCCGAGTTCTGTGATTTTAGCGTGCCCGAAGCTGCATTACGCGGATTGGCGAATAAAGGCTCCTCACGCAGTTCTCGTTCTCGGTTTAATTCCTCAAAAACATTCCATGGCATCAAAATCTCCCCTCGTATTTCAAAACTCTTTGGATATCCCTCGCCATGCAGAACTAAAGGAATGGAACGAATAGTCTTCACATTGTCAGTCACGTCATCTCCCCGTACTCCGTCGCCTCGAGTTACGGCACGTATTAGTTTTCCGTCCTCATATGTTAATGAAATAGAGGTTCCATCATATTTCATCTCGCAGCAAAGTTCAAATTCCTCATTCAACGATTTGCTTACACGCTCATAGAATTCGGTAACTTCTGCCTGCGAATAGGTGTTGCCCAGCGAAAGCATCGGGTATTTATGTTCTACCTGCGTGAAGTTCTTGTTCAAATCACTCCCCACACGGACACTGGGTGAGTTTGGGTCGTAATGTTCAGGATGCAGGGCTTCCAGATCTTGTAATTCACGCATCAGCTTATCGAATTCCTGATCGGAAATTACAGGTGCATTCAGTACGTAGTAATTATAATTATGAAGATGCAGTTCTTCACGTAACTGGTCTATTCTTTCAATGTCGGTCATGTTGTAAGTAAATGATGTTTCCTGCAAAATTAGCAAAAATGTCCCAGCGGGCTATGTACGTACGGCGGAAACTTTGTACTTTTGCAAAAAATAACAAGACTTATGAGAATAGATATTATAACCGTTTTGCCAGAAATGATAGAAGGCTTTTTCAATTGTTCTATCATGAGCCGTGCACAGAAAAAAGGCATTGCAGAAATCCATATACATAACTTGCGCGACTATGCTTACGACCGTTACCGGAAAGTGGACGATTATCCTTTTGGGGGATGTGCCGGGATGGTAATGAAAATTGAACCAATAGACCGTTGCATCTCGGCTCTGAAAGCAGAACGTCATTACGATGAAGTCATTTTTACAACTCCCGACGGTGAGCAATTCAACCAAAAAATGGCAAATACACTTTCCATGAGCGAAAACTTGATTATTCTTTGCGGACACTTTAAAGGAATAGATTACCGCATTCGTGAACATTTCATTACGAAGGAAATCAGTATTGGCGATTATGTGCTGACCGGAGGAGAACTGGCTGCGGCTGTCATTTCGGATGCTATTGTGCGAATTATTCCTGGAGTCATCTCCGACGAACAGTCAGCTCTCTCGGATTCATTTCAAGATAATTTACTGGCTCCTCCTGTATATACCCGTCCGGCAGATTACAACGGATGGAAGGTTCCAGACATTCTTTTGTCGGGACACGAAGCTAAGATCCGCGAATGGGAGTTTCAACAGTCATTGGAGCGTACACAGCGTTTGAGGCCGGATTTACTGGAAGATAAATAAGGATTCTTATCCTAAGGTAGAAATAGGGCGGCATATAAAAATAATATCGTAGAAAACGAAAAGGTTTATTTCTCTTTCCTATTATATTGTAAATGAAAATTAACGATAAATAAGCGCTTTGGCAAATCTCCTAAAAGCGAGAATGGCATATGAAGATGATAGACCATAATCACTTCATATGCCATTTTATATATTTACTGAATATCCCGAATTAAATCTTCGTCAAGTCGTCATTTTTAATAGCATAGCATTTGCCGAGTAGTTTGTTCGGCTACATCGTAACCGATAGGGTTGGATTCTTTTCCTTTAGTAATTCGATGAATCTTTTCTCGTTCTTAACGTATAAGTAGTATTTCTTTCCTTTCTGATCTGTCAAGCATACGTTATACCATCCATGAAGAAAGTGGAGTTTCGCGGATGCATAATAATCAGCTTTTATGATGTCTTGTAGAACCAGGGTTTTCAATACAAGATATGGAGTACGTATTTGCAAGATGCCATTTCTTACAGAGTAATAGACGCGGCCATATATCCAGGTTGTAACGATTCCGATGAGGATGTAAGATGAATAATGGGACAGAAAATTCGAATCTTCCTGGGGAGCTTGGGTGACCAGATTCAGGAAACAATAGAATAGCAATCCACAGAAAAGCCATAACAAGATAATGTGACTTCCATATATGAATCTGTTTTTAAGCTTGAAGTTTTCCATATTATTTTGATTTAATGTATGTCATGTTTTCATATAAGCAAATATAGTAAAACTCGCCCGATTTCGGATGGATTAAGGGAGAATAATGTAAACTATTACAGTTCGTTGAATCGCTATTTGAAGCGTATCGCCGAAATTTGCCGTATAGAGCGTAATTGGTTTTTTCATGCAGCTCGGCATACCTATTCGACAGAAATTATATCAAGTGGTTCGAGGGCTAGCATTCTTCCCGGCATTACCCCTATGTAGGTTGGGGTCATTGCCTGCAACCGGGGGAAAGATATTCTGCCCATACCATGACAAGACAACAAGCAGATGAACTTCTCAGGAAGGACTTACGTAAGTTCTGCGCCATGTTCCGGCAGTTCGGAAAAGACTCTCTGCTGCTGGTCACGCTTGCCTATAATGTCGGTCCATACAGGCTTTTAGGCAGCAAGAAAATACCCAAGAGTACTCTTGTCAAGAAGCTGGAGGCCGGAGATTGGAATATCTATAAGGAGTATGTTTCTTTCCGATGTTATAAAGGCAAGGTAGTTCCAAGTATCGAACGAAGGAGGAAGGTGGAATATCTGCTACTCTTTGAATTCTCTTAATCTGAATCTTATAAACGATTCTTTTCGCTTTGACCAGCACCCCTTCCTTTATATTTGCTCATCGTAGAGTTAAATGCATAACGTATGGTAAACCGAACAGCCTGTGAATCACTATAGTTCCATTTGTCAAGTTTCATTTGAGTTCCATAGGTTATCATTGAATTACGGGCTGTTTTGAATATATCTGTTGCACTAAGCTGGAAAAAACAGTTACCAATTGTCTTGGCTACACCCAGATTTATTTGCCATGACGGTTTTAGTGTAACCACATCCATATCTCCCGATGTATGATATAACATATCACCTGTAATGGTGAAACCTTTTCCGACAGATATGCTGTTGTAGAAATTGATAAACAACAATGGATTGTTCATTCGCAGTTCTGTCCCCATAAATGGTATTTTAAGGTTTTGTCCCATCAGATTAAATTGGAGACGAGGTGACCAGATTGATATTTTAGGGGATAGAGATACCATCGCTGTATATTTTGAGATATGATCATAATTCATATAAGTCATCAGATTTACTGGTTCTCCTTCCTTATATGCTTCAACAATCCCGACTATAGCATCTTTTACATATTGATAGCTTGCTGAAAAGAAAACCCATTTGTAAATACCAGCCATAGAAACATCGTGATTCATTTCCGGTTTCAATAGAGGATTTCCTGTCTCATAGGTAAAGCGGTCGTCATATTGTATATTGCTGTTCAATTGACTATACAGCGGCCGTTTTGTCTTGGCAGTATATGATAGAGTAAACTTAGCTTTTTTAATAGGGAACGTAAAGTCTATATTGGGAAACAAACGATCATATTTTCGGCTTTGCTCTGATATTAAGAACCCATTCTCATAGTAATCGGATATAGTATGCTCATACCTTAATCCCCCTGAAAGTTCATAGACTCCTATGGGGAAAGTGGCACTTATGAACCCCGCAATATTATGTTCCTTGATATTGTCATCTGCATCCGGCAAAAAATCGTTATAGTTATCATATCGGTCAGTTCTATTTGTATAGGTGTACTCATAACCGGCCTCAAGTGTATTTTTACCAAAGTCGTATTCCAGGACGGATTTGGAGGCAAACATTGAACTGTTGATGTGATTCAGGCTGCTTATTGTCGATTCTCCTTCCGATAAACTGATTTCATCTATTTCCTGTTCAGCTTTATTGCGACTTGAATAATAGTCGTTATTTACAGTAAGCGTCCAATCTCCATATTCGCCTATATAATACATATTCAATATATTTGTCGGCATATTCTTTCTTTTCCAGTATGTATAGTAATCTATTTTATCATCAAGGATACCATTTAATTCGATTGTTTCATTTGTGGTCCAGTCTGAATGATTGTAAGGTGTACCTCGAAATTCATATTTTACTCCCAATACATTCTTAGGGTTAATTTGCCAGTTGAGACCTAAATTGGCATTATAAGTTGTGCTGACAGGCAATATGATAATGTCAGAATTCAGATCATACAGATTATGCCCAGTATTATTTATCATGGTAACATTTTTCTGCTGCTGATATCGTCTTGAATGGTCAAAAGCAAAGGCCCCGAATATGTCAAGATTATTCTTCCTAAAATTGAGTGAAAGGTTGTCCGAATTAGACCAAGAGTGAGCAGCCCGGACGACAGCTTGTATTGAGCCGCTTAATCCGTCTCCTTGTTTCTTGATTGTGCGAACTAATAACACCGATCTTACTTCTGCACCATATTTTGCACCGAGATTACTGATTACTTCTACACTTGCAATATCTTTTGATGACATTCTATATAATTCGCTGTTGTCCGTCAGTTTTCTCCCATTCACATATATTATTGGTGCCCCTTTGCCAAAAACAGTAAATTTGTCATCTTCACGCATAACGCCTGGAAGTTGTCCAATCACATCCATTGCATTCCCGAGCAGGCTCAAAATAGACCCATTTACAGTTGTGATTATGCCACCTTTTGTCAAATGTTGAGATGGTCGTTGTGCCGTTACCGTAACTTCGCCCAGTAGGATATTGTCTGAAACAAGTACGAGTGTTCCAATGTCGTTTTTCTCATCCAGCGTTTTTATAATTGTCTTGTATCCGAGAGCGGAAATTTGTAGGAACTTTGCTTTTGCATAATCGGTAAAAAAATCAAATTTACCATTTGCGTCTGTTACTGTTCCTGCGATATATACGGAATCAGCACCCATCAAAATAACATTTGCAAACTCTACGGGGTTTTGATTCTCGTCACATACCACACCTTTGATTTGCGCCTTGACTGTAAATGGCACAATCATTAAAACGAAAATAAATAAAAGATTTCTTTTCATACTTTTGCATTTTTATGACTCAATGCAAAAGTATGATTTTAGTTATAGGGGCTTTAGAACTATGCATTGCAGATTTGTTGCAATGTGCATTTCAGTGTTTCATATTTGTTTCAATGTTTGTATATTATGATGTATATCAGTTTATTATCTACCGAATATAAATTGATACATCTGAGGGTCAAGCTTTTCTTTAAGTCTGCTTTTTCGGGTTCTGATAGCATTTTCCGAAGCTCCCATGCACTTGGAAATCGTTGTATTATTTATTTTCAGAAGACAAAAGAGACATAGTGTCAGATCATCCAGATTGACTCCATTGCCTGTCGCTTTTATATCGATTATCATGTCTGTGAATTCTTCGAATAACTGTTTCCTGAGTTTGTCCCTTTCTGCAGGTGGAAGAAAAGAACCATTGGCATGCTTGTCATTCCCTTCCAATATTTGAAGTTTCTTCATCCATCCATTCCGAATGAAATTGTCTCTGCAAATATCAGCTCTTTTCTTCCAAATCTTAGTCAATTCAGAATTTTGGCCATTCTCAGAATCAATAGATTGTAATTCTATCTGATTGACACGAATCTGGTCCAGTTCTTTTCTTATTTTTATATATCGTTTCTTGTTATTTCTGTCGTATAGGAAGAACAATATTATACCAAACAATACGATTGACAATATGATGACAATCTTTCTTTGGGTTTTTAATTGAGATTCATGAATGTGTTTCTGTAATAGTAAGTTGTTGCTTGAAATCTCACTATTCAGAGCTTCTTTTCTTGAAATGACTTGTGAAATTGAATCGTTCCTTGAAATTCCTTCACTTGCAGAAACTTCTTCACCCAAGGTGTATTTTACACATGCATTGAGTATTCTAAGACTGTTGTATGTATTGATTGAATACTTATCGGGAGCACTACTATATAACGAATCAGCTTTGTCGCAAAAATATTTTGCAATGCCTGTATGCCTGTTGTTTAGATTGAGAAAACCTAAAGTAATAAACCTTCCCAAACTGTTATCAGGTAATTCCGTTAAATAGCTTTTGGCTTTTTCGTAATTTACGCCTGGTGTATTTGCATAGTTCAGCACATAGGTTGTATAATTAGATTCTCCTTTATTTTGTTGTGAAAAATCAATGGCACGGGCGATATAAACCAATGCGGAGTCATTTTCATTGATAAAGCCATAGCAGGCCCCAATTTGGTGCAGAGTATAGGCCTTTTGTTGTTCTGTTTCCGCATAAGTTAATGCTTTCCTTGCATATACTATTGCTTTATTGTAATCTTTTTCAGCAGACGGTTCACAATAAATATCTGCCAGTTTCATATTCAAAGAATATAATTGGGTTTTATTTCCCTCACCTATCATATTGATTGATTGCTGCAAATAATAGAACATTGAATCCTGTTGTCCACGCCACATAGACTGATAGGCTTTGAGTTGATAGGCTTTGAATAGCTCTATGCTGTCACAATTCTGCTTGAAATAGGATACACTGTTGTCCAATAGGCTATCGGAGGCAAAGGCTTTGCTTTGTTGAAGTTTTGCCGTAGCGAGCAATATTCCGCATCGTGCTCTTTGTTGCTGGGTCAATTTTGAATATGGATATAATGTTTCCAGTATTGTTTGGGCAGAATCGGGATGCTCAACGACCATTGATTCTGCCGTATCCAAAATCCTCTCTTTTTGTGCGGAATTGTTACATGCACATAACGCCACTGCTAATATAATGATATATAGTATATTTCTCATACTTGTCCCTTTTGATACAAAAGTATATATTTCTTTTAAGAAAACCGTTAAGGAAAAAGAAAGATCCACGTCCTGCAGTGTCAGCCAGAGTTCGTGATCGTACAGTACATTCAATGGCTTGAGTGTTTCCACCATGTACTTCTTCTTCGCTTTCTGTAACATGACATTTGATTTTTTGTTAGTCCGGCTTACAGGGGCCGGAGTTCCCATAACTACAGGCTTAAAAAGGTCGTGTTCCGAACATGCAAGGCTTCGGAAAAAAATACTGCAAGCCCTCTGGGGCGAGGATGATTTTTTCCACGAACCCGAAGGGCTTGGCCTTGCCTGTACGAGAAGAACGCGAATTACCTTTGTCTGTGGTTATGGGAACTCGGCTGCGGTATAACTTTTCTTTTGAGGTATGTTTGTGCGGTGAGATTATGGCCTTTTTATTCGGCCTTTTCAGAAAGAAATGTTCTCTTTGCAAATGAAATAATGAGTTGTTTGAAAGCATGAGAAATATAGCGGTTCGGAACAGTCCGGCTTTTTTTATCCAAAACTTGCCTGATTACAAATAGAGAAATGCGATTTATTTAGGGGTATACTCAGCTTAGAAATCTTCTTCTAAAATTCTAATATATCGTTGGGCTATGAGATGATTAAGCAGCTTTCAGAGAAGATAAACAATGTTTATTTTTCCTGCAACAGATATAGAAATTTATGTATAAAATTGCTGACAAATGAAATGCCTTATAAAGGATTACTTCAATAGCTTGTATACGAACGAAACGAATCTATATGGCTCTTGTCGAAGAGGACTCTATACGATGAACTGGGAACGTTTGCATCATTATGAATTGTATGGCGTAGATTCGATATGGGATGAGATATGGACGAAGAAGTGTATCCCATAGTATCAGGCTGATGATGAAACAGGAACCGATTGGATGACATGGAAAGAACAGATGTGAGAGGTTTACGTTTTCAGTTGCTTTTAAACCTTTTGTACGAAGAGATGGATTAAAGAAGTATTCAGGAGAGCCCAAAGTTTTTTATTGTTGGTTGGGAATCGTTTGCAGGTTAAAAATATGAGTTAAAGATTTTTTATTGCTGAGAGATTCTTTATAAGACACGGATTCTACTATAGAGTTTTAATGACTGCAATGAACGGATAGGATAAAGTCTGAATTGTCAGGGGAGCTATAGGCATGTGTTTGTTTCCTCTTGATCTGAGCTAATGATCGCTACAGACTATTTACAACTAAATTTGTTAGCGAGGAAAATATTTTACAACTTGTGCAGAAAATAGAATGCAGAAATAATTTGTATCTCTGTATAATAAAGAAGAGGTGCATAGATCATCCTTTCTGATATATGCACCTCTTCTTGATTGGCTATGGGATTCTATAGAATCTTTCTGTCAAAATATTTTAAACTTCCAGCGCTCCTATAATGTCGCGTACAGATGAATAACCATGACGATCCAGATAGTCGTTGATACCATCAGCGACCTTCACTGTGATAGCCGGGTCAATGAAGTTGGCGGTTCCTATCTGGATGGCAGTAGCACCTGCCAACAGGAACTCAACGGCGTCTTTCCAATTCATAATGCCTCCCAATCCTATTACCGGAATCTTTACGGCTTTGGCTACCTGCCAAACCATTCTCAAGGCAATCGGTTTTACGGCTGCACCGCTCATACCGCCGGTTACGGTAGACAGGATAGGCTTGCGCTTTTCAGCATCGATAGCCATTCCCAACAAGGTATTGATGAGCGATACACTGTCGGCTCCTGCACCTTCTGCCGCCCGTGCGATTTCGGTAATGTCGGTCACGTTCGGCGAAAGTTTTACAATCAGAGTTTTGTGGTATACTTTACGTACGGCACTTACTACTTCAGCAGCTCCATGTGCCGAAACGCCAAAGGCCATACCGCCTTGTTTCACGTTTGGACAGGAAATGTTCAGTTCAATAGCCGGAATGTTTTCCAGTTCGTTGATGATGCTTGCCGTTTCGGCATAGTCTTCCACTTGTGAACCCGAAACGTTTACAATCATATTTGTACGGATGTCTTTAATCTGCGGATAGATGTGGTCTACAAAGTAATGTACACCTTTGTTCTGCAATCCTACGGCATTCAGCATACCCATAGGAGTTTCTGCCATACGTGGATATGGATTACCCTCGCGATGATGCAGAGTGGTACCCTTTACAATGATACCGCCAATCTTTTCCAGGTCTACAAAGTCCTGAAATTCCAGTCCATATCCAAATGTACCCGATGCAGTCATCACCGGATTCGACATTTCTAATTTACCGATGTTTACACTTAAATCTGCCATAATAATTTCTTTATATTAAATACAGGACCTTCTTTACAAACACACACATGACCTTCGTCGGTCTTTTCTACGCAACATAAGCAAGCTCCGACACCACATGCCATCGTATTTTCCAGCGATACTTCACACTCGATGCCGTTTGCTTTAGCATATTTGGCAACTGCTACCATCATCGGTTTGGGACCACAAGTGTAAATCATGTCGAACTTATGGTCTTTCAATACGCTGTGCATAGTTACATAGCCTTTTTCTCCCATGCTTCCGTCTTCGGTAGTGGTGTATACATCACCAAACTGCTCGAATTGTTCCAGTTGCAGCAGATCGTTTTTGGAGCGTGCACCCAGCAGGAAAGTCGGCTTGCATCCCATCTTCAACAATGCTTCACCCAAATATAGCATTGGGGCAGTACCTACGCCACCACCTACCAGAAGAACTTTCTTGTCGGGAGTTTCCGGCAAGGTAAAGCCATTACCCAAAGGCAGTACCACATTTACTGTGTCACCTTCTTTTACAGTTGCCAGCTTGCGTGTACCGTCACCTACCAACTGTACAAGAAACCATACCTCATTGGTCTTTCTGTCTACATAATTAATGGAAATAGGACGCCGTAAGAATGTCGTATTTGAGCCGTCTATACGGATTTCGGCGAACTGCCCCGGAAGCATTTCCGGCAACGGGGTTGACTGAGTCAGCTTGATCAGAACATAGTTTGTATGCAAACGAATGTTCTTTGTTACTGTCAAATCTAATATGTATTTCTTCATAAAACTATAGTAAATTCGTTTCGTGATGCAAAGATAACGAATTTACTCAGTATCTTTCCCTTTGTCTGTGGGAAACTCCCTGATAGAAATGAAAAAACGTCCGGATGTTAGAAAAGACATCCAGACGTTTGCTTAACTCGTACTGAAATCAAAAACTTTTGTGTGAAAGATGTCTTCTTGATACCTAACATCTTCCTTTTCATTTCAGCCTTATGCTGCAAAGTAATTTCCCATATTACATTTTTTCAGGTTTAAACACCTGATACGTACCATTGTCGAAGAAAATTCTTATTTCAGTAATTTTCGGGTGAGGCTTTTCTATGTATCTAATTTCCTCACGTACAGTTTCTTTAGGTGTATATACAGGCGTTTCTGTTGCATTTTCCTTGCGAAAATCAAAAAGAATCGGACTTCCGGTCGATTTTTCTGGATTCTCATGGTCTTGTGTAAGCTGCGCTGTTGGGGTATTAGAAGTTTCTCCGCCTTCCATTTCGCCTTCTCCATAGAGCAACCATTCGATGTTGACATAAGGACAGGCTTTATGGATACGCATCACTACATCAAGACTCGGTTTGTTTCTACCATTGAATATATGAGATAACGAAGAGGTTGAGATTCCAATCTTTTCGGCAAATTCGGCATTACTCAAGCCTTCTTTCTGCATTATTTGTATAATACGGTCCTTCATTAACAAATGGAATAGGTTATTTATCTGTTTACAAAGGTAATATTTAATGTTTTCTTTTGCAAATTTACATGTATAAAAGTTTAAGACAATTGGACTTTATAAATGTAAACCGCAAATAACATTCCGAATCTTTACTTATGTAAATTATAGAAGATATTATGAAGTTTCTACTTTAACATATTATTATATCTATCTGATATAGACGTATTTATTGGTGTAAAATACATTTGTTATACGCCAATATGCCCTTTTTGAGGAAACAAATGTAAATTTGTTAAAGCTTTTCTTATTATAATGATAGAAAAGCACTGGTTATAAGACTATTTTATCCTATAATTATTAACCGAATAAAACCTTATTTACATATAGAATTGTATACAAAACAAATGGCCATCCCCTCTCCTATTCAAGTAGTTAGCCGCCTCGTTTTTATATTTATGTACTTCTTTGGACTGCTTTACAAATGTATTCAATACATTTGTGCACAAATACACTCCAACAATTGTAAACAAAGAGCTTTTATCATCTGTTGAAGATTGCTTAATGACCAGTGTGCATTATACATTCGTAAAGGGAATATTTAAGAATCACTCGCACATTTTGCCAGAAGGTATTTATGGATTTTGATGCTATCGTTACACTGCTCCTTTGATATACTATAAATTTGTTTTTCTCCCCCAAACAATCCAAATACCTCAAAGCTCTCAGATTTTAAAAATCATGACCGATGAGTCGTTTGCTCCCAAATTTTAAAATCTCGCAAAGGCATAAAAAAAACCTCGGTTCTGTATGTTTGGTTGTCAAACGTACAGAACCGAGGCTTTCCCGCAAGCAGCGATCAACGTCAATGGAGAATCATAAAGATAAGTTCCCTCAGCAGTTCGCCGTCCGGTATCGATGCATTTCCTATTCCTTTCGACTTGGCATCACACATGCGGATTGCTCCGATGATTTGCATCACTTTCACGCCCGTATATTTTCTCATGGCAAGCATGTAGTCTTTGGCTTGCCAGGCAGAACGCAGACCCAGTTGTGCGGCGATTCCTTGCTCCGTTTTTTCGGGTGCATAGTACGCCAGCATCAGGTTTGCGTAGAAATTGAAGAGAACGGCCAAGGTGACTTGGAGCGGATTGCTTTTCGGATTTTCTTCAAAATAATTTACTATTTGATTTGCCTTCAGAATATCTTTGGCGATTAGTGCATTTCGTAATTCAAAGTTGTTGTAGTCTTTACTGATTCCGATATTCCGCTCTATTTGTTCCGGTGTAATACGTTTTTGTCCCGATGGTAGAGTGATAATTAATTTTTCCAATTCACCCGCCATCCGGTTCAAGTCAGTACCTACAAATTCGGCCATCATCTCCGCAGCTTTCGGTTCTATTTCTACTTGCTTGCGCTTCAGATACGAGGAGATGAATCCGGGGAGTTGTGCATCTTTCAGCTTTTTTGATTCGAACAGCACACCCGCCTTTTCAATTTCTGCTGTAAGTTTTTTTCTTCGGTCAAGCGCTCCATGTTTGTAACAGATGACCAAAATAGTAGACGGCATAGGCTTTTGCAGGTAGTAGACCAGCTCATCCAGATTCTTTAAGTTTTGAGCTTCCTTTACTACCAGCACCTGATATTTCGACATCATCGGATAACGCTTTGCGCCGTTGATGACGGTGGCGATATCTGTGTCTGCACCATACAGAACCGTTTGGTTAAACTCCTTTTCAGTATCGGTCAGCACGCTGTCCATAATGTAATCGGAGATGCGATCGATATAATAGTCTTCTTCTCCCATCAGAAAATAGATGGGAGAATAGACCTTATTCTTGACGTTTCTGACTATCTCTTCGTATGTTACTTCTTTTGCCATGATAGTAAAATTACCAGTCAAATTTCAGATGTTTCACAGTCTTCTTTTCATCGATAATCATACGCAGGGCATCGATACCGATTTCCACATGTTCGTCTACGAATTGCTGTGTAACGAGTGAATCACTCTTTTCTGTTTTAACGCCTTCCGGTATCATTGGCTGGTCGGAAACCAGCAGCAAGGCACCGGTCGGAATATGGTTTGCAAACCCGGTTGTGAACAAGGTTGCCGTTTCCATATCCACCGCCATGGCGCGCGTCTTCAGAAGATACTGTTTGAAATTCTCGTCATGCTCCCAGATACGACGGTTGGTCGTATAAACCGTACCTGTCCAATAGTCGCGTGAATGGTCACGGATAGCAGACGAAACAGCACGTTGAAGCATAAACGCAGGCAAAGCAGGAACCTCGGGCGGATAATAATCGTTCGACGTTCCTTCCCCGCGTATGGCCGCAATCGGAAGGATTAAGTCGCCTATCTGATTTTTCTTGTCTATTCCCCCGCACTTGCCCAGAAAAAGACATGCTTTGGGATGAATGGCACTCAGCAAATCCATGATAATAGCCGCATTCGGACTTCCCATTCCAAAGTTGATGATGGTCATACCTTCTGCATGTGCCGAAATCATGTTAGCATCGCGTCCCAGAATAGGCACGTTAAAACGATCTGCAAATATCTCTACATACTTATTGAAGTTTGTCAACAGAATATATTCTCCGAAGTCTTCTAGTTTTCTTTTTGTGTATCGCGGCAACCAGTTTGCCACGATTTCCGCTTTAGTTTTCATGATATTTCACTATTTTTGTATGAAAAACAATATTGTCTATTATTGCAAATTTACGAAATGTTGGCATTAAACTTACCACCTTACTCGTTTAAAATCTCTAATAAAGAAGGGAAAAAGTATATTTTCGACGTGCTGCGTAAGAAATACGTAGCTTTGACACCTGAAGAATGGGTCCGGCAGCACTTTACCAATTATCTGCTGGTACATAAGGGCTATCCGTCGGGCTTACTGGCAAACGAGATACAGATTAACCTAAACGGTACTAAAAAACGTTGTGATACCGTGCTGTATAACCGTGATTTGACCGCACGGATGATTGTGGAATACAAGGCTCCCGATGTAGTTATTACTCAGGCTGTCTTCGACCAGATAACACGTTATAACATGGTGCTTCGGGTAGAGTATCTGATTGTAACGAACGGCATTAATCATTATTGCTGTCGGATAGATTATGCAACCAATTCGTACGTGTTTCTGCCTGAGATTCCGGATTACGCTTCTCTGTAATATTTCCCAAATGTTTTATAGTGTATGAATATTACCATATCGTTTAAAATATACAAATCTGTTTTATATTGATATTCATGTAGTTTTCTTTTGATAATCCGACTGATAAATGTGCGTAAAAATTACCATAAAATAAAGAAAAACGGCAGGATGTCCATTCTGAAAAGGAATAAAAAAATCCGACTCCTTTCTGCATGATGGCAGAAGAGAGTCGGATTGAATATCCTCAATCAGTCGGCAGACCGATATTATTTGACTTTTGTTTCCAGATGTCTTTCAGGAACTACACCAGCCAGTTCCGGGTCGATCATGATACGACCACAGTATTCGCATACGATGATTTTCTTGCGCATACGGATATCCAACTGTTTCTGAGGCGGAATCTTATTGAAGCAACCACCACAAGCATCACGCTGAACGTAAGTAATACCCAATCCGTTGCGAGAGTTCTTACGGATACGTTTGAATGCCTGAAGCAAACGCGGTTCGATAGTTGTTTCCAGATTTTTGGCTTTTTCTCTCAGCTTTTCTTCTTCCTGCTTAGTTTCAGAAATGATTTCTTCCAGTTCGTTTTTCTTAACTTCCAGGTCTTTCTTTCTCTCTTCCAGAGCTGTATTGCTCTTTTCGATTTCTTCTTCCTTAGCCTTGATTGAAGCAGTGTATTCTTTGATACGCTTTTCGCACAATTCAATTTCCAGGCTCTGGAATTCGATTTCCTTCGTCAATACATCGTATTCACGGTTGTTGCGTACGTTGTCCTGCTGAGCTTTATACTTTTCTACAGAAGCCTTGGCGGTTTCGATTTCAATCTTCTTGCTGGCAATGTTTGACTTCAGTTCCTCGATTTCGGTCTTGATTTTTTCGATGCGTGTGCTCAAACCTGTCACTTCGTCTTCAAGGTCCTGTACTTCAAGAGGCAACTCTCCTCTCAAGGTCTTGATCTTGTCGATTTCAGACAGCATTGTCTGCAACTGATACAGTGCTTTCAGCTTTTCTTCAACGCTCAGTTCGCTGGGATCTTTTTTTGCTTCTTTAGCCATAGTTATTATAAATATTTGATGGGATTTGTGTTGACACTCGTCATGCTGACGTTAAGTGACGGAAACATTTCCCGTATGATTGAATAAAATATTTCTTTTGTATATTGTTCGCTTTCATAATGTCCTATCTCCGCCACGAGAATGTCGTTTTCGTAGCTGAAGTAGTCGTGGTATTTCACTTCACCGGTGATAAACACATCGGCCCCGCTTGCTACAGCCTTGGGCAGCAGAAAAGCGCCTGCTCCTCCGCAAAGTGCCACCTTCCGTATCATCCGTCCGCTGGTATGCGAATGCTTCACACAGCCCACCTCGAACGTCTGCTTGATACGCAGCAGAAAATCGGTTTCAGCTTCCGGTGTGGGGAGTTCTCCCACTACGCCCGAACCTGCTTGTGTCCAGGCATTCTGTAGCGGATACAAGTCGTATGCCGGTTCTTCGTACGGGTGGGCAGCCAGCAATGCACGCACCACAGCTCCTTTCCGGAAGGCCGGAAGAATGGTTTCGATGCGCACTTCTGCTTCTTCGTGCAGTTCTCCCTGCTTGCCGCAGAACGGATGTGTACCCTCGCCTGCGCGGAAAGTCCCCTTTCCTTCCAGATTATAGCTGCAAGAGTCGTAGTTACCTATACACCCGCACCCTGCTTTGAACAGTGCCCGACGGACTTCTTCTGCCTGCTTTACGGGGACAAACGTCACCAGTTTCAGCAGAGCATTGTCCTTGGGCTCCAGTATCTGCAAGTTCTTCAAGCCTATCTTTTCGGCTATTTTATAGTTCACTCCCTGAGGAGCATTGTCCAGATTGGTATGCATCGAGAAGATTACGATATCGTGCTTGATAGCCTTCATGATGCAGCGTTCCACATAATCCTTTCCGGTTATCGACTTATATCCCTTAAAAATCAAGGGATGATGTGATACAATCAGGTTGTACCCCAGCGAAATGGCTTCGTCTACCACCGCTTCGGTTACGTCCAGACACAACAAAGCCCCTGCAGCTTCCGCGTCTGTCAATCCGATTTGCAGTCCGGCATTGTCGAATCCGTCCTGCAAAGGCAGAGGCGCGAACATCTCAAGGGCATCTACTACTTCCTTAATTTTCATGTTTCGCGAAAATTTTCATGCAAAGATACGAATTTTCTGTGATACATACACTACAATGCTTTACTTTTTATTGTTTTTAAGGTGCAGGAAAAGGATTTTCGTTCCGGAGCAGAATCTCATCGTAAGGCGGGCATACAGATAAAAAGGTGTCGGGATATCGCCTGATGTTTTTGTACAAACTTTTTTGGTTTTTGTACAAAAAATAAAAAAAGATGCCGACGTTTTTAGACGAACTTGCCGGGAAACGATGAGGTTTTCCGGCAAGGGCAAGAAAAGTCACAGGACTTTTAATGAATGATTATTCTTCTGTATCTGGAGACGAAGGACACGAAGTTAAAGCATGATCTTTTCCAGATCATCGGGGACGTACACATTTCCCGAAAACTCCTGTCGGGCTTCGGCAGTATAGCGCTCTTTACGTGTAGCGAGTGTCTTGTCTTCGGTGTGATACAGCAGCAGATTCTTTACATCGAGTGATGAAGCAAGTCGTCCGGCATCGAGGGCAGTGCTGTGATGCTTTTCGTAAGGCTTGAAGCGTTCACGGTCGTCGTACAGACAGAAAGCCTCGCACAGCAGCCAGTCGGCTCCTGCCACATAGTCGTGGTTCAGTTCATTGTACGGCTCGTCGCCCAGACAAACCAGCTTTTTTCCGTCGGGCAGTGTCGTGCGAAACCCATATTGTTTTTCTTTTGTTGAGGCTATGTCGAAACACTGCAAGCTGAATCCTCCGGCTTCGAAGCACATGCCGTCGGTTACGGTGTGCAGTTCGATACCCTTTCCCAGTCGTGCCACAATTTTGGCAGGCAGCGTCATGCGGCAAATCCAGTCGAGTACCTGTATCGCCTTGTCGTGTCCATATACATGAAAGGTACCTTCGTACTTTCCGGCCTGCATGAGTTGCGCAATGACACGCACTACCCATATCGCTCCCAGTATATGATCGGTGTGTGCATGGGTAAGGAACATGGCATGAATATCGGTCAACGGTATGCCTGCCTTCTCGAGTTGTACCAGTATACCATTTCCTCCTCCGGCATCTACCAGCAGTGTCTTATCCTGACATCTCAGGGCAAAGCAGGTATTATAGCATCGGGTAACCGCTGCATTGCCGGTTCCCAGCATGACAAGTTCTGTAGTTTCGTTTGGTTTCATAAGTTCTTCATTGAATGATTGCGACAAAAAAAGAGCAACAACTATCGGCCCCTTCCGGTTGGCGCAATACTTGTTGCTCCGAATTATGATAAAATCGATTTACTCAGTATTAATATGCGCGTGCAAACAATACGCGGCGAGCCGACGGTTTACCAGTTACCATATCTACGCCCGGAGTAAGACTTTCCTCGTCTGCTTCGAACGGAATACAGCGGATAGTAGCCTTTGTTTCTTCCTTGATACGTTCTTCTGTTTCGGTTGTTCCGTCCCAGTGAGCCAGGATAAATCCACCTTTTTCAATCTGTTCCTTGAATTCATCGTAAGTATCAACCTTCACGATATGTTCGTTGCGGTACTTCAATGCTTTCTGATAGATATTTGCCTGTATTTCTTCAAGCAGATTCTTTACATATTCTTCGATGCCTTCGCAAGAACGGGTTTCCTTTTCCAGTGTATCGCGGCGCATGATTTCCATGGTATTGTTTTCCAGGTCGCGTCCTCCCATTACCAGACGTACAGGAACACCCTTCAGTTCGTAATCGGCGAACTTGAATCCCGGACGTTTGTTGTCGGCATTGTCATATTTTACAGAGATACCCATTCCGCGCAACTTGGCAACAATTCCTTCTACCTTTGCGTCGATTTGTTTCAACTGTTCGTCGTTCTTGTAAATCGGAACGATAACTACCTGTATAGGAGCCAAGTGTGGAGGAAGAACCAGACCGTTGTCGTCGGAGTGAGTCATGATAAGCGCACCCATCAGACGAGTAGAAACACCCCATGAAGTAGCCCATACATAATCCAATTTGTTGTTCTTGTCGACAAACTGTACGTTGAATGCCTTGGCAAAGTTCTGTCCCAGGAAGTGAGAAGTACCGCACTGCAGTGCTTTTCCGTCCTGCATCAGTCCTTCGATAGTATATGTATCGAGTGCTCCGGCAAAACGTTCGTTCGGCGATTTTACACCTTTTACAACAGGTACTGCCATGTACTTTTCAGCAAAGTCGCCATATACGTGCAGCATCTTCTGAGCTTCAGCTTCAGCTTCTTCGCGAGTAGCGTGTGCAGTATGTCCCTCCTGCCACAAGAATTCGGCCGTACGCAGGAACAGACGTGTACGCATTTCCCAACGTACTACGTTAGCCCACTGGTTACACAAGATAGGCAGATCACGGTATGAGTTGATCCAGTTTTTATATGTACTCCAGATAATAGTTTCAGAAGTAGGGCGGATAATCAGTTCTTCTTCCAGTTTAGCGGCAGGGTCGACGATAACTCCCGAACCGTCTTCTGCATTTTTCAAACGGTAGTGAGTAACTACGGCACATTCCTTGGCAAAACCTTCAACATGTTCTGCCTCACGGCTCAGGTATGATTTCGGAATCAGCAACGGAAAGTATGCGTTTACGTGTCCGGTTGCCTTGAACATATCGTCCAGTATGCGTTGCATCTTTTCCCAGATAGCGTATCCGTAAGGTTTGATAACCATACATCCACGTACCGGTGACTGCTCAGCCAGGTCGGCTTTTACTACCAGGTCATTATACCACTGTGAATAGTTCTCACTTCTTTTGGTGAGTTCTTTTAATTCTTTTGCCATAATTTATGTTGTTATTGTCTTTATAATCGTTTGTTCGAAGTTGCAAAATTAGTAAAAAAGCCGTTGATAGCCTACAAATGTGGCATTCATTTCAGCAGCAAACTACGTTTTTAGTGCTGATAATCGAAATACCACCAGTAAGTATCGCCAAATTCCCTACGCATTTTGTTGCGCTCTTCTATTTCCGATGTGAAGTCTTTACGACGTATCTTGTAGTCGGTATAGCGCTGAATCATTGCACTGTCCGTTATCTGAATGGGATAATCGGGATGACGGTCACGATATATCAGCATCGCTTCCTTATAGTAACGTGCGAAATCTTCATCGGGCTCACAAAAGTCTGTTATCGCTCCGGCAAATGCATCGACTTGCTTTTCGAGCAGCAAGGCTGAGAGGTAATAATCGAGCGAGGTCGATTTTCCGGTTCCTTTGTAGCAGATGTTACGCAGGAATACCATACGGTCTTCCCCGTTATACGGACGAGCTCCCAGCAGATAGTAAATTGAGTCGTTGGTATAGCGGAGAACTGTAGACGAATCGTTAGCAAAAAACAACCCGTCGGTCTTGTAATATTGTGGATATTCGAAAAGTTTTTCACCTAAAGTTCCGGCGTGTGACATGGCTATGCTACGCAGCACGGTAAGCGTACGACTTGCCTCGACGGAGTGTTTTCCTATATTCAGTACCTCATTGTACTGGTGGGTGCGCAGATAATGCTCGGCTTGCAGTTCCCGGTGAAAAGTACGATTGCTGTTGCCTATCAAAACAGTCATGATAATGAGCAGCAGCAATATAATAAGATTACTGTTCATCAAAGCAGTCGGACTGCTTTCCACATTCAACTGTACGCGGAACACTCTTCTTAACCAAAAGGCAAGCAGGAAATAAACCAGCAGCACAACGGGCAGCAGCCATCCCCATGGGGTGTGATAATCGTGCATATAGATGGTTCTGCCTACAGCGGTAAGTACCCCCAGAATAAGGCAGGACGGGAAGTATGACAGAGCACGTACCTCTCCTTTCAATCCGAGCAGGCTGTTTACTCCCCAGCGCAAAAGAACCAGTATCAGGGTAATGATAATGGCGCTTGGCAGAGGGGCAAAATGAGTCTTGCCATGGGCCAGCGAAAAATGTAGGGCTTCCAGTACATCGCACTGAAATACATAAAGATAGATAAAACTGAAAATGGAAAAAAGAAAGCCGCACACGACGGTCTGTATGCGTGCGGCTTTCTTGTAGTTTTTATGGATATATTCATTCATAAATATTACTTCTGGCGTTTCAACACTACTGCCGAACGGGCAGGTATATACAATTTAAGCCATTCTTTCTTTTCCTTTGCATACAACGGATCGGCACATGTGAAATGGGCTATGGTATCGTCTGCGAATCCGAATCCGCCGAATGCTTTATTGTCTGTATTCAGAACAACACGGTATTCGCCGCGCGGAACAAGGAATCCGTAATCGGTAAACGAACGGGTCGGGCTGAAGTTAAATACAAAAATCAGGTCTTTCCGGCGATATGCCAATACCTGGTCGCCGTCGTTGTGCCAGATTTCTACCACATCGGTCTTTTGTATATTCTTGACTCCCTCGATCAGGTGTACCATTGCATTGTCGAAATCACCTAAATAGTGATAACATAAGTCCTTATCATCTACCAGATGCCACTGACGACGAGCGTATTTGTACGACCATCCGTTGCCTTCACGCGGGAAGTCAATCCATTCAGGATGTCCGAATTCATTTCCCATGAAGTTCAGGTAACCACCGTTAATGGTAGAAGCCGTAAGCAGACGGATCATCTTATGCAGGGCTATACCACGCTGTACAACGCCGTTTTCATCTCCTTTCTTGAAGTGCCAGTACATATCGGCATCTATCAGACGGAAAATAATGGTCTTGTCGCCTACCAGAGCCTGGTCATGGCTTTCGCAGTAAGAAATGGTCTTTTCATCCTTGCGGCGGTTGGTTACTTCCCAGAACATGCTGGACGGTTTCCAGTCTTCATCGCGGCGTTCCTTGATAATCTTAATCCAATAATCCGGAATGTTCATTGCCATACGGTAGTCGAAGCCGTATCCACCGTCGTTGAATGGAGCTGCAAGTCCCGGCATACCGGAAACTTCTTCGGCAATGGTAATGGCACGAGGATTGACCTGATGAATCAGCTTGTTGGCAAGTGTCAGATAGCAGATTGCATTGTCGTCTTCATGTCCGTTGAAATAGTCGCCATAATTACAGAAAGCCTCTCCCAGTCCGTGACTGTAATAAAGCATGGAAGTCACACCGTCGAAGCGGAATCCATCGAAATGGAATTCTTCCAGCCAGTATTTGCAGTTGGAAAGCAGGAAATGAATGACCTCGTTCTTTCCATAATCGAAGCACAAAGAGTCCCATGCCGGATGTTCGCGGCGTTCTCCCTGATAGAAATACTGGCAAGGATCACCGGCAAAGTTGCCCAATCCTTCTATTTCGTTCTTTACGGCATGTGAATGAACGATATCCATAATGACGGCAATACCCATTTGATGAGCTGTATCGATGAGCTGTTTCAGTTCTTCGGGCGTTCCGAATCGGGATGACGGAGCAAAGAAACTTGAAACATGATATCCGAAACTGCCATAATACGGATGTTCCTGAATAGCCATAATCTGAATGCAGTTATAGCCATCTTTGGCCACACGCGGAAGAATATTTTCGCGGAACTCGTTGTATGTACCAACTTTCTCTGCATCTTGTGCCATACCGATGTGGCATTCATAAATCATCAGAGGAGAAACATTTGGTACGAATACCTTTTTCTTGAATTTATAAGGTTTTCCAGGGTTCCATACCTGCGCGCTGAAAATCTTGGTCTGGTCATCTTGAACGACACGTGTTGCCCATGCAGGAATACGTTCTCCGCATCCACCTTCCCAATAGACTTTCAACTTATATAAATCACCATGTTTCATGGCATTTTCCCGCAAGTTGATTTCCCAGTTTCCGGTATTTTTTACTCTTTTCAGCTTGTACTTGGCCTGTTCTTGCCAGCCGTTGAAATCACCAATCAGATAAATTTCTGTGGCATTGGGCGCCCATTCACGGAATGTCCATCCTTTTTCAGTCCGGTGCAGACCGAAATAAAGGTGTCCTGTAGCGAAGTCGGACAATGTCTTTTTTCCGATTAATTCTTTTTCCTTATCGATGGCATGCTGATGTCTGCCAGTGATAGCCTCTTTATAGGGCTCCAGCCAAGGATCATTTTTAATGATGTTCAATACTTCATCCATAGTATTAGAGTTTTATTAATGTACCCGAACTTTTACTATGACTTTTTTTACCCCGTCGGGTGTCACGCCAGGAGCGTGTCCGTCTTGTGGGAAAAATATAGCAAACATGCCCGGAGTTATAGTCAGATAATCTTTAGCCAATCCTTTATAGAAAGTGATGTCCTTTTCTGCATTATATGCTTCCTCCGGCAGGTCAGTGCGAGGAGTATATCCCATAACCTCAACTCCAGACAATGGAATCTGAATATCAATAAACTGATTATGAGTTTCCAGTTTGGCTTCTTCTTTGGTCTTTGGTTTTGTCTGTGAGAAGTTAACCATCAGCTCACCTTCCTTTAACGTAATCTTACCGATTTCATGTGCATCTAAGTCGGTAGCTTTCAGAAATTCTACGGCTTGTGCAAACAAAGGATTCAGAGAAACATATTTCTCAAGATTTTCTAATTTATCTACAACCATAGTAGTAATATTTATTTGTGATTTTGTTTTTTTATATCATCTTATTATTCGAAGTCGTCAATTGTATAATTCGTGAAATCTGCAAAACGTTTCAGTTGCATGAAAACAGTTGTGATTTCGTCCATAAAATGAGGATTGTCGAAAAATGAATCAGGAATGTAATAAGCGACTGTATAATCTTTACATTTTATATAGTCCGGATATGGAAAATCCTTTGGGAAGCCTTTGGGTAAGGTCTTCAGGTGACTCTCTCCTATTATGGGAAAATACTTTTTGAAAGCAGGATCTTCCACGATTGAACGGTATTCATCAATATTGTCGACTACTGACTGGCGGACAGCTTTCAGCATATTCGACGGCATACACCAGCTTCCTCCTGCCAGCATACAGTGACCCGGCTCCAGATGTATATAGTATCCGCAATGGTTTGATTTCTTTCCCCGGGAGTTTATATATCCCCCCATATGATTTTTGTAGGGAGATTTATCCGCCGAGAAACGGATATCCCGATAGATTCGGTAGGTACAGTCATGGGGACGAACATGCGAAACACTTTCATCGAATAACGAGATACGTGCTATAATGGTGGCAAGCAGATCTTCAAAGCAGCTTTGCACATGTTGATATTCGGCTTTGTGTTCCTGAAACCATTCACGGGTATTATTCTCTGACAAGCGTTTCAGAAAATCTAAAATTTCTGGTATATTCATGTCCTTATCCCTTTTTGTAACACAAACATACAAAATATATTTTGATAAACCGAATAAAACGTAAGTATTTTATAGGTTATCAATTATATTCAACAAATTCTGATGTATCTTTCCATTGGAAGCCAGTACCTGTGAGCCGGAGTAAAAAGAATCTCCTCCCTCGAAATCGGTAACCTTACCTCCAGCGTTTTGCAGAATGATGGTGCCCGCTGCAATATCCCATGGTCCGATGAAAGCTTCAATACGGGCTTCGAACCGACCGGCTGCCACGTAACACAACTCTGCTGCGGCGGCTCCAAGCAATCGCAATCCTGCAACATTTCCATAAAGATTGTTTACCAGATGCAATGCCATAGGCTTGTATGCGTCGGAAGCATACGGGAAGCCAAGTGCTATAAACGAATCATCGAGGCACGATACTGATGATACATGTATTTCTCTGCCGTTAAGATAGGATGGAGCACCTTTATAAGTCCAAAAACATTCATCCCGGCAAATCTCGTATACCACGCCTATCAATAATTCTTTTTTACTTCTTAAGGCAATGCTTACGCAGTAAGGAGCATTATCGTGAATAAAGTTTGTGGTTCCGTCCAGCGGATCGACCAGCCAGCAATATTCTTCATCGGAGAGACTACCGCTACCCTCTTCTGCAATAAAACCTGCTTCAGGGAGCAATCCCTTCAAGCAGGTTACAATTCTTTTCTCAGATTCCTTATCTACATACGACACATAGTCGTGTGCATGCTTTTTCTCTACCGCTTCGCGATGAAATTTCTTCCTTTCATCGCGGATGAAACTTCCGGCTTCTACCGCAAGAGCACGTACTTTATCTGTGAGTTCTGATAAATCTAACATTATTTTTTCTCCTCTAAAAGTCTGCCATATCGGAATGTACCCTGACGGATAATTTTTCCGTTGCTGTCTGTTTCTATAAATGGACCGTCTTTCTTTCCCTGTTTGAAAAAGCCTTCAAAACGAATTCCGTCCTTTGTAACGATAGTACCTTTACCATCTTCTTTGCCTTTTGAGAAATGTCCGGTATAAACAGAGCCATCCTGCATGCGCAGAACTCCTTCTCCTTCGGCCATGTTATTCTTCCATTGGCCTTCGTACTCGTCACCGTTTCCCCATTTATAGTGTCCTTTTCCTGAACGTTGGTTTTTCACCCATTCACCTTCGTATACAGCTCCGTTCTGCCATGTAAAAGTACCGATTCCTTCCTGCCATCCGTTTTTAAACTGACCGACATATTTGTCGCCATTAGGATAGACATAAATTCCCTTTCCTGTACGTTCTCCGTCAGCATAGTCGCCTTCGTAACGTTCACCGTTCTGGAAGTAATAAATACCTTTTCCGTGCTGTACATCCCGAACCCAGTCGCCAATATACTTATCACCATTAGTATAATAAAAAGTACCTTTACCGTGTCGTTCACCATTTTTCCACTCGCCTTCATATTTCGAGCCGTCCTCCCACGTCATGATACCTTTTCCGTTTTTCAGGTCATTAGTCCATTCACCTTCGTACTTGGCCCCACCCTTCCAGGTATATGTGCCGTGGCCATTTCGCTTATCTTCGTGCCACATGCCAATATACAAGTCTCCATTATAATAGAACATCGTACCTTCACCTTCCTGAAAGTCGGCATACCACATACCCTCATAACGGTTATTATTCATAAAATAATAAGTGCCCTGTCCGTGTTGCTGATCTTGATACCAGTGTCCTACATATTTTTCTCCGTCGCTAAATATATAGGTACCTTCTCCTTCACGTTTTCCTTTAACATATTCGCCTTCGTATACATCTCCATTTTTGAAAACCGTTTTTCCCTTTCCGTTTGGACGCTTTCCTTTCAATTCACCTGTATACTCTGCTCCGTCTTTAAATTTATAATACCCTAACGACATCTGTGCAGAAGCCGACAAGCCTCCAAATGCCATCAGTGCAAATAATAAAAATGTATGTCTTGTCATTATTTCCTCTTTCGTTTTTATTTAGATGTTCAAAAATAGTGTTTTTAACAGAGAGATTATAAAATCATTACACTTTTTTACCCGCAACGACCGCTATTAAGTTTTCTTTACAGAAATACCGTTGCGCCAATATCTGAAGCTCATCGGAAGTTACTTCACGAATAGCTTTTAGCGTATGTTCGAAGAAATCATTTTCCAGACCGGATGTTTCGATAAAAATCCAAGCATCCGAAAGAGAAAAGGCACTCTCATACGAACGGCACATATCTCCCAGCATATAATTACGAACCATTTCCAATTCTTTGTCCGAAACCTTTTCCGTGCATAAAATATCCATTTCCTTATAGACTTCGGATATGAGAGGTTCTACATATTCATTTGCAGCTTCTGTACTGATACCCAGAACTCCGATGCCAGGATAGTTGACCAGTCCGGCACCGATTCCATATGTATATCCCTTATCTTCGCGAATGTTTGACATTAACCGGCTTCCAAAATAACCGCCAAACAATGTAACAAGAACACGTAACTTTTGGTAATCCGGATGTTTCTGCCCGATAGAAAAAGCTCCTATTTTAATAGAACTTTGCAAAGCATCTGCTTTTTCTACGAAGATACGCTTATTTTCTTCAGTTTCAGGCTTAAAAGCCTTATGATCAATCTTGCGGGAAGTATCACCCCATTTTGATTCTCCGAAATGATGCTCAATACAGTGTATAATTTCGGGAGTGACCTTTCCTGAAACATATACCGAACAATTATCAGAATGATAGTACTGGTGATAAAAATCTTTTAAGACCTGACTGTTGATACGGTCATAGTCTTCCAGCTCCGCATAGCGTCCCAAGGGATGTGACAAGCCGAACAAAGCACGGTTTAAACGCTTTCTTGCCATGACATCTACACGTTGGGCATTAACCAAGAACTGCTGTTTGTTGACATCTACCACAACCGACAATTCTTTCTCCGGAAACGCCGGTTCCTTGATCATCGAAGCTAAAATTTCAATTGTTTTAGGAAAATATTTTCCTAAAGAATATAATGTAATAAAGCCGTAATTCAATGATGAAGACAAATCCAGCCACGCGCCGTAATAATCCAGCTTCTCGGCAATCTGCGATGAAGAGAATGACCGAGTGCCTTCACGTAACATACGGTTTGTAAACATTGCCAGCAACGGTTGTGTCTGATTCCACTGTCCTCCTTTAACCAGCAGGTCGAATCGTACTACATCTTCACTTCCTACCTGGATGACATTCAGCGGCATTCCATTCGGCATTACCCTGCGCTCAGGAGCGGCAATAGAAAAATGGTCTATTTGACGTATTTTCGGAGCTTTTGTTCTGTCTAAGGCCATTACTTCATTTCTTTATGTTCGTGCAAAAATTTTTCCGCACGAGCCAAATCCTGCGGAGTATCTATTCCAATCGTTTCTACTTCACTGATACCGACTTTTATGGTATATCCATTTTCCAGCCAGCGCAATTGTTCCAGTGATTCTGCCAGTTCCAAAGAAGACTGTGGTAAAGAAGTGATTTCTTTCAATACACCGGCGCGGTAAGCATATAGTCCGATATGTTTATAATATGTATGTTCCTTCAGCCATTCCGACTTATCCTTGTTACGCTGATAAGGAATGATGGAGCGACTGAAATACAAGGCATTCATATTTTTACTGACCACTACTTTCGGAGAGTTTACATTCTCCAGCGCATCAAAGCCGTCAGCCGGGGTAAAAGGTTTCACCAATGTTGCAATCTGAGTCGATTCATCATCGAAACAAGCTTTAATAGCCTCCAGCTGAGATTGCTGGATAAACGGCTCATCACCCTGAATATTGACAATAACATCGTATCCTTCACCTACTTTGCAAAATGCTTCGTAGCAGCGATCTGTACCACTTTTATGGTTTACTGAGGTCATTACGACCTTTCCTCCAAAAGCCTTGACAGCTTCTTCTATACGTACATCGTCGGTCGCTACGTATGCTTCATCCAAGATTCCGGATACTTGTTCATATACTCTTTGAATAACGGTCTTCCCGCCCAGCATCGCCAGTGGCTTTGCCGGAAAGCGTGTGGAAGCATATCTTGCTGGAATTATTCCGATAAATTTCATGGCATTCATACTTTTTATTGGTATGCAAATTTACAAAAAAAATCTATTTTTGTATTCAAAACTTCATAAATATGAAAACTGCATATCGTTGTGTCATTTGCTTGGGATCGAACTTAGAAGGTGAATATCATTTGTCTGCAGCAAGGAAAATATTAGACAATACTTTTCCCTGCATATCGTGGGGGCAGATTATAGAAACGCCTCCTGAGGGCACAAACAATCCTTCTCCTTATCTGAACCAGGCTGCTGTAATGGAAACCGACATGTCTGCCGAAGACTTGAATTCTTTTTTCAAGGAAATAGAAAAAAAATGCGGAAGAACTCCTGACGGGAAACTGAGAGGAATTATTCCGCTGGATATTGATTTATTGGTGTATGACACAATCCTTCTGAAACCCGCAGACATGGAGAAGAACTATGTCCGACAGGCTCTGGCTTCAATCAGAGAATCCTAACATCAGACCAGTTTTATGTAACCTAAACGTGTATAATGAACGCCATTGCTTTCATAGTGTGACATGACTTTTGCCGACGACAAATGCAGTACTTCGTGGAGGTTGATTTTGCGGCTATGGCAGCTTAGCACATTGGGCGTCTGACTTCGTGCAGCAGCTTTTACGAAAAAGGTATAGCGGTTCCCGTCACGATCGGCTGCCAGCACATTCTGATCCACATAGAAATCGGCTTTGTAAGTATCTACTTGCAGACGGACATTCAGTACAGTGAGAAACATATCTTTCAACTTTTCTCCCACTTCACCGATATAACGGCTTACAGACGATATATGTCTTTTCTGGATTGTCAGTTCGAAATGTACCTTGGCAAACTTTTTGGCAAGAGCAACCAATGGTTCATAGCGCTTGGTTTCGACAACAAATTTATTTGCCAGCCAAAGCACATACGAGGGATCTACATAAAAAATCTCGGCCAGGCGCTTGCCTCTGTATTTACCAAAAGGAATGATATCGTCCGACTGCCCATAGCAATCTTCGAACGCAGCATTATCCTGCACATCGAGGAAAACGTTGCAATTCTGGAGTAACGCAAAGGCTCTTTCGGCTGCTGCATCGAATGTTACGGCCAGTGTCCGTACAAACAGCGGAGTCTTATCGTCGGCAAATACCCGCCAAAAGCCGTAATAAGGGCGGTAAGGAGTCGGCATGCTGATAATATATTTGCCATTATTCAATATTCTTCCACGATTAAACACTTCGATTCGGTCGAAAACTTTGGCTGCAAGTTCAGGAGATAGCTGGTATAAGGTAAGATTACGATCCATTACAATCCTCCTTCTTTTTTATAGGTTTCTGCAAGATAAAGAAAATTATCCAAATATCCAACGGCGGCAACATAAAAAAACGTGCTGACGTTTCAGAAAGAACGTCAGCACGTTTGTATTAAAACATCGGCACGTTTTTGGAGTCCTATGCCGACAAGTTTGCTTAGTTGGAATTTTTATTGGAAGAATACATCATCCAGCTGGCTGTTATTGTCCTCTTCCATTTCAGTAAGCTTATCCTTGCACGGGTCAAAATCCTGAGGAATATCAAAATATTCATCCTGAGAATAACCCAATGACTTGTCGGCATAAACTTTCTGCATGTATAAGCCCCATACCGGCAGTGCCATTGAAGCACCTTGTCCATCGCGCATCGTATCGAAGTGGATATCACGTTCTTCACCGCCTACCCAGCAACCCGAAACCAGTGAAGGAGTGAATCCCATAAACCAACCGTCCGAATTACGGTTCGTTGTACCTGTCTTACCACCCATATCTGCTTTTATTCCATACAGACGGCGAACACGTCCACCGGTTCCTTCGTTGATTACGGCACGCAACATGACGAGCATCTTGTAAGCACTCGATTCGCTGATAACTTCTTCTACCTGCGGTGTAAATGTTGCAATAATGTTGCCTTCGTTATCTTCTATACGAGAAACAAAGAGCGGCGCAGTGCGGATACCCCGGTTGGCAAAAGCCGTATAAGCACTGACCATTTCGCCTACTGAAATTTCGCATGGTCCCAGACACAAAGATACTGTAGGCTGAATATCTCTGTTCAGGACACCAAACGAATGGATCAGGCGAACCAGAGCATACGGGTTAAGCTTACTCATCAGGTAAGCAGAGATCCAGTTATTGGAGTTTGCCAGTCCCCACTTCAACGTAACCATTTCGCCGTAATGCGACTTGGAACTGTTTCTCGGAGTCCACGCTTTTCCATTTTCATCGAACAAGGTCTGTTCAACATTTCTCACCTCGTCGCATGGCGAGAAACCGTTTTCCATAGCCAGCGTATATAGATAAGGTTTAATGGTTGAACCAACCTGGCGGCGTCCGACCATAGCCATATCGTACTGGAAATAATTATAGTTAAGACCACCCACGTAAGCCTTTACATAACCGGTAATCGGATCCATCGACATGAATCCCGCACGCAAGAAATGTTTGTAATAGCGGATAGAATCCAGCGGAGTCATAATAGTATCCTTTTCTCCGTCCCATGAAAAGACTGTCATTTCATGTTTGGTATTGAATGCCCTGCGAATCTCCGCCTCCGAACAGCCCGCTTCCTTCATCTCACGGTAGCGGTCGGACTGACGAACGGAACGTTCCAAAATCTTGTCGACCTCTTCCTGAGTAAGTTCGTTGGTATACGGAGCAGTCTTACGTCCGTATTTTTCCTTGAAGAAGCGCGGTTGCAAGTATTTCGCTACATGTTCGTACACAGCCTCTTCGGCATACTGCTGCATGTGCGAGTTGATAGTTGTATAAATTTTCAGTCCGTCGGTATAGATGTTATAGTTTGTTCCATCCTTTTTCTTGTTCTTTGCACACCATCCGTACAGCGGATTGTTTTTCCACGCCAGAGAATCCTCATAATACTGCTGCTTCTGCCAGCCTCTGTAGTTTGAGCGCTCAGGTTTCTTTGCAGTCATAATTCTACGCAAATACTCGCGGAAATAAGTTGCCAGTCCGTCTTTATGGTCAACAGGCTGGAATTTCAGTGTCAGCGGCAATGCCTGCAGTGAATCCCGCTCGGCTTTGGTAATATAATCGGCCTTGTACATCTGGTCGAGCACCGTGTTACGGCGTCCGCGCGAGCGCTCGTTGTACCGGCGAGGATTATACAGCGACGGATTCTTGCACATACCTATCAGCGTAGCAGCTTCCTCTATTGTAAGATCCTTCGGGTCTTTCGAGAAATAAGTCTTGGCGGCAGTCTTGATACCTACTGCATTGTTCAGAAAGTCGAACTTGTTGAGGTACATAGTCAGGATTTCTTCCTTGGTGTAATAACGTTCCAGTTTTACGGCAATCACCCATTCTATCGGCTTTTGCAGCAAACGTTCCATTACATTATCTGCAGTAGGCGAATAAAACTGCTTAGCCAGCTGCTGTGTAATGGTACTGCCACCTCCTGCATGTTTCTGCATAAAGATACCACGTTTGATAACGGCACGCATAAACGCACGGATGTCTATGCCGGAATGTTCGCTGAAACGTACATCCTCTGTTGCAACAAGTGCATGTACCAGATTAGGCGACAGATCATTGTAGCCTACATATACACGATTTTCCTTACTGTAAGACCAGGTACCCAGCAACTGACCGTCGTCGGATATAATCTGGGTTGCAAATTTCAGATTCGGGTTTTCCAATTCCTCCACCGGAGGCACATAACCAATCCACCCTTTTGCGATAGCTGTAAAGACTACAGTTACCGATAATACTCCTAATGCGAGCAATGCCCACAACACGTATATAAATTTCTTCCTCATGATAAATTAATATGCTATACCTATTTAATTTACAACAAATTCTGCGGAAATAAATTTGTTTCCGGCAGAATGAATTAAGAAAACGTGCAAAAATAAGGAAATTCACTGGAATAAACGAATAAAACAATATGAGAAGTTACTGAGTTTTTGTACAAAAAATAGAATGATTTGTACAAAAGATAAAATTTTTCGTACAAAAAATAAGAAAACACAATGACGGGGAAATAAAAACTTCAGTGAATTTATATGAAAAAAGAGTGGCGCTTTTATTTTTTTTGCCTACCTTTGAACTCCGGTATTATAAAAACAATTCATAAAACCGAAAATATGGAAAATAGAAGTTTAGTAACCATTGCCAATCATTCTAAAGAACGTATCCTTTATCTTTTGGAAATGGCAAGAGAGTTTGAAAAGAAACCCAACCGTCACTTACTGGATGAAAAAATCGTTGCAACCCTTTTCTTTGAACCTTCCACGCGTACTCGTTTAAGTTTTGAGACTGCGGCAAACAGACTGGGTGCCAAGGTTATCGGATTTACAGACCCGAAGGTGACAAGTTCTTCAAAAGGTGAAACACTGAAAGATACCATTATGATGGTAAGCAACTATGCCGACATCATCGTAATGCGTCATTATCTGGAAGGAGCGGCACGTTATGCCAGTGAAATTGCTCCGGTGCCTATTGTCAACGCCGGCGATGGAGCCAACCAGCATCCTTCTCAGACAATGCTCGACCTCTATTCCATATATAAAACACAGGGCACACTGGAGAACCTGAACATTTATCTGGTGGGCGACCTGAAGTATGGTCGTACGGTACATTCCCTGCTGATGGCCATGCGCCACTTTAATCCGACCTTCCATTTCATCGCACCCGAAGAACTGAAAATGCCGGAAGAATACAAACTGTACTGCAAGGAGCACAACATTAAATATATCGAGCATACGGATTTCACGGAAGAAACCATTGCCGATGCGGACATCTTGTACATGACACGCGTACAGCGGGAACGTTTTACCGACCTGATGGAATACGAACGAGTTAAAGATGTGTATATCCTCCGCAACAAGATGCTGGAACATACTCGCCCCAACCTCCGTATTCTTCATCCGCTGCCTCGTGTAAACGAGATTGCTTACGATGTAGACGACAACGAAAAAGCATACTATTTCCAGCAGGCTCAGAACGGACTTTATGCCCGCGAAGCTATTTTGTGCGACGTACTGGGCATTACACTGGACGAAGTTAAGGCGGACACCGAAAGATAAATAAACTTTTTAAACAAATTAATCAAGAAAGATTATGAACGAAAAGAAAGAACTGCAGGTAGCCGCCCTTGAGAATGGAACGGTTATCGACCATATACCCTCGGATAAAGTATTTACAGTTGTTGCACTGCTCGGATTGGAAAACACGGACAGCAACATCACTATCGGAAATAATTTCGAAAGCAAGAAGCTGGGAAAGAAAGGCATTATCAAGGTGGCCGACAGATATTTTACTGACGAAGAAGTGAGCCGCCTGTCGGTTGTTGCCCCCAACGTAAAGCTGAACATTATCCGCCATTACGAAGTAGTGGAGAAAAAGCAGGTGCTGATGCCCGACGAGCTGAAGGGTATCGTGAAATGCAACAATCCGAAATGTATTACCAATAACGAGCCGATGCAGACGTGGTTCCATGTTATCGATAAGGAACAGGGTATCTTGAAATGCCACTATTGCGAAAAAGAGCAACAGAAGGATAATATCAAACTGATCTGATAACCGTATGAAGCAAGACTGGAAGCCAGGAACAATGATTTATCCGTTGCCAGCCGTGCTGGTCAGCTGCGGTAGTTGTAAAGAAGAATATAACATCATCACTGTGGCGTGGGTAGGAACCATCTGTACCAATCCGCCGATGTGTTATATATCTGTCAGGCCGGAACGGCACTCCTATCCCATTCTGAAGAAGAATATGGAGTTCGTGATTAACCTGACGACTAAAGATATGGCTTACGCAACAGACTGGTGTGGGGTGCGATCGGGCAAGAACTTCAACAAGTTCGAGGAGATGCATCTTACCCCGGGACCGGCTTCTGTGGTACGGGCCCCTATCATCGAGGAGTCGCCCTTGTGCATCGAGTGCAGGGTAAAGGAAATTGTATCACTGGGCTCGCACGATATGTTTATCGCCGATGTGGTAAACGTAAAGGCTGACGAGAAATACCTGGACTCCGATACGGGAAAGTTCGACCTGGCAAAATCGAATTTACTGGTTTATGCGCATGGAGGCTACTACGAAATGGGCAGTAAAATCGGGAAATTCGGCTGGTCGGTAGAAAAGAAAAAATAGAGCGTTAATATGAAAAAAGCTGCTTTTATCCTCATGGCAAGCCTCCTGCTGGCAACGAATCTTCAAGGCCAGTCGAGAGGGAGCAGACGGGATGCCTCGCGCGACCCGCTGGTCAACGTGGGGGTAAAAGCAGGCTTTAATTCGTCGATGTTCTTTATAGACCGCCTCTCGGTAGGAGGACAGGAACTAAACGATATCCAAAACAACTACAAAGTAGGTTATTTCGGGGCATTTTTTTGCCGTTTTAACCTGAAAAAGCATCATTATCTTCAGACAGAAATTTCTTACAATGTTTCAAAAGGAAGTATTTCCGTTGCCAGTACGGCCGACAACCGGGATATCTTGCAGCATAGCGCACTGGTAAAGACTTCCATAAATTCCATCGACCTGCCTGTGCTTTATGGGTATAAATTTGTGGATGCACGCCCGTATGGAATGGCATTCTTTCTCGGTCCGAAAGTGTCGTATAATTGGAGAAAGCATTGCAAGAACGAATATTCAGGCTTCTATCAGCAAAACATAACAGAAAAACTCCATCCGTTTTGTTACAGTGCCGTAGTGGGACTTGCGGTCAATGTTTCGAATATCTTCTTTGACTTCCGTTACGAAGCAGCCCTGCATAATATGGTGAAAGCGGTAACGTTCGACAAGAATCTTACCGAATCTCCTTATTGCGACCAGGATATATCTCTCAAGCGACGAAAGAATGTACTGAGTTTTTCATTGGGAGTAATTTTTTAACGAACATAATATTACCTTTTTAAAATGCTATAACATGAAAAGAGACGATTTGATTTTTGACATCATTGAAAAAGAACATCAGCGCCAGCTGAAAGGTATCGAATTGATTGCATCCGAAAACTTTGTGAGTGATCAGGTTATGCAGGCTATGGGTTCATGCCTTACCAATAAATATGCAGAGGGTTATCCGGGCAGACGATATTATGGCGGCTGCGAGGTGGTAGACCAGAGCGAACAGATTGCTATCGACCGTCTGAAACAAATCTTCGGAGCCGAATGGGCAAACGTACAGCCTCATTCTGGTGCACAGGCCAATGCTGCCGTATTTCTGGCTGTATTGAACCCGGGAGATAAGTTCATGGGACTGAATCTGGCACATGGTGGTCATCTTTCTCATGGTTCGGCTGTCAATACTTCGGGTATCATTTATACTCCGTGTGAATATAATCTGAATAAAGAAACCGGACGTGTAGATTACGACCAGATGGAAGAAATCGCATTGCGCGAACATCCTAAGATGATTATCGGTGGTGGTTCTGCTTACTCGCGTGAATGGGATTACAAGCGTATGCGTGAAATAGCCGACAAGGTAGGTGCTATTTTCATGGTAGATATGGCTCATCCCGCAGGTTTGATTGCCGCTGGCTTGCTGGATAATCCGTTGAAGTATGCTCACATTGTTACTTCTACTACTCACAAGACTTTGCGTGGTCCGCGTGGTGGTGTAATTCTGATGGGTAAGGACTTCCCTAACCCATGGGGCAAAAAGACTCCTAAGGGAGAAATCAAGATGATGTCTCAGTTGCTCGATTCTGCTGTATTCCCGGGCATTCAGGGTGGACCGCTGGAACATGTCATCGCTGCCAAGGCTGTAGCATTCGGCGAATGTCTGCAACCTGAATATAAGGAATATCAGAAGCAGGTTAAGAAAAATGCAGCTGTGCTTGCACAGGCTTTGATGGACCGTGGTTTTACCATCGTTTCCGGCGGTACAGACAACCATTCTATGCTGGTAGACTTGCGTAGCAAATATCCAGATCTTACGGGTAAGGTAGCCGAAAAGGCATTGGTTTCGGCCGATATTACCGTAAACAAGAATATGGTTCCGTTTGATACTCGTTCTGCTTTCCAGACTTCAGGTATTCGTTTGGGAACTCCGGCTATAACGACCCGTGGTGCTAAAGAAGATTTGATGTACGAAATTGCAGAAATGATAGAAACCGTATTGTCGAACGTAGACGATGAGAAAGTTATTGCTTCCGTTCGTGCACGTGTAAACGATACGATGAAGAACTATCCGATTTTTGCTTATTAATAAAGTCCGTTTCTGTCTTTTATCAGGAATGTGGAGGAAAAGGTAAACAAATGTCCTGATAAATTGTTTCTCTGACGGTACTTAATAAAATATGAATATATGAAAAAAACGAGTTTTATGGCTATTTTACTGAGCTCATGCTTGGTACTTAGCAGTTGCGGTTCTTTGAATAATACTGCCAAAGGTGGTATGATTGGTGGCGGAAGTGGTGCTGCATTGGGCGCTATTATCGGTGGTATTGCCGGACATGGCAAAGGAGCTGCTATCGGTGCTGCAGTAGGTGCTGCCGTCGGTACAGGTGCCGGTGTCCTGATTGGAAAGAAAATGGACAAGGCTGCAGAACAGGCTGCCCAGATTCAGGGTGCTGAAGTAGAACAGGTAACTGACAACAATGGCTTGCAGGCAGTAAAAGTTACTTTCGATTCTGGTATCTTGTTTAGTACAAGCAGTTCATCTCTGAGTACTTCTGCCAAGGCATCACTCAGCAAGTTCGCAAACAATGTATTGAACCAGAACCCGGACATGGACGTTGCCATTTACGGATATACTGACAATACTGGCTGGAAAAACAGTACAGCTGCCGAAAGTGTACAGAAAAATCAGGAGCTGTCTCAGGCACGTGCCCAGAGCGTTTCAAGTTATCTGCTGGGATGCGGCGTTGCAACTTCACAGATTAAAAGTGTAGAAGGTATGGGAGAAAGCAATCCTGTTGCAGACAATAGTACTGAAGCGGGACGAAAAGAAAATCGTCGTGTA